>NZ_CP022961.1:666250-999375 GCF_002285795.1 Plantactinospora sp. KBS50
ACTGGTCGCCGTCGACGCTGACCACCTACCCCGGACCCAGCTTCGGCGCGTCCATCGGCTCGGTGACCGCCAACCCCGGCGCGGCCTGTACGAACACCAAAGGCGACCGCAGCATCGGCACGTGGATGACGGTCCCGCTGGCGACCGCCACCCTGCAGGACTGGGCGTTGAACAAGAAGCCGAACTACGGCCTCGCCGTCACCGCCTCGCAGAGCGACTCGTACCAGTGGAAGAAGTTCACCTCCCGCAACGGTCCCTCACCGAGCCTGGCGCCGTACCTGGAGATCACCTACTCGTGGGGTCGGCGCCGCAGGTGGACGCCCAGTATCCGCCGTCCGGGTACGCCGTGCCGAGCCTGACTCCGGAGCTGTTGGCCGCCGCCCACGACCCTGACTCGTTCCCCAATTCCCTCACCTACGACTTCGCGGTCTTCGACAGCCACGCCACCAAGATTGCCGACTCCGGGTGGATCGCTTCCCGGAGCTGGGTGGTGCCGGCGGGAAAGCTGACCTGGGGCCAGGACTACCAGTGGACGGTCACGGCCTCCGACGGGTACTTCGGCAGCACGTCCCAGACCACCAACATCTTCTCCACGCCCGTGCCGCAGCCGTTGATCACCTCCGGTCTGGCGCAGAACGGCGACCAGGGTTTCGAGGCCCAGGTCGGCAACTACACCACCGCGGCCACCGACGCCACGGTCGCGACCATCGGCCCGCCGCTGGCCATCGAGCGCGCCTACAACAGCCAGGACCCCAGGCTGACCGACGCCTTCGGCGCGGGCTGGTCCACCGTCGCCGACGTGAAGGCGACCGAACAGAAGGACACGGCCGGGGCGGTGCAGACCGTCGTCGTCACCTACCCGGGCGGTCAGGAGGTGGCCTTCGGTCGTAACGGCAACGGCACGTTCACCCCGCCGTCGGGCCGGTTCGCCACCTTCAGCACGATGACCGGCGGTTACAAGCTGGTGGACAAGGACGGTACGACCTACACCTTCACCGCGCCGACCGGCCTCACCGGGCAGTACGGGGTGGCATCCATCGCCGACGCGCAGGGCCGGACCGAGACCTTCGGCTACGACACGGCCAACCACCTGACCACGATGACATCGGCCTCCGGCCGGGCGCTGCATCTGAGCTGGTCCACACCATCCGGCGGCACCGCCGCGCACGTGAACGCGGTGGTGACCGACCCGGTCACCGCGGGAGACCCCGCCTCGGCGGCGACCTGGACCTACGAGTACACCGGTGACCGGTTGACCAGGGCCTGCCCGCCCACGTCGAGCACCGCCTGCCTGACGTACACCTACACCACCGGATCGCACTATCCGAGCGCGGTGATGAACGCCGGCCCCCGCTCGTACTGGCGGTTGACGGAGACCTCGGGCGAGACGGCCGCAAGTGAGGTGCTGGACAACCAGGGCACCGATGTCGGCACGTACCACGACGTCGCGTCGGGCCAGCCCGGGCCGTTGCCCGGGTCCTCGGCAACCGCGGCGGGGTTCAACGGCACCTCGTCACTGGTGAAGCTGCCCAACAAGCTGGTCTCGACCGCCAGTTACCAGTCCATCAGCCTCTGGTTCAAGGCGAACGCGGGTGACAGTGGCCCGTTGATCAGCTACCAGGGCGACCCGATCACCAACGCGAGCACGCCCGGCAACTACGCCCCGGCGCTGTACATCGGTACCAGCGGCAAGCTCTACGGCAAGTTCTGGGACGGCAGCACCGCCGGCATCGCGACCCCCTCCTCGGTGACCGACGGTGGCTGGCATCACGCGGTGCTGGTCGGCGCGGGTGACATCCAGTGGCTGTACCTCGACGGGGCCGTGGTCGGCTCCCGTACCGGTCTCATCCAGATCGGAGTCTCCAGCGCCGCGAACGAGTACATCGGGGCCGGCTTCCTGGGCGGCAACTGGGTGGACGAGCCGCACTACCACCAGGACGGCAACACCGGATATCCCAGCTACTTCAAGGGCGCCATCGCCGAGGTGTCGGTCTTTGACAGGCCGCTGACCAGCGCGAACGTGGCCGCGATCGCCAACACCGGCAAGGTCGCCGCGAAGCCACTGGCCTCGGTGGTGCGGCCGTCCGGCAACGTCACGGTGGGCATCGCCTACAACCCCGTCTCCAGCAAGGTCAGCCAGGTCACCGACTCCAACGGCGGAGTCTGGAAGGTCAACGAGCCGACCGTGTCGGGGTCGTACCAGCCGTACGCCGCGGCCGTGCTCGCGGCGGCGCCCGCCGACTACTGGCGGTTGGCCGAGACCGGTAGCACCGACGCGGTCAACGAGATCAACGGCAACACCGCGACGTACCGTGCGGTCACGCTCGGCACCGCCGGCGGCCCGTTCGACGATCCGGCCGTGCCCAGCGACAACAGCACCGTCGCGAGCTTCGACGGCACGTCGTCCTACCTGCAACTGCCCTCGGCGGACGTCCCCGCCGCCTGCCCCTGCTCGGTCGGCATGTGGTTCAAGGCCAACGCCGGCGACCGCGGTCCGCTGTTCAGCTACCAGGCGGACCCGCTGGAGAACGCCACCACCTCCGACAGCTTCACCCCGGCGCTGTACATCGGCACCAGCGGCAAACTGCACGGCAGGTACTGGAACAGCGCGCAGATCAACTCCGCCGGCTCGGTGGCCGACGGTCAGTGGCACCACGTGGTGCTCGCGGCCTCCGCCACCGCCCAGTCGATGTACCTGGACGGGACCCTCGTCGGCTCCTCCACCGGAACCATCGCCGCGTACGCCGGTGGCACCGCCAACGCCTATGTCGGCGGTGGATTCTGGGGCGGTTCCTGGCCGGACGAGCCGCACCAGGGCCAGAGCGGCAACACCGGCTACGCCGGCTACTTCAAGGGTCAGATCGCCGAGGTGGCGTTGTACCGGACGCAACTGTCGGCGGCGCAGGTCGGTGCCCAGTTCGCCGCCCGCGCCAAGACGGTGGGTGTGCCGGCCAAGACGGCCACCATCACCGACCCCGGAAACCGGACGGTCAGCCACGTCTACGAGCTGAACAGTGGCCACGAACTGACCGCGATCGACGCCTTGGGCAACAGGACCCGGTACGGGTACGACACCGGCGGGTTCATGCGCACGGTGACCGACCCGAACGGCAACGTGGAAACCACCGAGCACGACGTCCGCGGCAACGCGATCTCGCAGACGACCTGCCAGGACCGCTCGCAGAACAAGTGTTCCACGGTGTACTTCACGTACTACCCCGACGCCACCACCAAGGTGCTGACACCGGATCCGCGCAACGACGTGATGCTGACCACCCGCGACGGGCGTTCGGCCTCGGCGACCGACAACACCTATCTGACCAGCTACGCCTACGACGCCAGGGGCAACCGCACCGGGGTCACCGACCCGCTGGGCCGCTCCACGACCACCACCTTCACCGACGGCACCACCATCGCGGCGGTGAACGGCGGCTTCGCCCCGCCCGGCCTGCCCAGCACGGTCACCACGGCCGGCGGTGCGGCACAGAAGGTCGACTACTTCGCCAACGGCGACGTGGCGCGGACCACCGACGTCGGGGCAAGGTCACCAGCTTCACCTACGACGGACTGGGACGGGTCCTCACCGAGACCGAGACCACCGACTCGTTCCCGGCCGGCCTGGTCACCTCGTACACCTATGACAAGGTCGGACGCCGGCTGACCCAGACCGAGCCGCCGGTGACCAACCGGGTCACCGGCGCCGTGCACACCCCGGTCACCACCACCGTGTACGACGTGGACGGGCTGGGCATCTCGGAGACGGTCGCCGACAGCACCGGTGGCGACGCGGCACGGACCGAGTCGCGCACCTACAACTCGCACGGACTGGCGGAGACCAGCACCGATGCGGCAGGCAAGACCACCCGGCTGGAGTACGACGCGTACGGCAACCAGACCAAGGAGTTCGACTCCGACGGCGGAGAGGTCGACAGCACCTACGACGCCGAGGGCAGGTTGCTGACCGAAACCCTGGTCGGCTACACCGGCGACCCGAACAACCCTGGCGCACCCACGAACCTGGTCACCGCCTCGTACGCGTACGACCCGGCGGGCCGGCTCGCCAGCGAGACCGACGCGATGGGTTGGGTGACCTCGTACACCTACACCGACAACGGCCTCCAGGCGACGATCACGCGCCGTGACCCGGTGTCGGGCGCGTCGTTCGTCCAGGAGAGCAACGCGTACGACGCTGCCGGCAACCTGCTGTCGCAGACCACCAACAACGGGACCACGACCACCACCTTCGCCGTGGACGCGGCCAACCGGACGACCGCCTCCACGCTCGACCCGGCCGGACTCAACCGGGTCAGCAGCTTCGAGTACTCGACGGACGACCAGCAGGTGGCCGAGACCGTTTCCGGCTCGGCCGGCGTGTTGTCCCGGTCCGAGACGATGTACGACCCGGCGGGCCGAGCCGTCGCGCACACCGTGCTGAACGGCACGACGGCACCGGTCGCCCGATGGAAGCTCAACGACACCTCGGGCCTCACCGCCACCGACTCCGCCGGCAACAGCCCGGCCACCGGAACCAGCGGGGTGACCTGGTCGTCCGCGCACGGAGGCTCGGCGATCTTCGACGGTACGGGTGGCCGGCTGACCACCACCGCACCGGCGCTGGACAGCGCACGCGGTTTCACCGTCTCGGCCTGGGTCAACCTGGCCGACAACACCAGGACGCACACGGTGGCGAGCGCGACAGGTCGCCGGCAGAGCCCGTTCGAGCTGCGCTTCGACGCCAGCAACCACTGGCAGTTCGTGGTCCGGCAGGCCGACGCCGACAGCGCCGCGGCGACCGCCGTGACCTCGACGGCAGCTCCGGCGCTGAACACCTGGACCCAGCTCACCGGGGTGTACGACCCGGCAGCCGGCACCCTGAAGCTCTACGTCAACGGCGCCTCACCGGCCTCGGCCACCGCACCGAAGACGTTCACCGGCGTCGGCCCGTTCCAGATCGGCTCCGACCTGACCAACGGAACGGTCGGCAACCTCTGGCAGGGCTCGCTCAGCGACGTGCAACTCTATTCGCGGCCGCTCACCAGCACCGAGGTCTCGTCGGTCTACCAGGGCACCGCTCCGGCCGCCGGCGCCGGCGCGATCCGCACCAGCCAACTCGTCGACCAGGACGGGCTGGCCACCGCCGTGGTCGACCCGAACGGAAACGTCACCAACTACGACTATGACGAGGCCGGTCAGGCCGTGGTCACCGTCGCCCCGGCGGTGTTGACCGAGACCAACGGTGGCGCCCCGGTCGCCACCCGGGCCGTCTCCTACACCGGGTACGACACCTTCGGCGAGCAGACCGAGTCGAAGGACCCGAACGGCAACGTGACCGTGACCGCGTACGACGCGGCCGGCCGGCCCACCTCCACCACCCTGCCCAGCTACACCCCGCCGGGCACGTCGACACCGATCAGCCCGGTCAGCACGATCGCCTACGACACGCTCGGCCAGGTCACCAGCCAGACCGACCCGCTGGGCAAGATCACCCGGTACACCTACGACCAGCTCGGTCGGGTCGCCAAGGTCACCACGCCCGATCTGGCGGCAACCACGTTCACCTACGACGCCCTGGGCGACCGGCTCACCTCGACCGACCCGACCGGTGCGGTCCACGCCTCGACCTACGACTACCTCGGCCATCAGCTGACCACCACCGACGTGGTCCGGCAGGACGGCACCAGCTACACGACGCACTACAGCTACCACCCCAGCGGCTGGGTCTCGGCGGTGCAGAGTCCGTCCGGGGTCACCTCGTCGACGACGTACGACGCGGCCGGCGAGCCGGTCACCCTCACCGACGCAGCCGGCAACATCAGCACCACCGCGTACGACGGCCTGGGCCGCGTGGTCCGCAACACCGCGCCGGACGGCACCTACACCACCACCACGTACGACATGGCTGGCCGGGCGGTGGCGACCAAGGCGTACGACAGCAACAACGTGCTGCTGTCCACCCGTACCTCGGCGTACGACAACGCCAACCAGGTCGTCGCGGCGACCGATGCCCGGGCACCACGACGACGTTCAGCTACGACGCGACCGGTCTGCTCTCCTCGATGAACGAGCCGATCAGCGGGTCGGACTCGATCAGCACCTCGTTCGGCTACGACCTGTTGGGCAACCGGACCCGGATGACCGATGGCCGGGGCAACGTGTTCGTCGCCACCTTCAACCCGTGGAACCTGCCGGAGTCCTCGATCGAGCCGGCCACCGCGGCCTATCCGAACGCCGCCGACCGCACCTTCACCACCAGCTACGACGCGGCCGGCCGGGCCACCTCGCTGCACTCGCCGGGCGGCGTGAGCGTCGCGTACAGCTATGACGATCTGGGTCGGGTGACCCGGCAGAGTGGGTCGGGCGCCGAGGTGGCCACGGTCGACCGGGTGTTCGGCTACGACCTGGCAGGTCGGGTGACCTCGGCCGCCGGGTCGGCGGGTACGGAGAACTTCAGCTACGACGACCGGGGTGGGCTGCGCTCGGCCAGCGGCACCTCCGGAAACTCCGCGTTCAGCTACAACTCCGACGGCGAGATGGCCTCCCGCACGGACGCAGCCGGGACCACCAACTACACGTACGACCAGGCCGGCCGGCTGGCCACGGTGGTGAACACCGGCGCCGCGGTCCGGGCGCACTACGACTACAACGCCCTCTCCCAGGTCAGCAGGATCACCTACGGCACGAACGGAAACGCCCGGAGCTACGGGTACGACGCCCTGCACCGGTTGACCTCGGACGAGCTGAAGACGGCCGGGGGCTCGTCGATAGCGAAAATCGTCTACGGGTACGACGCGAACGGCAACGAGACGTCGAAGACGACGAGCGGGTTTTCCGGTTCGGCGGCCAACACCTACACCTACGACCTCGCCGACCGGCTGACCTCCTGGGACAACGGCAGCACCGTCACGCCGTACGCCTATGACAAGTCGGGCAACCGGGTGCAGGCCGGTCAGCGGACGTTCACCTACGACCAGCGCAACCAGTTGGTCAGCGGCCTGACCGCCGGGGTGTCCACGGCGTACACCTACACGGCGCGGGGCACGCTGGCCACGACCGGCGGGGTGGCGACCCGATCCGACGCTTTCGGTGAGATCACCGCCCAGTACGCGAACGCCACCGACTCCACCACCTACACCTACGACGGTCTGGGTCGGGCGATCCGGCCGGGATTCTCCTACAGCGGTACGGGTAACACGCTTGCCGGGGACGGGAACGCCACGTACACCCGTGGACCGGACGACGAGTTGCTGGGGGTGGCGTCCGGGTCGGCCCAGACGTTGGCCTGGACCGACCAGCACGACGATGTGGTGGCGGAGTTCACCGACGTCGCCGCAGCGGTTGCCGGATCGATGACCTACGACCCGCTGGGAAAGGTGCTGTCCTCTGCGGGAATGCTGGGCGGTCTGGGCTACCAGTCGGAGTGGACGGACGTGTTGACCAGCCGGGTCAACATGCTGGCCCGGTGGTACGACCCGGACACCGGGCAGTTCGACACCCGGGACACGGTGACCAACAGCCCGGTGCCGGACTCGATCGAGGCCAACCGGTTCGAGTACGGCAGCGCGAATCCGCTGACGAACACCGACCCGACCGGACACTTCAGCCTCGGCGGCGCGTGGAAGTCGCTGACCTCGCACGCCTCTTCGACCTATCACTCCGCCGTCTCCCGCGTCTCCTCCGCGGTCAGGAGTTCGTACAACGAGGCACGGGCGCTGGCGCACGACACAATCAACTCGGGTCGCCGGTTCGTGGCGCAGAAGGTGCAGCAGGTCAAGCACGCGTACCACCAGGTGAAGCATGCGGTGGCCAAGAAGTACAACCAGGCGAAACAGTATGTGAAGCACAAGGTGGCGCAGGGACGAAAGTTCGTCTCAAGCCAGTACCACCGGGCCAAACAGCAGGTGAAAAAGACCTATCACCGGCTGAAGCAGGCCGGCAGGACGGTGCAGGCCAACGCCACCAGGGTCGTCCGGCAGGCGAGCCATGCGGTGAAGGACGCCTACCAGACGTCGAAGAAGTTCGTACAGGAACACAAGACCCAGATCATCGAGGTGGCGGCGATCGTTGGTGGGATCGCCGCAGGGCTGGCGTGCACGGCGGCGACCGGTGGTGCGGGGGCGGTGGCCTGCATCGTGGGAGCCTCGGCGTTGATCAACCTGGCCAAGGACGCGGCCGAGGGCAATGTGCAGAGTCTCGGCGATGCGCTGGGTTCGCTGGGTACGGGCGCGGTGCAGGGCGCCGTGTCGGCGGTGACCGGCGGCCTGGGCGGCAAGGCCGCCGGCCTGGTGCTGGGAAAGCTGGGCGGTGCGGCCGCGTCGCTGGGTGGTCGGATGCTGGCCGGTGCGGTTGGCGGTGGGACCAGCGATGCCGCCGCGCAGATGCTCACCACCGGCCGTGTGGACTGGACCGGCGTGGCGTTGGGCGCGGGGATCGGTGCCGTCACGGGTGGTAGACGATCCTGTCACAGCTTCGATGCGCGGACGCGGGTGGTGATGGCTGATGGGAGTAGCCGGCCGATCGCGGAGGTGAACGTCGGGGACAGGGTCAAGGCGACCGATCCGCAGACGGGGAGGACGGCGGTCAAGCCGGTGACGATGGTGCACCGGAACAAGGACAAGGATCTGGTGGACGTCACGGTGCGGACGTCGACTGGGGTGGCGACGTTGCACACGACGGCGCATCATCCGTTCTGGGACGCCACGGCCCGGAAGTGGGTGGAGGCGGCGAAGCTGACGGCTGGTCACAAGTTGCGTACGGTGGCTGGGGCCGCGTTGGCGGCTGTGGTTGCGGTGGCGATGCTGACCGGCACGCAGACCATGGACGACCTCACGGTCGCCGACACCCACACGTACTATGTGTTGGCTGGCACAACGCCGGTGCTGGTGCACAACTGTGGGAAAGACCAAGGAATCTACGAGTTCCCGGACATGCATAACCCTGGCATGACCTATGTCGGCAAGTCGATCAACTTGACGAATCGCTTGGACAAGCACCTTCGTAGTGGTCGTTTGGCGAACATGGATGACGTCAAGATTACGCATGTATGTGGATGCGAGGATGACGTATTCGTGGCTGAGCACTTGCGGATTCAGCAGCTACGCAAACAGGGCGTCCCTTTGTCGAACGATATCAATTCTCCTGGAAAGTCGATCCTTGACAGACGTAACCAACCGATGCTGCCTGGAGCCGAGGATTGGGGTCAATGATGGCTGCTGATTTCTGGTCAGTGATCGGTTCGAATCCCGTTACGAGTCGGGCAGACGTCGAAGCGGCAGTCGAGCAAGTTGAGCAGCGACTGCGCATGCTGGACCTGCCGGACCTGGTTGAGTTTCAAGAGCAGCTGGATCGGAATCTGGATTCGCTGGACTTGGATTCTCTGGCATCAGTTCAGGTCGAGTTGGCGGAAGGCTTGATTCTGGAGCAGACTGCCGATCACTTCCTTTATGCCCGCTGCGCATGCTTGCTCGCTGGGCGGGAGGAGGCTCGGGCGGTACTTGAGGAATCGGAGCGATTCAGTAACTTTGTCGCCCCTCGGCTCCAATCGGCTGAGGCGCTTCTTTACCTCGCGGGAACTGAGTATAAGAAACGCACCGGTGAGCCAATGATGTAACTCCTCAGATTTAGGTATGGGTGGCGATATGGATTTTTCCGAAAGTCAATCGCTGGCCCAGCCTGCGGATTTTCTCCGGTATGTAAAGCGCGTCGGAGGGATTCCCTAGTGTGCCGTGATTCTGTTGCCTTTACGTGATGTGGGTGTGGTTCGCTGTTGCGGTGGAGTTGACATCGGACGAGCGGACCGAGCTTCGGGCATTGATCAACAGCATGGAGGTGTCGGCGGCGGTCGGGACGCGGGCGCGGATCGTGTTGTGGCATGCCGAGGGCCGCCAGAAGAAGGACATCGCGGCCTTGGCCGGGGTGTCGCGTCCGACGGTGGACCTGTGGCTGGCCCGGTACGCCGCCGAGGGCGCCGGTGGTCTGTTCAGCCAACGGCCCGGCGGGGGGCGGGAGCAGGTGCCGGTCCGGATCCGGGCGCGGGTCCTCGCCTTGACCCGGATGAGTCCGCCGGCCGGGACCGGCCTGTCGCACTGGTCCAGCCGGGAGATGGCGGCCTACATCACCCGTACCGAGCAGGTGCCGGTCTCGCACCACTGGGTGGCCAACCTGTGGCGCGAGCACGGACTCAAACCGCACCGGTCCGGCACGTTCAAACTGTCCAGGGATCCGGCGTTCGCGGCGAAGGTGGCCGACATCGTCGGGCTGTATCTGGACCCGCCCGGCGGGGCGGTGATCCTCAGCCTGGACGAGAAGACCCAGATCCAGGCCCTCGACCGCACCCAGCCGCTGCTGCCGATCGAGTTCGACGCCACCGAGAAACGTACCCACGACTACGTGCGGCACGGGACCACGAACCTGTTCGCCGCGCTGAACGTGGCCACCGGCGAGGTGATCGGCGAGTGCCGTCCGTCCCGCAACGGCGAAGAGTTCCTGGCCTTCCTCCGCAAGGCCGTCAGGCCGCACCGGGGCAAGGACGTCCACGTGGTGCTGGACAACCTGTCCACCCACGCCACCCCCGACGTCCTGGCCTGGCTGGAAAAGAACCCCCACGTGCACTTCCACTTCACCCCGACCGGTTCCAGCTGGATGAACCAGATCGAGACCTGGTTCGGCATCATCACCCGGCAGGCGATCCGCCGCGGCACCTTCTCCTCGGTGCAGGTCCTGATCCGCTCCATCCGCGACTACATCACCACCTGGAACGCCAACCCCCGCCCGTTCCAATGGACCGCCACCACCGACGAGATCCTCGCCAAAGTCCAACTCGTACAGACCAGCGTCAAGCAACTCGTCGACAACAACGTCAAGTAAACCCATCAGAATCACGGGACACTAGGGCTCGGTTGTCGTATCGTGTGGCTCGCCAGATACGTTGGTGGGCGCCGCGATTCGCCCCGGTTGCTGGCACGGCTGATGTCAGTGGATCATCATAATTGACTGTCGTCGATGTGACTGGGTGGTGCGTCCTGGGGGTAAGTGATGGTTGTTGGAGTTCGAGAGTTGAGCCGGTCCTGATCGGCGTGCGCGCGGGCCGGAACGGCTGTAGCGCGTGCGCGCGGCCCGGATTCGGCCGGGCCGCTCCCCGTCGTCCGCGCCGAACTCGACGCCGGCTGCCGCCTGGCCGACGAAGCGCTCTACACCGACCAGCATGGCGCCCGCCTGTATACCGTGATCGCCGAGCTGGCCCAGCTCGTCGGCTGGATCGCCTCCGACGCGGGTTACTACCGGCACGCCGAACAGGCATACCTCACGGGCGCCGCCGCAGCAGAAAACGCCGGAGACCGGGTCCTGGGTGGGCAACTGCTGTCCAGCCTCGCCTACCAGATCACCAACATCGGCAAACGCGAAGACGGCCTGCTCATCGCCAAAACCGCCGTGGCCGGTGCCGCCGACGCGACTCCGGTCGCACGGGCGTTGCTGCTGGAGCGCCTGGCCTGGGCCGCTGCCCGCTGCCACGACCCGGACACCTGCCGTCGCGCTCTGGAAGCTGTTGACGACGCCTACGACCAGCGCAGCCCCGGAATCGCCGAACCGGAATGGGTGTACTGGCTCAGCCGCTCCGAGATCGACGTCATGGCCGCCCGCTGCCACATCCAACTCGGCCAACCCGCCGCCGAACCCCTACTCACCCGCGCCCTGGCCGACTACAACCCCGACCACATCCGCGAGGTCGGCCTCTACCAAACCTGGCTCGCCGAAGGCTACGCCCGCACCGGCAACCACGACGCCGCCCGCCACACCCTCGACCACATCGACACCAGCGCCGTCGAAGCCGGCTCCGTCCGCCTCCAACGCCGCATCGACGCCGTCACCCGCCTGACCACAGCCAGCACCTGACCACCCGAGCCCCGGGGCCAGGCTCCACCGTGCGCACACGTACGCCCACGTTGCTGTCACGGCTGCTGTCAACGTCGACTCCCATCGATGAGAGGCCCGTGGCGAATCCGACCGCCTCCCAGCTCAGAGGCATGATCCATATGAGGTCGCCACAGCGACCGTCGTAGCTGGTCCACACGTACTATGTGGTAGCCGGCGACACGCCGGTCCTCGTACACAACTGCAATACGACGATCTACCGAGTGCAGACAGACTACCCGGATAGCCAGCGGCTCTCCGTTCATGGGGATGGCAACGTGTCGATTAATGGTGACGGGATGCTTCATCTGAACATGAGCGGAAATCTTGCTCACTCCGAGCAGTTCCGTGGCTCAGGTGGGCAGATCGTTGCCTTCGACGTTCCGACGTCCTATGTGAATAGTGTCAGGTCGGCGGCCATCAGTCAGCGTCGTCCCTCGGGATTGAGCCGGCGGCAGTGGAATATGTTCTCGGCCGGGCGTCCGCAGATTGACGATCCTGGGAAGGGGCCGGACTTGTACGGCTTGCCATCGGAAATGTTCCCGGGACTCTT
The DNA here is from genome assembly GCF_002285795.1 of Plantactinospora sp. KBS50. Taxonomy (GTDB): domain Bacteria; phylum Actinomycetota; class Actinomycetes; order Mycobacteriales; family Micromonosporaceae; genus KBS50. Next base: position 678,711 of record NZ_CP022961.1, read on the forward strand.
GGGGGCAATAATACCTGGATCTGGGAGGGTGTTGTGACTCCGGAGAGTGAGCTCGCTCGGACAAAGTCGCGTCCGGAAATAGAGCCATTAGGGCCCTTGGCTGCGTTCTATGTGGAGGTCGCTAGCTGGGATGAATCTGCCAGGTTCGCGCAGCGTGTGAGAGAGCTTGTTCGTGCGGGAATTCAGGTGTCGGCTACGTGCGACTTCGAAGCGGACGATTTGCCGGAAGCAGGTCTTCCAGCCTGGACGAACGAGGCGGGCTTCCTTCAAGAACAGAATAGTGCCAAGCTTAGATACTCTTTGCATCGCGGCGATGAGAGCTGGACGATGCAGGATCTCCTGTTTTCGTTTGACCCGCGACAGCGAAGTTGGGAATGGTGGGACATAACTCAGATTTCCGCAAATGTTGTGCAGGTTTGGGTGGATTCACGAGGGGAGCCCGTGTTCGCGTGCGACGAGCTGAGGTGGATTTGTTACCTCGGTGGTGCGTGTTCCCTGGTGGGGCCTTTGCTAATGCCATCTGAGTGTTGGGAAAGTGTGCCGTCTATCGGTGTAGTACCCGATTCGACCGGGGTGAGCTGACGTCGATCCGTGACGGCCCGCAAGGGGCAAGCAGGATCGACCGCCAACCGGGTCGCATGCTCACGCAACTCATCGTCGTACTTCTTCGGTGCAGGCATCGCCGGTGTTCCTCCAGGTTTCGATGTCTCCATCTAACCCGGGGCGCAACACTCCGGCCGTACCCGGGGTGGGTGGGTCGCCAGCCGGCGTCGTTCCCGACTCTGACCGGCCGCACGCGCGATCCGGTACATCGTGGACATGGAGCAGTGGTAGCGGCCCGCGTCGAGTTCCCGCGCCCACACCTGAGGAATCGCCAGATCGGCGTAGCCGGGCGAGTTCAACACCGCGAGGACCCGGTCACGTTCGGCCGTGCTGAGCGTCCATGGTGGCGGGGTCCGGGGCAGCCACGGCCCGTGTCGCGGTCCGACCGGCCGCGCCCGCCGGTAGTGGGTCGCCCGCGAGGTCCCCGCCAACGCGCACGCCCGCTGGACCGGGACATCCGCGTCGCGCAGCTCGGCGAACGCGGCGGTCAGGATCTCCTCGGCGGGTTGTCGTTGTCCGCGCTCCCGGAGAGTTCTTCCAAGAGCGCGTGCGCTTTTCCCATGATGTCCAACGCCATCCGGGTCTTTGTCAGGTCCGCCCGCAGTTTCTCGTTCTGCTGGCGCAGCTTCTCCAACTCGATCTGGTCCGCGGACTTTTTCACCCGTGGCGCAGAGGGGGCGGCGGTATCCGTTTTCCCGCCGCTGTCGACGTGGCCGAGGTGCCCGGCGTTGCGGGCCCGTGTCCATTCGATGATGTGTGACGAGTACAGGCCTTCCCGGCGCAGGATCGCGCCTTTCTCGCCGTTCGGGGCGTTCTCGTACTCGGCGACCATCGCGAGCTTGTACGCCGGGCTGAAGACCCGCCGCGACGGCTTCGGCGCCGGGTCGGCCCCGCTGCCGGTGGCCGGCTGCTTGCCAGATGAAGTGGACACGTACACAAGGATCTCCGATCCCCGTCCTCAGGTCAGCACCCCACTCACACGGGGTGTCTCACACCATCCTGACCGAGAGGGATTGACGTAGAGGATGGCGTTGGGTACCTCCCGGACGTCGGTCCGGGCAGGCTCCCCGGTGGGGCCGCCGGTCGAGGCGGGCCTGCTGTCAGGCGGTCAAGGTCGGCCCGATCAGCGCCCAGCGGGCGTTGGAGATGTCGCTGGGGTAGGCGCGGCGAGCAGTCACGGTGGAGATCTACTCTGGACAGAGCCGAGGATGATCACCTTCGACAAGAGCGGTGATTCACGGTCAGGCTTACGTCAGACGGAATCCCGGGCGGGCGGTGGCCGACCCTTCGTGGTCGTGCCAATAGATGGCAAGAGCCACAGAAGGTGCGAGTGGGACGCCCCGCAAATGGGTCATATTCGGACGGTAGTTCATTGGCTGCCCTCTAAGGCCCTGGCCGGCGTTCTTTGCTGGTCAGGGCCTTAATTGTGTGGAGCTGAGGGGATTTGAACCCCTTACACCCACGGTAGTGACCGAACATCATCAATCGGGCCAATCGACGCTCCGACCAGGGCGGAACCTGTCGATGCTTGCCAACGCTTGCCACTGTTGGTCGCTCTCGGTTGTAGTGGATCTGTACCCGATGATCTTGGTCGCTTATCGCTCGCCGCACCTTACGGCGAGTGGGAGGATGAGCACGTCTGCCCAGAGAAGGAGCCGCGGAATGGGCCGCATGGCCGACACGGAGCCTCGCTTCCGGTGCGGTGCGAGGGAACCGTGCTACTGCACGAGGACGACACCGGCACCTGCGTCGAACCGGATTGCCCTGGCCCGGGGGAGCGTCACCGTGGACTGATCGACGCCTGCCGTCTCGATGACTGCATTCGTTGCCCCTCAGGACCGACCTGGAGTGACAGCCTCTAGCGCTCGCCAGCACCCCGGTCTCGCCAGTCGCGGCCACCGTCATGCAGCCGGCGGCGATAAGGATCCCGCTCCTCCGCTGTCCCCGCCCGCCGCCGGAAACGTCGTTGATCGACTGGGTACTCCATACCTGGAGAAAAGCCACCATGAGCATGTTGACGAGCAGAGTCACGGAGATGAGCCAGGTGGGAGCATCGGCAACCTGCAGGATCCAAAGCGGGAGCACCACGGTGAGAAGCACATCGCTGGTGACGAACAATCCGGCCAACGGGGACACGACGACGAACGGAAGGTCCCTTAGGGCAGCGCGCCCCGGCCGCTCGTCCGGCTCGCGCGAAGCCCGGCCCGCGGCCACTCTCCAGGCCCGATCCTCGAACGTGCTGTTGCTGGACTAGCCGACGAATCATCTGGATCATACGGCGATCATTCGCCTGGAGTCCGCGCTTGAATCGTACCCGGGAGCCATTCTTCTGGTCTCGCATGACCGGCGGTTCCTCAAGGGAGTGAAGCTCACCGAGATCTGGGAGATCGGAGGCGACGGGCGAGTCAGCAGACGTTCGGGCGATTCTTGACGCGGTGTGACCGAGCGGTAGGTGCCAACTGCGCGGCTGTCCGGCTATCGACCAGGCAGTTGACTGACCAGCAGTGGGTGCAGGGAAGGATAGTGATGATCGGATTTCCCGGGAGTAAACAGGTCGCTGCGTCCTTGCGCAATGTGCACCTGGCGCTTACTCCACAATTCACCAGACTGCTCGTAGCAATCACGGTCGTAAATCTCGGCAAGTCGGTTACCCTTGTTGGCCTGCCCATCCTCGTCATCGAACGGTACGGGCTGGGCACGGAACTCACGAACGCCCTCTCACTGCGGATCCTGCCGACAATATTCGGCGGTGTGTTCGCCGCGTGGGCCCTTGCACGTTTCGACGCGCGATGGGTCGCCGCGATTGCGATGTCCGCCACGGGTGTGATCACGCTCCTCATCCCGTTGGCCAGGTCGGTGGCCGAACTCAACGCGACGTCCGTCGCCGCCGGCGTGGCGAGCCTGTTCGCCGGGCCCGCCCTCATGGCGCTGCGCTCGAGCGTCCTCAAAGAGGAAGCGGCGATGCGGGGCAACGGATTTGTCGTGTCCGCCGAACGTGCACCCTACGTGATCGGCCCGGCAATAGCCGCCGGTGTCCTCCTCATCACAAATGTTTCGGTTCTCTTCATCGCGGAGGCGATCGCCACGGCCCTCGGGGCGGCGCTACTCATCGGGATGCCTCCGGTCGCCCGTAGTGACTTGCATCGGGCCGGATCTCGGAGCCAGCTCGACCGGTGGCGGTCGGTGCTGCTCGGAGACGCCCGGATGAATGGGTACGTCGTCACCGGGTTGACGTACACCATCGGGGTCCACGCCGCGCGTCTGCTTTTCGCAGCGATCGCCACCACGACGTTCTCCCACAATCCGGGCGCCCTTGCTCTCATGACGAGTGCGATGGCCTTAGGCGCGGTCGTTGGCGGATTCCTGGCGTCGCAGTTCAAGCTCCGCAGCGTCGGGCTCGTCTACGTGCTCGGCAATGTCCTCGAGGCTCTCCTTCTGACCGCGGTCGGGGTGTCCCCGTTCCTGTCCCTGGCACTCGCTTGTTTGTTCCTGTGCGGAATCTTCGAGTCGGTGGCGACCGCCGGGTTCTTTGCTGACGTGCAGGTACGCCTTCCCCGGGACATGACCGGCTCATTCTTCTCCGTGTTTGGGTCCGCCATCCAGGTCTGTGCGGTGGCCGGGACGCTGCTGGGCGGATGGCTGGTGGCCGAATCGAGCATTCCCGTTGTCGCCCTGGTCGTCGCCGGATTTATCGCACTCCCACTGATTCCTTATCTCAATGTGTATCTCCGGCGAAGCGACACTGAGCTGATCCCGGCTATCAACGGCGGCCCTCCGGAGAAAGCAGCACGATGACAATGTCTACGGATGAGCGCCTACCGGCTCGTTCCCGACAGCGGCCGGCGATGGCGTCCAGCCCGTGACCCGGTGCGCACCCGCACCCGCGACTTCCTCGACGACAGCTTCGGCAAAGCGGTACCTTGCGGCGTCTACGACCTGACCGCCGACGCCGGATGGGTCTACGTCGGCACCGACCACGACAGCGCCGCGTTCGCCGTCGAATCGCTCCGCCGCTGGTGGACCAGCCAAAGCCGCCACGACTATCCGAACGCCTGACGCCTGCGGCCAGACGTTCCTCCAGCTCGACGTCCGTGGTGTACGTTCGCGGTTCGACCAAGTCTCCATCACCACACGTCGAGCATCAGGGCAAGTTGCTCGTCGCGAACGAGGGGATTTTGAATCCATGACATCCTACCAACGAACCTCTTTGGAGCTTTGTCGTTGATTGTCAACCCCTGACCCCCTCTTACGTAGCGACAGTCACAGCCTTGAGCAACAATCACAGAGCGGACATCCTCGGGTGAGCTGTACCGTCGGGCGAGCGTGGTGGGGACGTGGGCCGTAGCGCGTGCGCGCGGCCCGGCGGTAGCCGGATGTTGAGGCATGTTGCGCGCGTGCGACGTGAGTGATCGGCCGAATCGGCGGATCGGTCGGCGGAGGGACCGTCGAAGGGGTCACCGCCGAGGGTCGTCAGAGGCCGACCGCGGCGACGCTCGCCTCCCACAGCCGGGCCGCCAGTTGCGGGTCGGTGGCCGCCCGGTGCGGCTTGCGTAGCCGTTGATCCACGTAGTAACCGCCGTTGACCAGCGCTGCCGGGTCCTGCCCGGCCAGCCAGACCAGCGTCTGCGCGGCGCGCTCCGGACTGCGCAGGAACGGCGCGATGCGCATTCCGAACGCGACCACCGGGTTGTCGCCGCCGAACCGGGTCCGCACGACGCCGGGATGGAAGGCGTACGAGCACAGCCGCGGCCAGCGCCGGGCCGCCTCGGCGGTGAACAGGATGGTGGCCTGCTTGCTGACGCCGTACGCGCGCAGCGCCCGGTAGTGGCGTAGCTGGGCCGAGAGGTCGTCGGGGTCCACGACGCCGAGCCGGTGTGCCGCCGAGGCGGTGTTCACCACCCGGCGCAACCGGTCGCTCAGCAGGTTGGTGAGCAGGAACGGGGCCAGGTGGTTGGCCTGGATGTTCCACTCGTACCCGTCCACCGTGGTGCTGGCCTGCACCGCGATCGCGCCGGCGTTGTTGGCCAGCACGTCGATCCGGTCGTACGCGTCGCGCAGGTTCGCGGCCAGCCGGCGTACGTCGTCGAGCACCGCGAAGTCGGCCCGGAACAGTTCCGGGTCCCGGCCGGTGAGCCGGCGTACCCGCTCGGCGGCCGCGGTGAGCCGGGCCGGGTCCCGACCGACCAGCACGACCTCGTCGCCCTGCCCGGCGAACCGGGTGGCGGCGGCCAGGCCGATTCCCGAGCTTGCGCCGGTGACGACCACCCGGCGCCGCTCAGCGGTGTTGTCCACGGCGTCCACGTCCTGAGGTTAGCGTGCGTCGATGTGGTGGGTGGTTGCCGCCGGAGGCCGGCGGGGTGGGCCGGTCCGCGTCCTCGGCCCGGGGACGTCCCCCGCCCCCGGGCCGGTCGGCGCGGTCAGTAGTCGTAGCCGGAGGACGAGTCGCCGTTCGCGATCGCGAAGACGATGACGATGACGTAGAAGATGATTAGCAGGATGAGCAGCCCGGTGAGGATCCAGCCGACGATGATGCCGGTCTTGGCCATGCCCTCGCCGCCCTCGCCGCGTTCGCGCAGCTGCTTCAGCGCGATGTGCCCGAGGATCGCGCCGACCGGCGCGGTGATGCAGGTGGCCACCCCCACCAGCGAGAGGATCATCGCGGCCAGGGCGAGGCTGTTGGTCGGTGTCGACGGCTGCGGCTGGCCGTAGCCGTACGGGTAGCCGGGCTGGGCCGTCGGGTACGCCGCCGGCTGCTGACCGGGGTACGGCTGGCCGGGGTCGTACCCGGCCGGCGCGCCCGGCTGGTACGACGGCGTCTGCTGGTACGGCGGCGTCTGCTGGTACGACGGGCCTGGCTGGTACGACGGCGCCGGCTGGTAGGACGGGGCCGCATCGTACGGCGGGGTCTGCTGGTACGGCGCTGCCGGCTGTGCGGGTGGAGCGCTGTGTTGCCAGTTGGGATCGGCGGCGGGCGGCGGGTTGTCGAACTGCCGGGTCGGCTCCAGCGGCGTCGGCGCCGACCAGGTCGGGTCGGTCCAGCCGCCCGGGGGCTGCTCGGAGCCGCCCGGCTGGGAGGGGTATGTCATCGTGTCATCTCCGGTGCTGATTGGTCATGCGAGGTCAGGGTAGTCAGAGATCGCACCGTCCGGGATCGCGACACCGGGTGGGGCGCGTTGCCCGTACCGTCCCGACCGGGCAGGATCTGCGGCATGGCTTTCGACGCGCGCGCCGCAGACCGCTCCGGTCGTTCCCGCCGGGACGCGACCCGCCCCGCGCTGGCCCGCCGTACCCGTGGTCCGGGCGCGAACACCGGCTCGGGCGCGCCGCTCGACCGGGCCGCCCGGGAGGAGCCGGTGACCCTCCGGCTGGACGACCGGGTGGCGCTGGTGACCGGCGCCGGCAGTCCGGACGGCATCGGGTACGCGACCGCGCGCCGGCTGCGTGACCTCGGTGCCCGGGTGGCGATCGTCTCCACCACCCGGCGGATCCACGAGCGGGCCACGGAGCTGGGCGTCACCGGATTCGTCGCCGACCTGACCGACGAGGCGGAGGTGGCGGCGTTGGCGGACGCCGTGGCCGACCAGCTCGACGAGGTCGAGGTGCTGGTCAACAACGCCGGCCTGGCCAGCCGGGCCAGCCCGGAGGTGCTGCGGCCGGTGGCCCAGCTCAGTTACGAGGAGTGGCACCAGGAGATCGAGCGCAACCTGTCGACCGCCTTCCTGTGCAGTCGCGCCTTCATCGGCGGGATGGCCGAACGGGGTTGGGGCCGGATCGTCAACCTGGCCGCCACGTCGGGTCCGGTCAACGCGCTGCCCACCGAGGCCGCCTACGCCGCCGCCAAGGCCGGGGTGGTCGGCCTGACCCGGGCGCTGGCGATGGAGATGGTGGCCGACGGGGTGACGGTGAACGCGGTCGCCCCGGGCACGATCTACACGGCGGCGTCCACGATGGCCGAACTGAAGCAGGGGCTGGGTACCCCGGTCGGCCGGCCGGGCACGCCGGACGAGGTGGCGGCGGCCATCTGCTTCCTGTGCTCACCGGCGGCGTCGTACATCACCGGGCAGATGCTGGTGGTGGACGGCGGCAACAGCGTGCGGGAGGCCGAGTTCCGCTACTGAGGCGGATCCGCGGCCGGCCACCGTCGGCCCGGCGGTGGCCGGCGGAACTTCCACGGTCAGGGTTCGGACCGGCGTAGCCGTGCCCGTCCGTGCAGTTGGGGTGGGATGTACAGGCCCAACCGTAGGGCCCGGACGGCGGCCAGGGTCCGGGACGAGGCCCTGAGCTTGGCCAGGATGTGTTCCAGGTGCGTGGCGACGGTGCGTTCGGCGATGTACGCGCTCCGGGCGATCTGCGCGTTCGTCCTGCCCTCGGTGAGCAGCCCGAGGATCTCCAACTCGCGCCGGGTCAGGCCGTGCAGTTCGCCGGAGGGCGAGACCAGCACCATGGCGCGCAGGTGGCGGGGCACCTCCGGCGGGCAGGCCAGCGCCGTGATCCGGAACAGGGTCCGGCCGTGCACGGCGAGGAACGACGGGTACGAGTGTCCGCAGTTCAGGCTGGCGGACAGCGCGGCGAAGACCGCGGAACCGGGCCGCACCAGCGGATGGTCGTTGCTCAACCCGGGCAGCGGGTGCGTCTTTCCGGCGCGGGTCAGCAGCACGCCGGCCCGCGCGTTGGCGATCACCCGTGCCACCGGCGCGATGGACCGCATCGGGTCGACGGCGTTCGCGATGACCGGGGCCAGGGTGCCGAGGAAGTCCCTGGTGGCGTCGTCGGGCGTCCGCGGGTCGTCGGTGTGCAGCATGAGCAGACCCAGGTGGCTGCCGTCCAGGCCGAACAGGCCGATCGCGATGCCCTCGCGGAAGCCGGCCGGCTCCAGGTAGTCGGCCCACACCGGCAGCTCGGACGGGGGGATCGGCAGGTCCCGCAGGCGCATCGGCGGTCGCTGCCGGTTCAACCCGATCGCGTCGATGTCGCCGTACATGGCCGAGGTGTGGAAGTAGTCGCGGACCCGCTCGGGATATCCGTCGATGCCCCGTACGGTGAACGCCTGCCGGTCCGTGTCGAGCAACGCCAGCGTCCGGCCGACATACGGGAACACCAGCCGCAGTTGCTCGAACAGGGCCGCCATGCGGTCCTCGGGGTGTGCGTGTGACGAAGCGATTCGGGCGATCTCGGCGGCGACCGCCGGAGCATTTCGGGGAAGGTCTGCCATCTTCTTCCTGGCTCGGGTCCCGCGACAGTCCGGTCGGTGCTGACCGGCGATGCTGGTGGGACCAGGGACGGGTATCGGCGGTCCTGCCGATCGACGTGAACGTGCGGGAGGGTGTCTTCTTGAGAAGTACAACCTGCCGCGGCCGGTTCACGGCCTCGGTGTGACGGGAAGCCGACACTCCGTCCAGGGTCGACGGGGGGCGCGACGCTCCCATGCGCCCCCCGTCTTATATGGACACCCTTGCGCGGTGCCGACTCGTCTTCGGTGAAGTCGGGGGATTCGGAACGCCGGGACCCCCCAACTTCGCAGAAGTTGCGTTGGCCGGGTGCCGTTGGCCGGGCGCCACATCTCGACTTTCGTCATGCCCCGCTGTTCGTGGCCCAGAGCAGTACCCCGATCCAGGCGCAGCAGCCGGCGAGGTAGAGGGCGGTGAAGATGTAGCTGAGCACCAACCCCCAGCTGGCCAGTTGGTCGCCCTGCTCGCGGGTGGTGCGGATCTGCTTCTTGGCCAGGTGTCCGAGCACGATGCCGGCCGGCGCGAAGACGAAGGCGAACACCAGCGACAGGATCGCCATCACGTTCGTGGTCGACTGGCCCGGTCCGCCGGGCGGCGGCGGGTACGGTCCGCCGGGGCCGGGGCCGGGGCCGGGGCCGGGGCCGGGGTACGGCGGCTGGTCGTGCTGGCCGTACGGCCCGTACGGATTGGCCGGGTCGCCGCCCGCCGGCCCGTGGGCACCGCCCGGCGGCGGCCCGTACTGACCGCCCGGGTCACCGCCCGGCGGCGGCCCGTACGGCGGTTGCGGGCGCTCGGGCTCCGGGGACTCGCCCGGTGGTGGATGGGTCATTGCGAGTCACCTCCGCCTTGCCGGACGCCGCCCGGACGCCGCCTGGACTCCGCCTCGGCCCGACCGAGGACGTCGAAACAGACCCTAGCCGGCGGCGACCCGTCGCACAGGCGATGTGCGCAGTCTCGTGGGGCCGCACCGCGGCCCGTCGCGTCCGACCGGCCCGGGATCGGACCCGGACCGCCGGTGCCCGGACGACCGGGTCTGGACCGCCGGACCGGGACCGCCGGGCAGGCACGCCGCCGGGGCCGGACCGGACCGGCGGACGTGCCCGCTAGCGCGGTGCCCGGTCCGGCCCGGTCAGGCCGGCCGCGGCGCGCTCGATCACCAGACACCGGTCCTCGACGTAGTCGATGCCGGCCTCCTCGGCGATCCGCCTGGCCTCGACCGAGACGATGCCGAGTTGCAGCCACACCGCCGGTGCGCCGATCCGCACCGCCTCCCGGACCACCTCGACCGCGTCGGCCGCCGGGCGGAACACGTCGACCAGGTCGACCGGATGCGGAATGTCGGCGAGCGAGCGGTAGACCGGCTCGCCGAACAGCTCGTCCGCCGTCGGGTTGACCGGGATGATCCGCCAGCCGTACCGCTGCATCCGGGCCGGCACGGTGTGTGCCGGCTTGCGCGGGTCGCGGGAGGCGCCCACCACCGCGATGGTGGCCGCCTCCGCGAGGATCCGCTGGGCGTCGCGCATCAGGGCGTCCACTCGGGCCGCAGCGGGTAGCCCGACTCGCCCTGCGGACCGTTCCGGGTGCCCAGCACCTGGTGGAGCTGGATCTCGTTGCGCTCGAACGCCAGCCGGGAACCGGCCATGTACAGCCCCCAGACCCGAGCCCGGCCGATGCCCGCGTCGGCCACGCAGGCGTCCCAGTTCGCCACCAGGTTGCGGCACCAGCCGGCCAGGGTCAGCGCGTAGTGCTGGCGCAGGTTCTCCTCGTGGTGGACCTCGAAGCCCGCGTCGTGCATCTCGCTGATCACCCGGCCCGGCCCGGCCAGTTCGCCGTCCGGGAAGACGTACCGGTCGATGAACGCGCCCGGGTTGTTGGGCATCCGGTTGTCTGCCCGGGTGATGCAGTGGTTGAGCAGCCGGCCGCCGGGCCGGAGCCGGTCGTACAGCGCACCGAAGTACGCCGGGTAGTTGCGTACCCCGATGTGTTCGGTGAGCCCGATCGAGCTGACCGCGTCGAAGGAGTCCCGCGGGGCGTCCCGGTAGTCCATGTGCCGTACCTCGGCGAGGTCGGCCAGCCCTTCCCGCTCGATGGCCGCCTGTGCCCATTCGGCCTGGGCGCGGGACAGGGTGACGCCGAGCGCCTTGACCCCGTACTCCCGGGCCGCGTGCCGGACCATGCCGCCCCATCCGCAGCCGACGTCCAGCAGTCGCATCCCCGGCTTGAGCGCCAGCTTGCCGGCCACCAGTTCGTACTTGTTGGCCTGCGCCTGCTCCAGGCTGTCGGACGGGTCGCGGAAGACCGCACAGGTGTACGTCATGGACGGGCCGAGCACCTTCTCGTAGAAGGAGTTCGACACGTCGTAGTGGTGTTCGATGGCGCTGGAGTCGCGGGCCCGGGAGTGCCGAAGCCCGGACACCACCCGGCGCCACCGTGGCAGTGCTTCCTGCGGTGGCGGCGGTGGGGGCCGCAGCCGTTCCCAGCCGAGCCCGCGCACCAGCGACAACGCCTCGCCCATGGCGGGCGCCTTGAACCGCACCCCGGTGCCCAGCGCCCGCAGCGCCTCGTACGGGTCGCCCGGGTGGACCCCCCTGACCTCCAGGTCGCCGGAGACGTAGGCCCGCGCCAGACCCAGGTCGCCCGGCGCCGTGAGCAGGTAGGACAGGCCACGTTCGGTGCGTATGTGCAGCCCGATGGCGGCGTCGGCGGGTCCGACGTCGCTGCCGTCGTATGCGCTGATCCGCACCGGCAGCTCGCCGCGGGTGACGGCCCTGATGATCGTCGCCACGGTGGGCGCACCGGTGCGGCGTGGTGGTGTCGGTTCGGGGTCGGTCCGGCCGGATTCCTGTTCGGTCATGCTCATCGTCGATCAACCGCCTTCTCGTACAGCCCTGTCAATCGGTGGTCCGGGTCGTACCGGTCCTTGGCGGCGCGGTAGACGGCGCCGCCGTACAGCCGGTCGAAGGTTTGCCGGTCGTAGTACGCGTCGGAGTACAGCGACTTGTGCCCGCCCAGCTCGGACACGGTCCGCTCGATCGCCCGGTTGACGTCGCCGTCGGCGGCGTCGGGGGCGATCGGCACCGTGCCCCAGAAGCCGATGTTCACATACAGCTCGCCGGCACGCAGCGGATACAGCGGCCAGTTCCGGGCCGAACCCGCTCCGGCCGGCTCGCGCAGCCGCAGCGGGCAGAGCCAGACCGGTGACATCGGCACGTTCCGGTCGAACCACCGGAGGAACTCGGCGGTCCGGTCGAGGGGGATCTCCACGTCCTGCACGACGCGTTCGGCCGCCGGCCGGCCGCGCCAGCGGTCCAGCCGGGCCGCGACGCCGTACCGGTTCTCCAGCCGGACCAGCCGGTGATAGACGTCGCTGCGCCGGTACCGCCGCGGCCAGAGCCGCCGCACCACCGGGTGCTGGACGCCGAACGCCCGAGAGCACCAGAACCAGTCGGTGTCCCAGCGCCACAGGTAGTCGTACGTGCGCAGCGCGTCCGTGCGGCGTCCGGGCAGGGAGCGGTAGTAGACCTCCTGGCCGGTGTAGTCGCTGGCGGCGGGCGCGTCATCGGTGAAGGTGCCGAGCACCAGGTACGCCTCGTCGGGGCCGAACACGACGCCGTCCATCGCGTCCACCGGCTGCCCGTCCCACTCCCCGGTGGCGCTCACCTGGCCGATCGCCTCGACCAGCGCGTCGAGGTCGGTGAAGCGCAGGTTGCGCAGCGCCACGAAGCGGCGGACCGGTTGGAGTTCGATCCGCAGCCGGGTGGCGTATCCGAGGCTGCCCAGCGAGTTCGGGAACGCCGCGAACAGGTCGGCGTGTTCGCCGTCGGGCGTGGACGTCAGCAACTCGCCGGCGCCGGTGAACACGTCGATTTCCCGCACCGACTCGTGCGGCAGACCGTTGCGGAAGGAGGTGGACTCGATGCCCAGGCCGGTGACCGCCCCGCCCAGCGTGATGGTGCGCAGCTGCGGCACGACCAGCGGCATCAGACCGTGCGCCAGGGTGGCGTCGACCAGGGTCTCGTACCGGCACATGCCCTGCACGTCGGCGGTGCGCGCGTCCGGGTCGACCGCGAGCACCCCGGTCAGCCCGCCGACGTCCAGCCCGGGAGTCCGCACGGGGGTCCGGGGTCGGAACAGGTTGGAGGTCCGCTTCGCCAGGCGTACCGGTTCGCCGGGCGGCACCGCCGCGTAGGAGCGGCGCAGCGCCGCGACCGCCTCGTCGTGGACTCCGGAGCGTTCCACCGGTGCAGAGGTCACCGGCTCAACTTACGCTCACCTGCGGATGCATGCGGCCGACGTGTGCCGTGTCATACCGCGGGCCGCGGCGCCGGCGTCCGGCGGTTGTTCGCTCAGAGCAGGTGGAGTTGCTCGCCGTGGACCCGGCCGGCGGCCGGCCGCCCGCCGCGGGGATGCCCGCCCCGGGCGTTCCGGTGCGTCGCGGCCCCAGCCGGCGGATCGCCGGGCCGCGGATCACCGTCGGTCCGCGGATCGCCGGGCCGCGGTGTGTCGTCGGGTCCGGCCCGGTGCAGGCCGTGGCGGCGCGCGGCCATCCGGACCCGGGCGGTCAGTTCGCGCTGGTACGCCTGCGGCAGGTAGGAGCCGGTGCCGAACAGTTCCCGGTAGCGGGGCACCAGCCGCGGGTGCTCCCGGGCGAGCCAGGCCGCGTACCACTCGCGGGCGCCGGGTCGCAGGTGCAGCGGCAGTGGCGTGATGCTCGCGGCGCCGGCCGCCGCGATGGCGGCCACGGTCGACTCGATCGCGGCGTCGTCGTCGCTCAGGCCGGGCAGGATCGGTGCCATCAGCACCCCGACCTCGAAGCCGGCTTCGGTGAGGGCGCGTACGGCGTCCAGCCGGCGGCGCGGGCTGGGCGTGCCCGGCTCGACGGAGCGCCAGAGCGTCTCGTCGACGAACCCGACGGAGAGCGCGAGGCGTACGTCGGTGACCGCGGCGGCCTGCCGGAGCAGGGGCAGGTCGCGCAGGATCAGCGTCCCCTTGGTCAGGATCGAGAACGGGTTGGCGAAGTCCCGCAGCGCCGAGATGATCTGCGGCATCAGCCGGTAGCGGCCCTCGGCGCGCTGGTAGCAGTCCACGTTGGTGCCCATCGCGACGGGCGCGCCGGGCCAGCGGGGCGCGGCCAGCTCGCGCCGGACCAGCTCGCCGGCGTTGACCTTGACGATCACCCGGCTGTCGAAGTCGCGCCCCGGGTCCAGGTCGAGATAGGTGTGGGTGCGCCGGGCGAAGCAGTAGGTGCAGGCGTGGGTGCAGCCGCGGTAGGGGTTGATCGTGTACTCGAACGGGACCCGTGACGCGCCGGGCACCCGATTGATGATCGACTTCGCGTGGATCTCGTAGAAGGTCATCCCGGCGAAGGCCGGGGTCTCGAAGGTGCGGGTGACAGCACCGGGCAGCGCCAGCGGCAGGGGTGCAGCCGCTGGCGCCGCGTCCGGCGGCGTCCCCCCGGGGTGGAGCCTCTCGTGGGGAGCCGAGAGGTTCTCCCAGCGCACGCCTTATTCGAACATGCGTGCTACTCGGCTCGCAACTCCACCCCGGGTCCGAGTGTCGCCGGTCAGTGCTGGTGTCCGGCCAACTGCGCCCGTACGTCGTCCATGTCCAGCGCCTGGACCTGCTCGATGAGCGATTCGAGCGCGGCCTCGGGCAGGGCGCCCGGCTGCGCGAAAACGATCACGCCGTCCCGGATCGCCATGATCGTCGGGATGGAGCGGATGTCGAACTTCGCCGCCAGCTCCTGCTGGGCCTCGGTGTCGACCTTGCCGAAGGTGATCTCCTCGTGCTTCTCCGAGGACCGCTCGTACAGCGGGGCGAAGCGCAGACAGGGACCGCACCAGCTCGCCCAGAAGTCCACCAGCACGATGCCGTCCTGGCCCGTCACCTCGTCGAAGTTGGTCGAGGTCAGTTCAACGGTCGCCATTGAAGTCTCCGATCTGCGCGTGTCACGTCCATCTGGAAGAACTCGGCCCCGGTTGCCGGAATTCCCGTGCTCCGGGCACCCGAAACGCCCCGTCGCGCCCGCGAGCTTATGTGAAGTTCATCGATTCATATGATCCACGCCAGGGTCCGCGTGTCCATGATCGGCTCAGTACTGTGTGTGATGGGAGCGTGCCCACGATGTGACGCTGGTCCGATTCATACTTATCGGTAACTTGCATCGAGACGTGCGAAGACGTTGTTTGCAGAGGTCAAGCACCGGGATGTTTTGACTCACGCACCGTAAAGTCACAAATTGATAACTGTGACCTCCGTCTCTAGTTCGACTCTTTCTGTTCATGCCATCTCTGAGGCAGAATCTTTCTCATCAAAGCGTGGGCGGCGGGCGCCGGGGAGGGCCCCGCCGCTCATTGCGTCAGCACCCGGTCGAGACCCGTGGCACACCCCCCGACCCTCAGCGTCGGATGACCGACCGGACCGCCCGGATCACCCGTACCCGCTGGTGGCGACGCCGTCCGGCGCGGACCTTGATCCTCATCCGCCGCCCGCGGGTCCCGCGGATCCCGCCCTGCCGCTCCCGGCTCGTCGCCCGCTCCGCCCGCAGGGGTGGAAACGGCGCCCCGGCGGACCGTCGCGCCTGGTGGCGGCTGGCGCACATTTCCACCACCGGGGCCTATGCTGAGCCAGGAGGTCCCGATGAGCCACTCCGCTGCCGGAGAGCCACCGCCGGGCGGGCGACACGCCGGCCCCGCGGGCACCGCGATCTTTTCCGACGTCGACTGGCGGCTGCTGGTCCGGCTGCCGAGTCAGGTGGTGGTCGCCGCCGCCTCGGCCGGCCCCGACGACCCCCGGCTGATGGTCGGGGAGAGCCTGGCCGGGCTGGAGGGAATCGCCGCCGGCCGGGCCTTCGACAGCGATCTGGTCCGCGCGGTGGTCGCGGCGATCTACGCCGAGTCGGCGGACCTGCCGTCGCTGGACCGCCGGGATCCGGCGAGCCGGGCGGCCGCGACGCTGTCCGCCTGCCGGCGGGCGGTGGCGATCCTCACCGAGGTCGCCGATCCGGCCGACTCGGCGGCCTACCGCCAGTGGGTGCAGTCGGTCGCCTTCCGGGTCTGCCGGGCGGGCGAGGACGTGGCGCCGGCCGCACCCTTCGATCCGGTCCGCCGGGCCGGCTTCCTCGGCGAGCTTCGCCGCGCCCTCGCGCTCGGCTGACGGCCACGCTCCGGCGCTCGGGGCAGCGCCGTACGCTGCCTTCTCGTGGAGCCTGAGCAGCCGGAGGTGGGGGTCGGTCCGTGGCCGGGGGAGCCGCCCGCGGATCCGCGGTACGACCCCGAGCTGCTGGTCGGTGGCGACCGGCGCAACGTGGTGGACCGGTACCGCTACTGGCGGCACGAGGCGATCGTCGCGGACCTGGACGAACGCCGGCACGGTTTCCACGTCGCGATCGAGAACTGGCAGCACGACTTCAACATCGGCACCGTGGTGCGTAACGCGAACGCGTTCCTGGCGGCCGAGGTGCACATCGTGGGCCGCCGGCGGTGGAACCGGCGCGGTGCCATGGTCACCGACCGGTACCAGCACGTCCGGCATCACGACACGATCGAGGAGCTGGTGGGCTGGGCGCGGGACCGGGCACTGCCGCTGGTCGGCATCGACAACCTGCCCGGCGCGCGTGCGCTGGAGACGGCGGCGCTGCCGCGGCGCTGCGTGCTGCTGTTCGGCCAGGAGGGTCCGGGGCTCTCGGCGCCGGCCCGGTGCGCCTGTGACCAGGTCTTCTCGATCGCCCAGTACGGATCGACCCGGTCGGTCAACGCCGGGGTGGCGAGCGGGATCGCCATGCACGCCTGGATCCGCGCGCACGCCGCTCCGCCGGACGGCTGAATGTCACCTGGTCCGGCCCGGCCGAGGCGCTTCCGGAAGATGACCAAAAGGGCCGGTTCGGTTGACGTCACCGGCGGCGGCCGTGACGGTAGGGGTCATGGGAGTATCGGTGAGTTGCCCGCGGTGCGGCGGGCCGGTCCGTGAGCCGGACCTGATGCACACGCAGTGGCGGTGCCTGGGGTGCGGCCCGGTTCCGCCGCTGCACACGGCCGAGCATGTCGGCCCCGAGATCGTCGCCGCGGTGGTGGAGCAGGTGCGGGCCGGCGCGCCGTCGTCGTCGGAGCCGTCGACCGTGCCACTGTGGTGTCCCTGGCCGCTGTTGCCCGGCTGGACGATGACCGGCGTGGCGTGGGCCGGCGACGACCGCAGCGGAGTACGCGCCGGCGCGGTGGCGTGCAGCGGTCCCGCCCCGCTCGGCGGCGGCCCGGCGGACCTCGTCCTGGTGGCGGAGGAGCCGGGTGTCGGACTGGGCAACCGGTTCGCCGGCCTGTCCGGTCCGGACGCCGGGGCCGAGCTGGCCGACGTGATGACCCAGCCGCCGCCGGGGCACGCCGAGCCGATGGCGCATGCCAAGATCCGTGCCGGCGGGCATCCGACTCCACTATGGTCCGTTGGATCTCCGACAGATCGGAGCGCCTACGTCGGTGAAGCTCGGGGAATGTGGCTCTATGCGATAACCTGGCCAGCGAGCGCTGGTTACCTCCTCGCGGACGAGGTCGTCCTGCACGACCTTGCCGAGTGGACTCCGCCCGAGCTCGTGTACGGGGCGCCCTGCCCCTACCTGCACGGTAAGGCCTGATCTGGGGCTTGCGCCGGTGCCGGAGGGCATGGGTACGCTGTTCACTGTTAGGCGTCTGACTGACACTCTCGGTATCGATGCGGTGCCGGTACGGACCCGCACGGAGGGGATGGCCCGTCATGGTCAAGAAGGTTCTCACCTGGCTAGGGGTCGCGTTTCTCATCTTCTTCGTCGCCTTCCGACCGAACTCGGCGGCCGACGTATTCAAGTCGCTCGGCGGTGGGCTGGTCGACATCGCCTCGGGCTTCGGCGAGTTCTTCAGCAACCTCGTCGCCTAGCCCTCGATGACCACCCCACCGGGCTCGCCACCTCCGGATCCTGACGACGAGGATCGTCACCGGAGCGAGCGGGACACCGAACCCATCCCCCGGATCCGGCCCGACGACGGACCGGCCGGCGGGCAGGGTCCGTACCCGGGCGCTTCGTCCTATCCGGAGAGCGGGCCGTACGACCGGCCCTGGGTTCCGGAGGGCTACCGGGACGAGGAGGGCTACCGCGACCCGCCGCCCCGGATCACCGAGGACGAGCTGGCCGGCCTCCGGGTGGACGCATCGGGGATGCCGCTCGGCACCCGCCGGGTGCTGCCGCTGGAGGACGAGCCGACCCCGCTGGTCGCCCGCTATCTCTTCCCGACCGAGCGGTACCGCGGCGAGTGGAAGCGGCACTGGGTCTACCTGGCCACGCCGCTGCTGATCGGCATCCTGGCCACCTTCGTCCTGGGCTACCTCTCCGGGTTCCTGGCCGGCCAGAACGTCGGCGCGCTCACCACGGTCGCGGTGATCCTCTGGTTCGCGGTGATCGGCTGGGTGGCCTGGCGGGTGGCCGACTGGTACTACGACCGCTTCATCCTCACCAACAAACGGGTGATGGTGGTGAAAGGCATCGTGACCCGCTCGGTCGCGATGATGCCGCTGGCCCGGGTCACCGACATGAAGTACGAGCAGTCGCCCATGGGCCGCACGCTCAACTACGGCACGTTCATCCTGGAGTCCGCGGGCCAGGAGCAGGCGCTGCGCGAGGTCAAGTACCTGCCGAACCCGAACGAGCTCTACCTGCGGGTGGTCGAGGAGATGTACGAGCCGCAGGCGGTCGAGGCGCGGCTGGGCAAGGAGGCCGACGAGGCCAAGGCGGACGACGGCGCCTGACCCATGGACCTTCGGGTCCCGCTGTGGCAGCCTCGGTTGGCACGGGGCAACGGGGAAGGACGGACGGTGGCGGTCAGCGACGCCTTGGAAGAGGAGTTCCGCGAGTTCGTCGCGGCCCGTTCAGCGGCCCTGCTGCGCACCGCGTACCTGCTCGCGGGCGACTGGGCGACGGCCGAGGACCTGTTGCAGACCGCGCTGACCAAGACGTACCTGGCCTGGAAGCGGCTGGGTGGCATCGAGGCGGTCGAACCGTACGCCCGGCGGGTCCTGGTGAACACCGCCACGAGCTGGTGGCGGCGCCGATGGCACGGCGAGCGGCCCACCGACGTACTGCCCGAACAGCCGGCCCGGGACCGGGTCCAGGAGCAGTTGGACCGGGACGCGTTGTGGCGGCACGTCCAGCAGCTACCCGCCCGCCAGCGCGCCGTGCTGGTGCTGCGGTTCTACGAGGACCTGTCCGAGGCGCAGACCGCCGCCCTGCTGAACATCTCGGCCGGAACGGTGAAGAGCCAGAGTTCCCGGGCGCTGGCCACGCTGCGTCGCCGGCTGGCCGCGGAACAGGCGGCCGAGCGGGCCGCCGAGCAGGCAGCGGGCGTACCCGCGCCGTCGGCCCGGCCCAACGGCCCGGCGACCGGCCCGCGCAACCCGCGTCCCGCGGCGCCGTCCGCCCCCGCCGGGCCGCCGGCGCAGCGCCCCGCGGCCACCGGTCGCGGCCCGGCCGCGGTGCCGGGCACCCCGCGGGTACGTCCGGACCTGCCCACGCCCGCCCCGGTGGTGGCGGTGCCGCCGGCGCCCGTGCCGGCGATTCCAGCGAGCAGGGTGGATGCCTGAGATGTCCGCCGCGGCACGTGCCCGAATCAGCCGGCCGGCAACCTTCCGCCCCGCGACCGGCGTCTGACGAACGTGGGACAGGACGAACTCGAACGGGCCCTGCGGGACATGCTGTCCCAGCGGGTGGCCGGCTCGCGGTCCCCGCTCGACCCGGCGGAGGTCGCGATCCGGCGTGGTCGCCGGGTCAGACGGTTCCAGACGGTCGGCGGGATCGCCTCCGCGGCGCTGGCGATCGTGTTGGTGAGCGTCGGGATCATCGAGGTGGGAACGGCCTCCCGCAACGGGCCGATGGTGGTGGTGCTGGACGACTCGCCCGACGCGAGCGGGTCGGCGTTCGGCCCGGTGCGGCCGGACACCGCCCCGGACCCGTCCCCGGCCGGCATCCCGGCGACCGTCGAGCTGGTCAGCGGGCACACCCTGACCGGGACCGACCGGATCGACTTCGCCCTCGACTCCCCGGTGACCGCCGCGCGGCGTACCGGAGACGGCTGGTTGCTGGTGACCGGACCCGCCGGACGCTCGACGCTCTGGCTCGGCACCGGTTCCGGCGGCGCCCGCCGGCTGGTCACCGGCGCCAGCGTGCTGACGCTCGGCGCGGACGGGCAGCGCGTCGCCTGGCGCGACGGTTCCCAGCTCTACGTGAGCAGCATCTCGGGCGGCGTGTTGGCCCCGGCGACGTCGATCGGCTGGGCGGTGGGCGCCGTGCCCATCCGCTTCCTCGGCGGCGCGCTGCTGCTGTACCGCGCCGACCCGGCCGGGTTCCGGCTCTGGTGGCCCAGCGGCGGCCGCGAGACGGCCTGGCAGCCGACCCCGCTCGGGGTCTACGGGCTGCTGCCCGACGGCCGGACCGCGGTCGGGGAGGTGCACGGCCCCGACGGAACGCCCTGCCTGGCTCTGCTGGACCTGGACCAGGACCTGGCCTCGACCCGTACCGCGTGCGGCGTGCGACTCGCGCCCGGACCTGCGGCGGTGTCCCCGGACGGCCGGTGGCTGCTGGCCAACCCGGCCACCACCGGCGCGGACGCGGACACCGGTCTCGGGGCGCGCGCCAGCCTCGAGCCGCCGTCCACGGCCGCCTCCCCGACCACCCCGACCGCGGGCCCGGCCGCCGCCCAGGGCCCGGCCGCCACCGAGGACCCGGCCGGCGCGGCCGGCGCGGCCACCGGGGACGGCGCCGGGACGGCCGCGCTGCTGGTGGACCTGCGCGCGGTCTTCGGCGATACGCCCGCCACCTGGCCGGCCGGACCGCTGCTGCGGACCGATCCGTGCTGGCTGGACGACCGGACCGCGGTGTACCTGGACGCCGCGGGTGACCTCGTGGTGGTGCCGGCCGACGGGATACCGCAGGGCCGCAAGCCGGACCGGTTGCCGCTGGACGTCGAGTCGGGGACCGGGCCGACCGTGCTGGTGGCGGCCACGCCGGAGAGCACCGCGACCGAGGCCACGACCCTGGGCGCCAGCGGGTGAGCGGTGCCGACCGGCCGTCCCGACATCCGGTACGCCGGATCGACCTGCATGCCCACAGCACGGCCAGCGACGGCACGCTGAGCCCGGCCGAACTGGTCGGCGCGGCGGCGGCGACCGGGCTGGACGTGCTGGCGATCACCGACCACGACACCACGGCCGGCTGGGCCGAGGCGGTCGCGGCGCTGCCACCCGGCCTCGACCTGGTCCGCGGCGCGGAACTGTCCTGCCACTGGTCCGGCACCCGGCCGGCGACATCCCTGCACCTGCTGGCGTACCTGTTCGACCCGACCGAGCCGGAGCTGGTGGCACAACTGCGGCGGGTCCGCGCGGCGCGGGAGCGGCGCGGCGAGCGGATCGTGGCCTTGCTGCGCGCCGACGGCCACGACATCCGCTGGTCCGAGGTGCTGGCCGGGGCCGCCGGCGGTGCGGTGGGTCGGCCGCACATCGCGCAGGCACTGATCCGGGCCGGGCTGGTCGGCTCCACTACCGAGGCGTTCGAGCCGGACTGGCTGGGTGAGCGGTACCGGCTGGCCAAGGAGGACATCGACGTCTTCCGGGCCGTCGCACTGGTCCGCCGGGCCGGCGGGGTGGCGGTCTTCGCCCACCCGCGGGCCACCCGGCGCGGCAGGGTGGTGCCGGACCGGCTGATCGGCGACCTGGCCGAGGCCGGCCTGGCCGGGCTGGAGGCCGATCACGAGGACCACTCCCCGGCCGAACGGGAGCACGTCCGGGCGCTGGCCGGACGGCTGGGTCTGTTCGTCACCGGCTCGTCGGACTTCCACGGCAGCCACAAGAGCGTCGCGCTGGGTGCCTTCGGCACCGCGGAACCGGCGTACCAGCGGCTGCTGGCCGCGGCCAGCGGCGTGACGGGCGTCGCTTCCGGGTGATCCGCGCGGCCGCCGGAAACGGCGCCGATACCGTGTGCGGGTGGGCATCAAGCTGTTCGGCGAGGTCTTCCTGACCCTTCTGGTGATCACCGACCCGCCGGGCATGATGCCGATCTTTCTGGCCCTGACCGGACCGCTGCCCGCCCGGGAGCGCAACCGCGCCGCCTGGCAGGCGGTGGCGCTGGCGCTCGGGGTGATCGTCGTGTTCGCCGTGGCCGGCCAGACGCTGCTGGCCTACCTGCACGTCTCGCTGCCGGCGTTGCAGGCGGCCGGCGGGCTGCTGCTGGTCCTGGTCGCCCTGGAACTGCTGACCGGCAAGGCCGACGATCCGGAACAGCAGTCCGCCACCGCGAACATCGCGCTGGTCCCGCTCGGTACGCCGCTGCTGGCCGGTCCCGGGGCGATCGTGGCCACCATGCTGTTCGTGCAGCGCGCCGGCGGCCCGGTGGACTACCTCCAGATCGGCGCGGCGATCGTGGCCGTGATGGTCACGGTCTGGCTGGTGCTGCGCTTCTCCGGGGTGATCGTCAAGGTGCTGCGGCCCGGCGGCATCGAGGTGCTGACCCGGATCGCCGGTCTGCTGCTGGCCGCCATCGCCGTGCAGCTGATCGCGGATGCCATCGCCTCGTTCGTCACGGCGTACCTCGACGCGCGCTGAGCCGCACCGGCGGGCGCCGCCGTGCGTGGCGCCGCGGCCCGATGCGCGGTGTGGAGCGGTGCGGCCCGGCGGGTGCGGTGCTGTCGGTGCCGGATGGCAGGATCGGGTGGTGCGACGACCATCCGCGAGCGGCGGGCGTGCCCCGCGTCCCCGTCCCGAGCCGGAACAGTTGGGCTTCGCCGGCATGCCGGAGCGACTCTTCGTGTGCACACCCAGCAAGTTGGGCGCCTACGAGGACTGCCCCCGCCGCTTCCGGTACGGCTACCTGGACCGGCCGGCGCCGCCGAAGGGACCGCCCTGGGCGCACAACTCGCTCGGCGCCAGCGTGCACACGGCGCTGCGGAACTGGTTCTCGCTGGCCGTGCCGGACCGCCGTCCCGAGGCCCTGCCGCGGCTGCTGCGGGCCACCTGGGTGCGGGAGGGCTACCGCGACACCGAGCAGGAGCAGCTTGCCTACCGGCGCGCGCTGGCCTGGCTGGAGTCGTACGTGGACACCCTCGACCCGGAGGCCGAGCCGCTCGGCGTCGAGCGGGTGGTCGCGGTGAAGACCTCCGTGCTGGCCTTCAACGGCCGGGCGGACCGGATCGACTCTAGGACCGGTCCCGACGGCCCGGAGGCGGTGATCGTCGACTACAAGACCGGCCGGTCCGGCCTGGACAACGACGACGCGCGGGGGTCGGCGGCGCTCGCGCTGTACGCGTTCGCGGCCGAGCGGGTGTTCCGGCGCCCCTGCCGCCGCGTCGAGCTGCACCACCTGCCCAGCGGCACGGTCGCCGCGCACGAGCACACGCCGGACTCGCTGGCCCGCCAGGTCGGCCGGGCCGAGGACACCGCTCGGGACATCGTCGCCGCGCAGCGGTCGGTGACCGACGGTGCCGATCCCGACGACGCCTTCCCGACCCGGCCCGGCGGCCGGTGCACCTGGTGCGACTACCGCCGGGTCTGCCCGGACGGCGAGCGGGCGCCGCAGGAGGAGCCCTGGGCGGCCCTGGCCCGTTCCATCGCGGCCAGATAGATCGGACCCTCGACCAGCCGGCGCGGCACCGCGTTCAGCGCCAGCCGGAGGGTCCACACGCCGATGCCGGCGGACAGCTCCGTGCCGGGCAGGCCGAGCCCGCCGTACAACCGGCGGGCCCAGGCCGGCAGCAGGCCGAAGGCGGTGCCGGCCACGCCGAGATAGGCCAGCCGGGCCGGCCCGAGGTCCAGGCCGATCCGCAGCGGACGGCTCAGCGTCCGCGGCGCCGGGGGAGCGGTGAGGAAGAAGCCGGTCTCGATGGCGGCCCGGGTGAGCCGCAGCTGCGGCCGGATCCGCCGGTAGAACTCCTCGACCTGCGCGGCCGAGCCCGGCACGGTGTCCGGGTCCAGCCCCACCAGGGCGGCCGAGCGCCGCTGTTCGTGGTAGTAGCCGTCCACCTCCGCGGCGGTCAACCGCACCCCCGCCCGGCGGGCCGTGCTGACGAAGGACTCCACCTCGGCCACGTGCACCCAGCGCAGCAGGTCCGGCTCGTCGATCCGGAACTGCTCGCCGGTGTCCGGATCCTGCGCGCGCATCCGGGCGTGGAAGGTACGCAGCCGCCGGCCGGCCGCCTCGGCCTGCGCGGTGGTGCCGTAGACGGTCGTCGCCACGTACGTCGCGGTGCGCATCAGCCGGCCCCACGGGTCGGACCGGTAGTTGCTGTTCTGCGCCACCCCGGCCATCGCCCGCGGATGCAGCGCCTGGAGGTAGAGCGAGCGGAGGCCGGCCACCAGCAGGATCGGCTCCGCGTGCACCTTCCAGGTCACCGAGCCGGGGCCGAACAAGCCGAGGTCGTCATCGCGGTCCACCGTCCAAGGGTGCCACGGGCGGCGGCTGCGCGGTCACTCCCCGGCGGCCCGCAGTGACCGGCAGGCCGGACAGAGGCCCCAGAAGGTGATCTCGGCCTCGTCGACCTCGAAACCGTGCCCGTCGGACGGGTCGAGGCACGGCGCGCTGCCGTGCACGCAGTCCACGTCGCTGATCAGGCCGCAGCCGCGGCAGACGATGTGGTGGTGGTTGTCCCCGGCCCGCGCCTCGTAGCGGGCGGGGCTGCCCGCCGGCTCGATCCGCCGGGACAGGCCGGCCCGGGACAGCGCCGCGAGCACGTCGTAGACCGCCTGGGTGGAAACCGTTTCGATCCGGCCGCGCACCCGGCGGGCGATCTCCTCGACCTCCAGGTGGCCCCCCTCGGCCAGCACGTCCAGCACGGCCAGCCGGGGGCGGGTCACCCGCAGCCCCCTCGACCGCAGCAACTCTTCGCTGGACATGTTCCCATTGGAGCACGGATCGACAAGACTGGTTCGGATTCGGCGCCCCGGGGTGGTCATGACCACATTCAGCGGGTGTTTGACGAGGCCATGCCCTACCGCGCCGGACCAGGACGACGACCGGGCGCGCTGTCGGACGCCGCCCTGGCCTCGGCTCGCTACGGGCGAGCCTGGTCAGACACCCTCTAAGCTGTCCACCCACGAGTCGGGAGGCGCGGTGTTCAGAGAGATCATGGGGCTACCGGCCCACGCGTTGCTGGTGCATGCCGCCGTGGCGGCCGTGCCGCTGCTGGTCCTGGCCGCGATCGCGTACGCGCTCGTGCCGAGGTTCCGGTCCCGGGTGGGCTGGCTGGCCGGCGTGCTCGCGGTGGGCGCTCCGGTGGCCGTCTTCCTCGCCAAGGAGTCCGGCGAGGAACTTCAGCAGGTCCTGACGGAGAAGGGCTATCCGGCGACCGTGCTGGACCAGGTCGCCGAGCACCAGGAGTACGCCGAGTCGCTGTTCTGGTGGACGCTGGGGCTGGCGGCCGCGACCCTGCTGCTGCTCGCGGCGACCCGTCCGCGGGCGCGGTCCGTACCGCCCTGGCTGGGCTGGCTGCTCGCCGCCGCCGTGGTGGTGCTCGGGGTGCTGTCCGCCACCTACGTCTACCTGACCGGTGATTCCGGCGCCCAGGCGGTCTGGCGCGGCGTGCTGTAGCCGGTCCGGGGCCGCCCGGGCGACCGGGCGGCGGGCCGCCCGGTCAGAACATCAGCCGGGAGCAGAGCAGGCACACCAGCACGGTGAGCACCGCCGCGGCGACCAGGACGACACCGTTGGTGATCGTCCGCGCCTCCCGCTCCTGCGCGTCCAACGCGTTCGTGTCCTGCGCGGGCAGCGGCCGGGGCGCGGGGGTCTCCACGTGCACCGGCGGACGCCAGCCCGGCGGCGGTGGGGTGTTGGGCGGCGGCCCGGCGTAGCCCCCACCCTGGCCGGCGGGAAGACCACCCTGACCGCCGGAGAGACCACCCGGGCCACCCGGTCTGCCGGGGGCGCCCGGCGCCCCGCCGGGGGCCGCCGGGCCACCGGGGAACGCCGGCCCGCCGGGGCCCGCCGACCGCCCGGCGTCGGTCCCGTCCGCCGGGCGGCGCCAGACGGCGTCCGGATCCTCACCGCTGTTCGTACTCACGATCCTCGACGCTACCAACGCCGGTCCCGGTGTCCGGTCCCGCCGGTCGGCGCGGGGTTGCGCGTACCCTTGGCGATCGTGAGCATCCTGAACGACCCGCGGGCCGCCGACACCGACGGCGAGCGACCGGTGGAGTTCGACGACGAGGCACCGGCGCTGCCGGAGCAGTCGACGGACGACACGGACCGGGGCTGGGGCGAGCGCGCCACCTCGAACGACGACCGGCTGCACGAGGACCGGCCGCCGCACTGGTGACGGCGGCCGGTCCGCGAGGCTCAGCTCGCGGCGGCCGCGGGCTTGCTGGTCGATCCGCCGGAGCCGCTGGCGGCCGGGGCGCTGGGCTTGGCGGCGGAGGAGTCCTTGCCGGCCGAGCCGGCGCCGGACGCGTCGCTCTTGGCGCCCGACTCGCTCTTGGCGCCCGACGACTCGGCCGGCTTGGTGCCCGGGGTCGAGTCGGAGTTCGTGGACCGGGAGTCGGTGCGGTAGAACCCGGAGCCCTTGAAGACGATCCCGACCGAGTTGAACAGCTTTCGCAGCCGGCCCTCGCACGACGGGCACTCGGTCAGCGGCTCATCGGCGAAGGACTGCACCGCCTCGAGCTGGTGACCGCACGCGGTGCAGACGTACTGGTACGTGGGCACGGGTTCCTCCGGATCTTGCAGCCATCTGGCACTCGACGTATCCGAGTGCCAATGGTGCGTCATCGGGCCCGGTCTCGTCCAGCCGGCAGCCGGTGGAACCCGCCACCCGGGGTGAGCACCGCTCGCACCGGCAGGTCGTGCGGCAGCGCCGGGACGGCGTCGACCAGTTCACCGTCGTGCAGCAGCGCCACCACCGGCACGCCGGGCGCCACCCGGGCCAGCGCACGGTCGTACGAGCCGCCGCCCCGGCCCAGCCGGACGCCCGCGCGGTCCACCGCCAGCGCCGGCACCACCACCAGATCGGCGGCCCGGATGGCGGCGGTGCCCAGCCGGCGGCCGGTCGGCTCCCGCAGCCCCCGCCCGGCCGCGTGCAGGGCCGCCGGACCGGCGTACGCCGCCCAGTCGAGATCCAGATCCGGCAGCAGCGCCGGCAGCAGCAGCACCCCCGCCGGGGGCAGCGCCTCGGCCAGCACCTCGGGCAGGTCGGGACCGCCGGGCTCACTGCCCACCGGGACGTACCCGGTCACCACCCGCGGGCGCAGCCGGCGTACCAGGGCCGTCAGCCCGGCCTGGACGAGGCCGGCGGCCCGGTCCCGCTCGGCCGGCGCGAGCGCCCGGCGACGCGCCAGCACCCGCCGGCGGAGGTCGAGCTTGGCCCGGTCCGCGTCCGGGTCCGCTTCATCCGAAAAATTCGGCACGCAACTCTCCGTGGTCCACCCCGGTTAACAGACCGGGCTCTGTCAGCATCGCAGCCACGGGTACGGAATCTCCGGGGGGACGAGTGACCCTGCGCCGACGGTTGACCACCGCCTTACTCACGGTCGTGCTCGGCCCGGTCCTGCTCGGCGCCGTCTTCGCCGGCGGAACGCTGGCCACCGTCGATGTCCGGCGGGTGACGGAACGCCTGGACCTCGCCGCCACCGTGGCCAGGACCTCGATCGGGTCGCTGTGCCTGCAACTGCGGGCCGCGGCCGACGCCATCGCGCTCACGGCGGAGCCGGCCGGCCGGGTGGCCACCGCCAACCAGGTGGTCGGGCGCGGCCTGGCCGCCGCGGTACGGCTCGCCGGCCCGACCGGCGCCGTCGACTTCCAGACCCCCGGCGCGCCGGCGCAGCCGTGGGTCGACTGCGGTACGCCGTCGGCGCCGGTCCCGCAGGCGTACGCGATAGCGGTGCACAGCGAACTGCGGGACCGGGCCGGCACCCCGATGGGCGTGGTCTGGGCGGCCGCCCCGCTGGACGAGGCGTTCGTGGCCCGGCTGGCGGCCGTCACCGGGGTGGAGGTGGCGCTCGGCTACGGCGACACCGCCACGGCGGCCGGGCCGGGCACCGGAACGGCGGTCGGACCTGGCAGCGCCACGGCGGCCGGGCCGGGCGCCGCCGCTCCGGCCACCGGAAGCCGGTTCGGCCGCCTGACCTCCACCGGACACAGCGTCGGGGACGCGCTGGACCGTACCGGCGACGGCCGGTACGTGCGCCGGGTGGGGCCCTCCCCGGGGCAGCCGCTGCCGCTGGTGCTGATGGTCCGGTCGGATCCGCCGGTCGGGACGTACCTGCTGCTGGTCGCGGCGGTGCTGCTGGCCGGCGGGATCGCCGTGGTGGCCGCCCGGCGACTGGCCCGCTCCACCACCCGGCCGCTTGCCGAACTGGCCGTGGGGGCGCAGCGGGTCGCGCAGGGCGACCTCTCGGCCCGGGTGCCGGTGCACGGCCCGGACGAGGTGGGCCGGGTGGCCGAGGTCGTCAACCGGATGGCCCGGGAGACCCAGGAGTACCTGCAGGCGCTCAACGCCAGCCGGGACCAGTTGCGCGGCAACCTCACGGTGCTCGGCGACACCCTGGCCAGCACGCACGACCTGGACCGGATCCTTCGGGTGATCCTGCGCAGCGCGATCACCGCGAGCGGCGCGCGGTCCGGCCTCGTGCTGCTGGTGGACGAGCTGACCGGAACCCTGGTGGGGCAGTGCGCCGAGGGGCTGCCGACCCCCGCCGTGCGGCCGGGCGGCCCGGCGTACGACCCGTCCCGGATCCGGGTGCCGCTCGGGCGCGGGCTGCTCGGCCGGGTCGCGGCCACCGGCGAACCCCGCCGCGGCCGGGTCCGCCGGGACGTCCCGGTGCTCACGCCCGAGGAGCCGCGCTGCTCGACCTACGTGGCCGTACCGTTCGCGGCACCCGGCTCGGCCACCGACGGACCGGTCAGCACCGCCGCGGCCCGCGCCGCGATCACCCTCGGCGGTACGGCGCCGCCGGCGGCGCTCGGCGTGCTGGCCCTGTACGACCGGCTCGGCTCCGACGACTTCGACGACGCGGACCTGGCCACGCTGCGCTCGTTCGCCCGGCACGCCGCGGTCGCCGTGGACAACGTGCGGGTGCACGAGGAGGCCCAGCGGCTGTCCCTGACCGACCCGCTGACCGGGCTGTGGAACTACCGCTACCTCAAGGAGTCGATCCGCCGCGAGGTGGAACGGGCCAGCAGGTTCGGCCGGATGCTCAGCGTGCTCGCGCTCGACCTGGACCGCTTCAAGGACGTGAACGACACCTACGGGCACGCCGCCGGGGACGCCGTGCTCGTCGAGTTCGCCCGCCGGATCCGCGCCGTGGTCCGGGAGGTCGACCTCGCCTTCCGGCAGGGCGGCGAGGAGTTCGTCGTGCTGCTGCCGGAGACCGACGCCCGGGGCGCGATCCGGGTCGCCGAACGGCTCGGCGCGGCGATCCGGAGCAACCCGGTGATCGCGCCGACCGGCGCCCAGGGTGCGCCACCGGCGCTCATCACCATCAGCGTATCGATAGGAATCGCCGTCTATCCGGACCATGCCACCACCGGGCAGCGGGTGCTGGACGCGGCCGACGACGCGCTGTACGCCGCCAAGGCGGCCGGCCGGGACACCTACCGGATCGCCCTGCCGGGGACCCGGCCGCTGGTCACCGGGCGGGTCGCCCCGGTCGAGCCGGGGCTGCCCGCCGCCGACCCGCCGCGGGCCGGCGCCGCGGCGGGCGGCGCGTCTTCCGGGCCACAACCGCCACGGCAGGGCCGTGGCCGATAGTCTCGCGACATGTCGGAGCATTCAGCGACCCCAGCAACGACGTCCACCCCGCGGGCCGGCCGGCGTGCGGTCAAAGCCGTCATTCCGGCCGCCGGCCTGGCGACCCGGTTCCTGCCCGCGACCAAGGCCGTGCCGAAGGAACTCCTGCCGGTGGTCGACCGACCCGTGTTGCAGTACATCGTCGAGGAGGCCACCGAGGCGGGCATCGGCGACGTGCTGCTGATCACCGGCCGCGGCAAGACGTCGATGGTGGACCACTTCGACCGCCGCCCCGACCTGGAGGCCCGACTGGAGGAGAAGGGCGACACCGAACGGCTGGCCGCGGTGCGCCGGCCCAGCGAACTGGCCGAGATCTACACCTGCCGCCAGCCCGAGCAGCTCGGCCTCGGCCACGCCATCGGCTACGCCGAGTCGCATGTGGGCGACGCGCCGTTCGCGGTGCTGCTCGGCGACGAGTTCGTCAACCTGGCCGAGCCGCTGCTGCCGGCCATGCTGGATCTGCAGGCCCGCACCGACGGTGTGGTGCTGGCCTTCTTCGAGGTGCCGCCCGCGGACACCAAGCGGTACGGCATCGCCTCGGTGCAGCCGACCGGTGCCGACTTCGCCGACCTCGGCGACGTGGTCGAGGTGACCGGCCTGGTGGAGAAGCCCAAGCCCGAGGACGCCCCGAGCAACCTCGCGGTGCTGGGCCGGTACGTGTTGCCGGGCGCCGTCTTCGACGCGATCCGGCGCACCGAACCGGGCAGCGGTGGGGAGATCCAGCTCACCGACGCGATCGACCTGCTCCGCAAGGAGGGCACCCCGGTACACGCGATCGTGTACCGCGGCACCCGGTACGACACCGGCATGCCGCTGGGCTACCTCCAGACAGTGGTGCAGCTCGCCTGCGAGCGCGAAGATCTGGGCGCCGAGTTCAAGGCGTGGCTCCGGCAGTTCGTTGCGGCCGGCTCCCGGGGCGGAACCGGTACATGACAGCCACGGCCGATGCCGAGGCGGCCGCCAACGAGCTGATGCCGCTCGCCGAGTACCTGGGCAGCGTGCTGCGCAGGCTCCGCGCGCTGCCCCCGCTCGACCTCGACCTCACCCAGGCGTACGGCAACACGCTTGCCGAGGAGGTCGTGGCCCCGCACGCCTTCCCGGCGTTCGACCAGGCCGCGATCGACGGGTACGCCGCCCGGTGGGAGGACCTGTCGTTGGGCCGGGGCGCCGGGTACGCCCCGGCCGCCGGTCCGCTGCCCGGGTCCGGCCGCCCCGGCG
Organism: Plantactinospora sp. KBS50; assembly: GCF_002285795.1. GTDB lineage: Bacteria > Actinomycetota > Actinomycetes > Mycobacteriales > Micromonosporaceae > KBS50. The sequence goes on from NZ_CP022961.1 coordinate 709,537, forward strand.
AACTACGCCCGGTCCGGCTCAATGTGGTCGGTGACCTGGGCGCCGCCAGTTGGCGACCGGTGCGGCTGACCCCGGGCGCCTGCTTCTCGGTCGCCGCCGGATCCCCGCTGCCCAGCACCGCCGACGTCGTGGTGCCGGTGGAGTGGACCGATCAGGGCATGGCGGCCGTGGAGATCTACCGGGTGCCCAAGCGCGGTTACGGGGTACGCCGCTGCGGCGAGGAGGTCGCGGCCGGCGAACTGCTGGCCCGGGCCGGGACGTACGTGACGCCTGCCCTGGTCGCGATCTTCGCGGCCACCGGGATCGGGCACGTGGTGGTCCGGCCCAGCCCGCGGGTGGTGATCGTGGCCACCGGCGACGAACTGGTCGACGTGGGCCGGGCCAGCCAGCCCGGACAGGTGGTGGACACCAACTCGCACGCCCTGACGGCCGCCGCCGCCGAGGTGGGGGCGCTGGCCTACCGGGTGGGAATCTGCGACGACGATCCGGAGGGGCTGCGCGGCCTGCTGGAGGACCAGACCCTGCGGGCCGACCTGATCATCACGACCGGTGGCACCGGGACCGGCCCGGGGGACATGGTCCGGCGGATCCTGTCCCGCCGGGACGGCACCCGCGCCGGACCGGTCACGTTTACAGAGGTGGCCCTCTATCCCGGAACCGCGCTCGGGTTCGGTACGGTCGGTGCCGAGGAGGTGCCGGTCGTGTGTCTACCCGGTGACCCCGGTGCCGCGTTGATCGGCTTCGAGGTGTTGGCCCGTCCCGCCATACAACTGCTCGCAGGCGCCGAGCCGGTGTTCCGGCCCAGCGCCCGGGCGCATCTGCTGGAGACCGTCTCGTCACCGGCCGGGCTGCGGGAGTTCCGCCCCGCGCACGTGGCCGAGCGGCGCGGCGGTGGCTACACGGTGCAGCCGCTGCGCGGCGGCCGGCACACCCTGGCCGGGCTGGCCGAGGCGAACGGGCTGCTGGTGCTGGGCGAACGGGTCACCAGCGCGGCGGCCGGCTCGACCGTCGATGTGCTGCTGCTGGACCGGCAGCGGTGATGCTCCAGCCGGCTCCGGGCTGGCCCGTGGTGCTCGCGGACGGACCGGTGCTGCTGCGGCCGTACCGGCGCTCCGACGCCGCCGCCTGGTCGGAGGTCCGCCGCGCGAACGAGAAGTGGCTCGCGCCCTGGGAGTCGACCCCGCCCGGCGGCTGGTACGAGCTGAACTCGCCGCTGGCGTTCAAGTACGTCTACCGCGACCAGCGCCGGTCGGCCCGGCGCGGCGAGGGAATGCCGTTCGCGGTCTGCCTGCGGGAGTCGGACGGCAAGGAACGGGTGGTCGGGCACCTCAACCTCGGCAACATCGTGCGGCGGGCGTTCTGCTCCGCGTACGCGGGCTACTGGGTGGACGCCCGCGCCGCCGGTCGGGGCGTGATCCCGACGGCGCTGGCGCTGGCCGTGGACCATGCCTTCACGCACGGCGGTTTGCATCGCATCGAAGTGAACATTCGCCCTGAAAACCGGCCTTCGCGGCGTGTCGTGGAGAAGCTAGGCTTCCGCGAGGAGGCGTACCATCCGCGTTACATGCATATCGACGGTGGCTGGCGAGACCATCTCGGATATGCCCTCACCAGCGAAGATGTCGCCGATGAAGGTGGCCTCCTGGCGCGCTGGCACCGGCTCCGCGCCGCCGCATCCTGACTCGTTCATGAGTCAACCGCCCGGCGCGGCGTACGTCGGTGCTGGTTGACCGCCCGTAACCTGAGGTAACTGGACGTGCGGTAACGCCCTGTCGGCCGCATGATCTTCACAGTTAGCGGCCATTGCCCGAAAATTCTTCGGACTGCCGGCCGTCCGATCGCGGCTACGGGAGGAGTGCGGGTGCCGACGTCGGTGCTCCTCGCCGTTCTCGCCGCCGCCGGCCTGCTGGCCCTCGCGCCGGCGCTGGTCCGCCGCTACGACGCGGCCGAGCGGTTGGTGGCGGAACGGGCACAGTCGACGGCGCGGGTGCTCGAACGCCGCCGCCGGCAGCGCACCGTGCCCGGCCGCCGCCCGGTCAACGCCGGTCGGCACCTCGTGGTCCGGCCGGTGTCCGGCGCCCCGGCCGGCGCATCCTCCGTGTCCGCGTCGGCTGACTCGTCCACGGCGGACGGTCGTACCGGTGCCGTCGACGGCGACCGCCGGCTGCGCGCCGTTCCAGACGATGCCGGCCGGCGCTCGGCGGCCGGCGGTTCCTCCCGGCGCTCCGCGGTCGCCGGCAGCGCCCGGCGCTCGGCCGCCGACGGCGCGGGCCGGCGGTCGGCGGGCGGCGGTCCCTCCCTGCGCTCGGCGGGCGGCGGTTCTTCCCTGCGCTCGGCGGGTGGCGCGGGCCGCCCGCGCCACCCGGCGACCCGCCGGCACACCCCCGCCGTCTACCGCCGGCGCCGGGTCTTCGCCGCGCTCCTGCTGCTCAACCTCGTCGAACTGATCGGCGTCGCCCTGGTCAGCTCCGGCTTCTGGATCAGCTTCGCGGTCACCGGCACCCTGCTCGGGGCGTACGTCGTCCGGCTGCGCCGACACGCCCTCGCGGCGCGGCGCCGGCGCCGGATCGAGGCGCGGGAGGCCGCCTGGCTCGCCGCCCGGCAGGCCGAGGTCCGGCGCGAACAGGCACGCCGCGCCGCCGCCCGCCGGGAGGCGCAGCGCCGGCTGGCGGCCCAGCGAGAGGCCGTACGCCGGGCGGCGATGGGCCTGGACCGCGGCGAGCTGCCGGCCGCGGCGGCCGGTGCTGGCGGCCGGACCGCGGCATCGGTCTCCTACCGGCGTACGGGTGGCCTGCGCGGCCGCGCCTACCAGGCCGGCCGGGGATCCCGGCCGGCCTGATCCGCCCGCGTTGATCAAGGCGTGTGAGTACTCGAAAGCGTTTCCGGATGCTGCAAACGCCGTGATCAACAGACGAGTCTGATCTTGCGACGCGACCCGGGGTGGTTCGCGTGCCGGGCGGTGTGCCTGTTACTCTGGTCGCCGGTCCACCCGAGTGGTGGATCAAGGGGCTGTGGCGCAGACCGGTAGCGCACCTCGTTCGCATCGAGGGGGTCAGGGGTTCAAATCCCCTCAGCTCCACCAAGAAGTAGCAGGTCAAGGGCGGGTTCTCGAATGATCGAGAACCCGCCCTTGATCGTTTGACCATCGTTTGACCGGCGGACGGAGCCCCAGACCGTGGCACGGGGCGAGACCGACTGAGCGGTATGCAAATGACGTCGCAGCAGGTCTGGTCGACAGCAGCGAAGACGAGCGGGTGCTCGACGAGCTCATCGAGGACGCGTTGGACAGCGACCTCCGGCAGTCCGAAGAGTTCCACCGGATCGTCGATGCGCTCATCGACGAGATCGAGAAGCGCTTCGGCACGCTTGAGGTAGGAGAGTTCAGGCGTAGTCGCCAGGGCTGGCCCACCTCGTGGTACTGGGAGTCCCCTGTCTGTCAGGGTGAGTTGAGGCCAGCGGTTCATAGCAAGTCCGCTGGACAGGGCGAGTTCAGGATCGAGATTCGTTGACTACTGCTGTTGAGATGGTTGTGGCTCAGGATGGGGTCATGAGTCGTGGGAAGGGTCCGCGTTCGGGTGGGCCGCGGGCACGTCGGTCGTTCACGCCGGGGCAGAAGCTGGAGTTGCTGGCCGGGTATGAGCAGGCCGTCGCGGCCGGTGAGGGCGGGGCGTTCCTGCGGCGGGAGGGCTTGTACTCGTCGTTGATGTCGGAGTGGCGCCGGGCCCGTGACGCCGGCCTGTTGCAGGGCAAACCGGCCGGGGAGACGGTCGGGCGGCCGTCGGCGGAGCAGGCGGAGATCGCCCGGCTGCGGCGGGAACTGGCGCAGGCGCAGGCGAGGCTGGCGCGGACCGAGACGGCGTTGACGATCATGGGAAAAGCGCGAGAGCTCTTGGAGGACATCTCCAGGAGCGAGCCGGACGGTCCGGACGTGTTCGGGCTCGGCAAGCGCTGATGGCCGCCTACCGGGAGTTGACCAGCACCGGTACCACGACTCGGCAGGCGGCGGCGATGACCGGGATCGCCCGGTCCAGCGCGGACCGGGACCGGCGCCGGCCGACACCGTCGCGACCGGCCCGGCGGACGCCGGCGAACGCGCTCACCCCGAGTGAGCGCGGGCAGGTGCTGCGGCTGTTGAACAGCCCGGAGTTCGTCGACGCCGCCCCGGCGCAGATCTACGCGGCGTTGCTGGACCAGGGCGTCTACGTGGGCTCGATCGCCACCATGTATCGGCTCCTACGCGAACACGAGCAGGTCCGCGAGCGTCGCCGGCAGGCCCGGCACCCCGCCAGGCGGCGTCCCGAGTTGATCGCCGACCGGCCGGGGCAGGTCTACACCTGGGACATCACGAAGCTTGCCGGACCGGTCAAGGGTGTCTACTACGACGCCTACGTAATGATCGACATCTACTCCCGGTACATCATCGGTGTCCGCGTGCACGCCCGCGAGTCCGGACCCCTGGCGGAGTCGATGATGCGCGAGGTGTTCGGCACCCATGGTGTCCCGCACGTCGTGCACGCCGACCGGGGCACCTCGATGACCTCGAAATCGGTCGCTGACCTACTCGAAGACCTTCAGGTCACCCGCTCGCACTCCCGGCCGAAGACCTCCAACGACAACCCGTACAGCGAGGCATGGTTCAAGACGTTGAAGTACGCGCCGGTCTTCCCGGACCGGTTCGCGTCCCTGGCCCAGGCGCGGGCGTTCATGGCCGAGTTCGTGACCTGGTACAACCACGCCCACCGGCACTCCGGGATCGGCATGCACACCCCCGCCGACGTCCACCACGGCCGTCACCACACCGTCCGCGCCAACCGCGAGGACACCCTCACCGCAGCCCGCACGACGCACCCGGAACGGTTCGGCGCCACCCGGCTACTACCCAAGATCCTCGACCTGCCCGAACAGGTCTGGATCAACAAACCCGAGCCGCAACCACACGCCGCTTAACTCCCGCTGGCCTCAATCCCTTGACACGTTCCGGTCGCCGGACCGAGCGGCGTTCATCAAGGCAGCAACGCGGTTCTCCAGCAACTACGCTTCCCTCTTCGGTCGGCTGCTGACACCCCTCGTCAACGGGGTGCGCGTCAGCGGGCCGTTCCAGCCAACCTGGGCGGACACGCCGGTGCGCATGGTGCTCATCGACCGCGAGGGCCTCGGACACACGGCGAAGTCGATGAGCTCGCTGTCCACTCACGTCACCGAGCAGTTGCAGCAGGCCGACGCCGTGTTGCTCCTCGACAACGCCAAACAGCCCATGCAGGCTGCTCCTGTGGCAGCGCTCAAGGCGATCGCTGTCTCAGGGCTCTCATCGAAGCTGCACATCGTCTTCACGCACTTCGACGAGGTCAAGGGTGACAACTTGCCGTCCTTCTCCTTGCGAGTTCGACGCTACGCCTGATCGTGGCCTGTGTGCCCCCTCACCACCGCCATCAGCGAGGGGCGCTGCGCGACGGCGCCTCAAGGGCGCTGAAGGACTGGGTTTGCGCGCCGTACGCAAAGTTATGCGACTATCATGTGGTTGGGCGTGAGAAGGAGTATAAGTTTGCGTGCGGAGGGTGGTCGTGATGGTTCCGGCTGACGGGACGACCGATCTGTCCACCCAAGTTTCACGCTGGGTGGCGGCGGGTGAGCAGTACGACGTCGAGTTCAAGGGTGAGCAGCACGGGCGGCTCAATGACCGTGATCTGGTAGAGGCGGTGGTTTGCCTCGCCAACGGTCGTGGGGGAGTTCTCCTGGTTGGTGTGGAGGACAGCGGCACGGTGACAGGTGCCCGTCCCCGGCACGAGGCTGGCAGAACTGACCCCCTTCGCCTGCAGGCTCTTGTCGCGAACTCCACCCAACCGCCTCTCTCGGTCTCGGTTGAGCTGGCTGAGGTCGACCGGAAGGAAGTCCTCGTAGTCCGTGTTCCCGACAGTCCTCGCGTAGTCGGGACAACGAGAGGTACCTATGTTCGGCGTGCGATTGCCGGTGACGGTCGACCGACCTGCCTTCCCTACCATGCCCACGAGATGCTGGCCCATGAGGTGGATCGCGGTGCAGTCGATTGGGCAACACTTGGCGTTGGTGGTGCCAGCTGGGAGGACCTTGATCCGCTGGAGTTCGAGCGCGCGCGGCGCTTGGCTGGTGCATCCGGTGCAGCTGCTGACCGGATCCTAGCAACATTGTCTGATCGCGAAATTGCAAATGCGCTCGGATTGGCGCGAAATGATGCCGCCGTGACTGCGGGGGCGCTTCTCCTTTTCGGCAAGGTCGATGCAATTCGCGATTATCTGCCGACACACGACGCGGCATTTCAGGTTTTGCGTGGTCTTGAGGTTCAGGTGAACGACTTCATGCCGTATCCGTTGTTCAGGTTGGCTGAGGAGATGTTCGCACGCTTTAAAGCGCGGAATCAGGAGAATGAGCTGCAATTTGGCCTTTTCCGTGTGTCGGTTGCGACCTACTCCGAGGCGGCGTTCCGCGAGGCATTGGCCAACGCGCTCATCCATCGGGACTATACGCGCCGCGGTGCCGTTCATGTGCAGTGGACCGAGGACCAGTTAGAGATATCGAGCCCGGGTGGGTTTCCCTTAGGAGTGCGTCTGGACAACCTCCTTGTCGCACCGCCTCATCCTCGGAGCCCGCTGCTGGCTGACGCCTTCAAGCGCGTCGGCCTGGTGGAACGAACGGGGCGCGGTATTAATCGCATCTTTGCCGAGCAGCTAAGGCTCGGCCGGTCAGCCCCGGACTATGGCCGGAGCTCAGACGATCAGGTCGTCGCCGTTCTTCCCGGTGGACCGGCGAATCTTTCCATCACGCGATGGGTAACTGAGCAGGAGAGCCAGCAGGGAGCACCACTTAGCCTCCCTGAACTTCAAGTCCTGTCGGAACTCGAACGCGAGCGTCGCGCAAGTACGGCGACGTTGGCCCACGTGCTGCAACGGACCGATACTGAGACGCGGACTCTTCTCGCCCGGATGGTGGAGCGAGGTTGGGTGGAAGCTCGGGGGGGAGGCAAAGGCCGTAGTTGGCATCTGTCTGCCGCGGTGTACCGTGCGTTCGAATCCCCTGCAAGCTATGTGCGGATCCGTGGCTTCGAACCACTACAGCAGGAGCAAATGGTGCTGCAGTACGTGGACGCTCACGGCCGGATAAGCCGTTCCCAGGCAGCCGACCTTTGCTCGCTCGGTTCCGAGCAGGCTAGCCGATTGCTGAGGCGAATGGCGCGAGAGGGAAAGCTCGAAGCTCAGGGAGAGAGACGGGGCACGACTTATGTAAAGCCTGGCCGACCGAAGTAGGAGTAGTTATTGGAACTCACGTTCGTTGCCGGGCCGCCGCGATGCGAGGCACCGCCTGCGTAACTAATTCGCATCGAGGGGGTCAGGGGTTCAAATCCCCTCAGCTCCACCACAAAGCAGCAGGTCAAGGGGGCTCTTCGAAGTTGAGCGGGGTGCGCTGATCGATCCGGCCCGGAGATGAGGGCTCGCAGCCCTTGGGTGATCATCTGAGTGTCGAGTTCGGATGATCACAAGTAAAGAGCTGCGAGCATGGTCAACGATACGACCCGGCTGCTGGGCCTGGACGGCCTGGTGGTGGATCGGGTCGAGCTGCACCCGGATGGTTCCCCCATCGTCCACCTGTCCACCGGTAGCGAGCAGGCACAATGCTGCCCTCAGTGCGGTGTCCGGGCCGCCCGGGTCAAGGGCTGGGTGTTCACCTGGCCCCGGGATCTGCCGGTGGCCGGACGCACCACGCGGTTGCGGTGGCGTAAACGCCGCTGGTACTGCGATCAGCCCGGATGCCCGCGCACGTCGTTCACCGAACACGTGCCACAGATCCCGGCACGGGCACGGATCACCGTCCGGTTGCGGCAGGCGGCCGGCGCGGCGGTCGCCGACGGCAACCGAACGATCGTGCAGGCCGCCCGTGATCTGGGCATGTCCTGGCCAGTCGTCGCGGCCGCGTTCACCGCGCACACCGCAGCGGTGCTGCCGGCCGAGCCCGAACCGGTGAGCGTGCTGGGCATCGACGAGGTCCGCCGAGGCAAACCTCGCTGGATCTTCGACGAGGTCACCGCGTCGTGGACCACCATCGTCGACCGCTGGCACGTCGGCTTCTGCGATCTCGTCGGCGGGCAGGGTCTACTCGCCCAGGTCGAAGGCCGGACCAGCAAGGCGGTGACCGACTGGCTCACCCAACGCCCCGCCGCCTGGCGTCAACACGTCCAGGCCGTCGCGATCGACATGTGTACCGTGTTCAAGGCCGCCGTCCGCGAGGCGCTGCCGCACGCGACGCTGGTCGTGGACCACTTCCACGTCGTCCAGCTGGCCAACCGGGCCGTCACCGAGGTCCGCCGCCGCATGACAGTCACACACCGCGGCCGGCGCGGCCGGGCCACCGACCCGGAGTGGCAGCAACGCAACCGGCTGACCAGGTCAGCAGCCCGCATGCGCGCCGAGCACGTCGACCGGCTGGCCGACACCCTCAGCAACCTGCCGGCGAAGATCGGCGCACCGATCCTGACGGCCTGGAACGCCAAGGAAGACCTGCTCGACCTACTCGCGCTCGCCCGCACCCACCCGAACCGGGAAACCACCGCCCGGCTGCTGCACCGCTTCTACACCCGCTGCGCCGACTCTGACCTGCCCGAACTCCACCGGCTCGCCACCACGATCGAGACCTGGTGGCCGGAAATCCTCGCGTTCCTGCACACCGGCATCACCAACGCCGGCTCCGAAGGAACCAACCGGGTCATCAAGACCGTCGCCCGCGACGCCTACGGATTCCGTAACCCCGAAAACCAGCGGCTACGCACCCGCGCCGCCACCACCCGCCGCCACCGCAGACACCTCAACCCCGCTTAACTTCGAAGAGCCGTCAAGGGCGGGTTCTCGGATGATCGAGAGCCCGCCCTTGATCATTTGTCATCACCCTGTCACCCGGACTGATCCTCGGTGAGCGGCACGAGATGACACGGGTCCGCACAAGATGTGATGTAGCCCGCGTCGCCGGTGACGAACGGAGGCACAGTTCGTGGCATCCGTCGTGCCATGCAAGGCAGCGGGAAGCCGGTGGGCCGCCGCAGAGCGACAAGGCTGTTGACCCGGTGGGGTGGGTCATGCCAGCGGGTCGCGGTAGCGCCGCTCGACCGTGGCGACGCCTCCCGTGTCCCGGTTGCCGAGATCCTTCAGGATGATCGGCGCTGGTTCTCGCGGCAGCTTGGCTCGTGAGCCGTCCCGTTCGATTGCGGTGAACCGGAAGTCCAGCTCTGTAGCACGCGTACAGGAATGACGCGATACCGAAGGCTGGGAGGACACCCCCACCAACCGCCGCCGCCATCAGATCACCACGGCCGCGGTCGCTGAGCTCGACAGCATGCCCCCGCCCCACGGCAACGAGCACCCTCGGCCTGCTGATCGAAGCCGTCCGGCCCATCCTCACCGAATGGCGCTCGGCCCGACCCGGCCAGGAACAAGCCATCTACGCCGCAGTCACCCGACTCCGCAACGTCACCGAATCGGCCGCCGAGCCCAACCCGCGTGCCCGATAACGCTGACGATCCAATCCCCCTTTACCGTGTACGGATGAAGGTCGTCTACAAGATCACTTACCCGAACAACAAGATCTACGTGGGTAAGGATCTCACCGGGACCCTGAACTACTTCGGCAGCGCGAGCAGCAAGCTCATCGAACAAGACTTCACCGAGGACCAGCGGCGAGACTTCACCATCCGCAAGCAGATCCTCTGGGAATCCGAGACAGCCACCGACGCTGAGGTATCCCGCGTCGAAGTCGACTTCATCCGCCAGCTCCGGTCCAACGACCCCGCCATCGGCTACAACCGCTGGCCGAAACATCGTCCGACCTGGCAACATCCGGTGCGGGAGCAGAAGCCACGCCTATCCGGATCGTTGCCGAATAGCTCTCATTAGGATCAACGCGGCCCGCTGTACGTGGTGAGCAGACGCTCGGTCCGCGCGTACTCGGCGGCCATCTCGGGTTTGGCCAGGAAGTCGCTGAGGTCGGCAGCGACCTGGAAGTCGACCTGTTCGATGGAGCGGATGGCGAGCTCGTAGAGCTCGCCGCGCTGGCCTGTCTCCCGGTAGGTCGTCCAATGTTCGAGGGCGGAGATGACGTTCAGGAGTTCGGGATCCATGTCGCCCTCGGTGAGGATGCCGTCCTCGATGCGGGTCAGCTGCACGCGTAACTCGGCCGGGCTGGCTGTCAGCACACTCTTCCGGGCGATGGTGAGGGCCGCCGACGCATCGTCGTCGAGCTCATGTTCGACTGCGACGTCAAAGAACCGTTCGTCTCCGACGAGACGGGCGACCGTCTCGGCACCGAAAACGCGGAGGTTGTCGTCGCTGGCCCTGGCGACCAGATGGCGAATCGCCGCTTCGAACTCGTCGTATCTCACTGTCGCAGTCTATGGATCGACCACCGCTGGCACTGTCGCGTCGTGCTCACATGATCATGAGCTGCCCCGGGACCCCGTACCGGTCGCGGACGACCCCGCGCCGCCGTCACCGACGGCGGGGCGGGGATAGCCGTGGCGGCACCTACCCGCCGGTGACGGTCATGTCGAAGTCGACGGTGATCGGCGCCCGGCCAACCCAGACCGCCGTCGCCGCGCTGAAGACCTCGCCGGTCGGGTGCCAGCGGCCGGCACCGGAACCGCAGTCGCAGCGCAGTTTGATCATCTGGCCGGGCAGCACCGGTAGTTGGTAGGTGTCGCCCACGTACTCCACGCCGGCGACGTCCCCGGTCACCGCGTTGAAGGCGATCACCGGGCTGTAGTTGTGCAGTTCGTCGACCAGGACGCTGCCACGCACGACGGTCGCGCCGCGCAACGGCTGGTCCAGGGTGGTGCTGCCGCCGGACCGTACCCGCACCGTCCGGGCCAGCAGGGAGTTGCCGACCCCGCCGGACCACTGGGTCGCGATCTGCGGACCGGAGAACTGCAGCGCCCAGTCGTACGGCCCGAGCCTGCCGACCGTGTAGCGGCCGTCGGCCTCGGTGATCGCCACGTCCGGGGTGTACTTCGGATCCGGCACCATCGGGACCAGCCCGACGTACACCCCGCGCACCGGCTGACCGGTGGCCGCGGCGGTGACGGTGCCGGTGATCTCGCCCGGCGGGTCGAGTCGGATCTGCGGTGCGGCGGTCGTCGCGCCGGAGCGGACCCGGATCACGGCGGCTCGCTGCCGTTGGCCGGTGCCACCGTACCGCCCGACCCACTGCTGCCCGTACCGCTGCTCGTCGTACGGCAGGTACACGAAAAGCTGGTAGCGGCCCGGTTCGACATTCTCCACGAGGAGGGTGCCGTCCGGATCGGAACAGCGACCGTACCGGCCGAGCTGCCACTCACCGAGATAGATCTGGGTGTACCGGTCGCGTTCCACCGGCACGAGCCGGACGCAGGCGCGGGCGGGCAGGCCGGTGGCGGCGTCGCGGACGGCGGCGCTCACCGCCCCCGGCTCGGCCGTGGTCGCCGGGCCGGAAACCGGACCCGCCGCAGACGCGGCAGACGCCGGAACCGCCGAAGGCGCGGCGGACGCCGTGGACGCGCCGGTGGCGAACGCGGGTGACACGAGCAGCAGGACGGCGATCCGGAGACCGGAGCGGGCGGCCGAACCGTACATGATGGACTCCTGAGCGGTGAGGGTGCCCGACCGTAGCCAGCGCCACCGGGCGCGCCGTGTCGGGAATGGGACCGAGTGCACCATCGACCACAACCGACAAGACGCGACCGGCAGGACGCGTCGGCCTACCGCCGCAGCCTCAGCCGTCCACCCTGCGGAGCCAGAACGTCAGCCCGATCGTGTCGTCGGTGAACGCCCGGGCGTCGGCCCACGTCGGCTCGCCGGTCGCGTAGTCGGTGGCCAGAACCTCCTCGGCGACCAGACCGCCGTGCTCGGCCAGCGCCAGCGCCGTGTCGTCCCCGCCCGGCAGGTACCGCAACTGGATGCGATCCGAGACCTCCAGGCCGCTGGCCTTGCGTGCCTCCTGGATCTGCCGGATCGCGTCCCGGGCCAGGCCGGCCCGGCGCAGCTCGGGCGTCAGGTGCAGGTCCAGCGCCACGGTGGCGCCGGCGTCGGACGCGACGGCCCAGCCCTCCCGTGGCGTCTCGGTGATGATGATCTCGTCGGGGCCGAGCGTGACCGGTTCGCCGTCCACCTCGACGGTAGCCGTTCCCGTCGTACGCAGGGCGTCCTTGAGCGACGCGGCGTCGGCCGCGGCGATCGCCTTCGCGACCTGCTGCACCTGCTTGCCGAAGCGCCTGCCGAGGGTACGGAAGTTGGCCTTGGCGCTGGTGTCCACGAAGGAGCCGGCGATGGCGGTCACGGCGCCGACGTTCAGCTCCGCGGCGATCTCGGCGAGCAGTTCCTCGGGCAGGGTGGCGAAGTCGTTGGCCGAGGCGAGCGCGCGCGACAGCGGCTGACGTACCTTGATGCCCGACTCGGCCCGCGCCGCCCGGCCGAGTTCGACCAGCCGCCGGGCCAGCGCCATCTGCGCGGACAGCGCGGGATCCGTCAGCGCCTCGTCGACCTGCGGGAATGCCGCCAGGTGCACCGACTGCGGCGCCTGGCGGTCGACCGCCACGACCAGGTCCTGCCAGACGCGTTCGGTGATGAACGGGGTGATCGGCGCCATCAGCAGCGTCACCGTGGTGAGCGTCTCGTGCAGGGTGGCCAGCGCCGCCGGATCGCCGCGCCAGAACCGCCGCCGGCTACGCCGCACGTACCAGTTGGACAGGTCGTCGACGAAGGCCGCGAGCAGCTTGCCGGCCTCCTGCGTGTCGAACGCCGCCAGCGCCGCGTCCACCTTGCCGACCAGCTCGTTCAGCTCCGAGCGCACCCAGCGGTCGAGCACCGGCCGGTCGGCCGGCGCCGAGTCCGTCGCCGACGGCGACCACCCGGCGGTACGTCCGTAGAGCGCCTGGAAGGCGACCATGTTCCAGTACGTCAGCAGCGTCTTGCGGACGACCTCCTGCAGCGCGGTGTGCCCGACCCGGCGTGCCGACCACGGCGACCCGGCGGCGGCCATGAACCAGCGCACCGCGTCGGCGCCGTGGGTGTCCATCAGCGGGATCGGTTCGAGGATGTTGCCGAGGTGCTTGGACATCTTGCGGCCGTCCTCGGCGAGGATGTGGCCCAGGCAGACCACGTTCTCGTACGGGGAACGGTCGAAGACGAGCGTGCCGACGGCCATCAGGGTGTAGAACCACCCGCGGGTCTGGTCGATCGCCTCGGAGATGAACTGCGCGGGAAAGCGCCGCTGGAACAGGTCCTGGTTCTTGTAGGGGAACCCGAACTGGGCGAACGGCATCGACCCGGAGTCGTACCACGCGTCGATGACCTCGGGGACCCGGGTCGCGGGCAGCGCGCACGACGGACAGGCGAAGGTCACCCCGTCGATGTACGGGCGGTGCGGATCGAGCGCCGACAGGTCGCTGCCGGCCAGCTCGCCCAGTTCGGCCAGCGACCCGACGCAGGTGAAGTGGCCGTCGGCGCAGCGCCAGATGGGCAGCGGCGTGCCCCAGTACCGGTTGCGCGACAGCGCCCAGTCGACGTTGTTGGTCAGCCAGTCGCCGTACCGGCCGTGCTTGACCGTGTCCGGCTGCCAGTTGGTCTTCTCGTTCTCCCGCAGCATCCGGTCGCGGACCGCCGTGGTCCGCACGTACCAGGACGGCTGCGCGTAGTAGATGAGCGCGGTGTGGCAGCGCCAGCAGTGCGGGTACTGGTGCTCGTAGGGCGCGTGCCGGAACAGCGCACCGGACCTGCTCAGCTCCTCGACCAGCGGCTCGTTCGCGCCGCGGAAGAAGAGGCCGCCGACCATCGGGACGTCCTCGTCGAAGGTGCCGTCCCGGCGGACCGGATTGACCATCGGCAGCCCGTACGCCCGGCAGCTGGCCAGGTCGTCCGCGCCGAACGCCGGCGACTGGTGCACCAGGCCGGTGCCGCTGTCGGTGGTGACGTAGTCGGCCAGGATGACGATGTGCGCGTCCGGCACGTCGACCAGCGCGAGCGGCGGACGGTAGGTCCAGCGCTCCATCTCCTTGCCGGTGAACGACTCGCCGGTGACCGTCCAGCCCTCGCCGAGCACCGAGGCCGTCAGCGGCTCGGCGATCACCAACCGCTCGTCGCCGTCCGTGGCCACCACGTACGTCACCGCGGGGTTCACCGCGACCGCGGTGTTCGACACCAGCGTCCATGGCGTCGTCGTCCAGATCAGCAGGGAGGCGCCGCCGGCGAGCGGTCCCGAGGTGACCGGGAACCGGACGTACACCGCCGGGTCGACGTCGGTCTCGTAGCCCTGGGCCAGTTCGTGGTCGGAGAGCGTGGTCTGGTCCCGCGGGCACCACGGCGCGACCCGGAAGTCCTCGACCAGCAGACCCTTGTCGAAGATCTGCTTCAGCGACCACCACACGGACTCGATGTAGTCGGAATCCATCGTCCGGTACGCGTCGTCCATGTCGACCCAGTAGCCCATGCGCTCGGTAAGCGCGGCGAACGCGTCGGTGTGCCGGGTCACCGACTCCCGGCACCTCGCGTTGAACTCGGCGACGCCGTACCTCTCGATGTCCTGCTTGCCGGTGAACCCGAGTTCCTTCTCGACGGCCAGCTCGACCGGCAGGCCGTGGCAGTCCCAGCCGGCCTTGCGGGCGACGTGGTAGCCCTTCATCGTCCGGTAGCGCGGGAAGACGTCCTTGAACACCCGCGCCTCGATGTGGTGGGCGCCGGGCATGCCGTTGGCGGTCGGCGGGCCCTCGTAGAACACCCACTCCGGCCGCCCCTGCGACTGCTCCAGGCTGCGCGCGAAGACGCTGTTCGCGTGCCAGAAGCGCAGGATCTGGTGGTCGAGCGCGGGCAGGTCGACCTGGGCGGGCACTGGGCGGTACATCGATCTTCCTCCGTTGGACGATGACGCTGCTGCCAACGGAGGGACGAGGTGCGCGACCCCGCGGTACCACCCTCCTTGACCGCGACGTGCCGTCGCGGCCCACTCAAGGTGTTGCGGTCGGTTCTACTCGGCCGGGATGGCCTTTCTTCCGACGGCTCCGGGGTGATCTTCCCGCCGCGCACACCCCCGGGCTTCCACCGGCCCCGGGTCTCTGCTGGCTGCGTGCGTCGGTACTCGTCCCCATCTGCGCCCTGCGCCGGTCATGATACGTCAGCCGGGAACTTCGGCGGCATCGGATCCGACTACCGCGGTGGGACGGTTTCGCTTCGGTGTCGAGGAGTTCAGCGTGAGTGTCGCCAGTCGGTACACGGCGTCCGGTATGACCTGTGAACACTGCGTCCGGGCGGTTTCCGGCGCGATCAGCAGCCTCGCGGGCGTCGAGTCGGTTGTGGTCGACCTCGCCTCCGGCCGGGTCGACGTGCGCAGTCAGGCGCCGCTGGAACGGTCCGAGGTGGAGCGGGTCATGCAGGACGCCGGCTATGAGGTTCGGGCCGACGCCGGCCGTGAGGTTCGGGTTTGAGTAGGCCGGGCCGGCCCGCCGGGCGGCCGGCCGCCCCGCTCCGCCGCGCACGATTCCGTCGATCATGTCGGCGCGACTGACCGGCACCGGTACGCCCACCCGGCCGCCCTGCTGCTGGGCCCGGGCGCTGCTGGCGGCACCACCGGAATCCGACGCGCCGCCCGATCGGGCGTGCGCGAAGCCGGGCTGTGCGGCGGGCGGCTGCAAGCGCTCGGACGACCGGCCGCTGCCGGGGCTGCCGGGCGACCCGCGATGGCTGGGCGAGATCGCCCGGCGCGTCCCGGAGCCGGCGGTCCTGACCGCCGCCATCCTGCGCCGCCTGGCCGAGGAGGGCATTCTGGACGAGGACGAGGGCAATGGCTGAGCATCCCGACCATGGCTCGTTGCCCGCGCTTGCGGCGGCGGCCCGAACGGGCGACCGGGCGGCCCTGACCGAGTTGATCACCCAGACCAGCCCGACCGTCTGGCGGGTCTGCGCGGCGCTTGTCGACGTCGCGTCCGCCGACGACCTCACCCAGGACACCTACGTACGCGCGATCGGCGCTCTGCAGCGTTTCCGCGGGGATGCCTCCCCGCTGAGCTGGCTCATCGCCATCGCACGCCGGGTGTGCGCGGACGAGATCGCCGGTCGCCAACGCCGCCGACGGCTGGCCGACCGGCTGCAGATCCACCGCCGGGCGGACAGCGGGGAGCCGCTGCCCACCGTCGCACTCTCCGTCGCGCTGGCTCAGTTGCCCCGGGACCGGCTGGAGGCGTTCCTGCTGACCGCCGTCGCCGGGTTCTCGTACGCCGAGGCCGCGGCCGTCTTCGACTGCCCGGTCGGCACGATCCGCAGCCGGGTCAGCCGCGCCCGGTCCGACCTGCACCGGGCACTCTCCGACGAGCCGGGTTTCGGTGGCCGGCTCACCGGCTGACCCGCCCCGCCGGAGCGAGGATCAGGATTCGGGGTCGCCGCGGCGAGGACGTACCCTGCCGGTGATGCCCGCAGAGACCCGTGTCCGAGACGTGCGGCCCGCGACGGGCCGGCGCTGGTCGCGGCTGGCCCTCGGGTGCGCGGCCCTCGCCGCCGCCGTGGTGGCGGTCGTCAGTGTGGTGGCCGGCGCCTTCCCGTACGCGGTGCTGGGCACCGGCGACCCGGGAACGCTCGTCCGGGTCGCCGCGCCGCTGCTGCGGCTGACCGTGGATGCCGCGGCGACGGTGTGCACCGGCGCGCTGGTGTTCGCGGCGTTCTTCACCCGTCCCCAGCCGTCCGGGCTGGTCTCCCCGCCCGCGTTCGCGGCGTTGCAGACCGCGACCCGGGCCGCCGCCGCCTGGGCGGCCGCCGCGCTGCTGCTGTGGCCCGTCGACGCCGCCGCGACGGCCGGTGTGCCCCTGCGCCGCGTGCTGACCGTGCACGGACTGGCCGTGACCACCGAGGCCCTGACCGGTCCGAAGGCGTGGCTGGCAACCGCGGCCGCCGCCGGCGCGCTCGCGATCCTCGCCCGGCGTACCCTGCGCTGGCGGACGACCTTCACGCTGAGCGCCGTGGCCGTCCTCGCCACGCTGCCGATCATCACGGCCGGGCATTCCGCCTCGGACACCAACCACGACATCGCCACCGCGGCGATCGCGATCCACATCCCGGCCGCCGTTGTCTGGCTGGGCACGCTGCTCGCGCTGCTGCGTACCCGTGGCCTGGCCGGTGACCGGCCGGCGGCCCTGCGCCGGTACGGCCGGCTGTCGGCGGGATGCTGGTGTCTGGTCGCCTTCAGCGGCCTGGTGGACGCGGCGGTGCTGGCCCCCGGCGCCAGCCCGGTCACCACCGGGTACGGGGCGCTGCTGCTGCTGAAGGTGGCGCTGCTGGCCGGGCTGGGCTGGGTGGTCCTGCGTACCCGGCGCCGCCTGCTCGCCGGCGACCCGGCCCCGCGGCGCCTGCTCGCCACGGAGCTTGCCGTCCTGGCGCTCGCCTTCGGATTCTCGGTCGCGCTCACCAACCTGCCTGCGCCGAAGTTCATCGACGCGGTCGTCTCCGGGCACCAGACGCTGCTCGGCTATGACCTGACCGCGCCGCCGACGGCGCTCCGGTTGATCGCCGACTGGCGCGTCGAGGTGATCTTCGCGCCGCTGTGCCTGCTGCTGGCCGCCGCATACCTGCGGGGCGTCCGCCGGCTCGACCGGCCGTGGCCCCCGGGGCGCACCGTCGCCTGGCTGGCCGGCTGCGCCGTGCTGATGGTGACGACCTCGTCCGGGATCGGCCGCTACGCGCCGGCCATGTTCAGCGTCGAGACCGTCGCGCACATGCTGATCGGCATGCTCGCCCCGTTGCTGCTGGCGTTGGGGGCGCCGCTCACGCTGGCGGACGCCGCGCTGCGGCCGGCACCGCCGGACGGGCTGCCGGGACCGCGGGAGTGGCTGTCGGCCGGGCGGGAATCCGTGTCGGTGCGGACGCTTACCCAGCCGGTCGTGGCGACAGTGGTCTTCGTGGCCACCCCGTTCCTGCTCTACTTCACGGCCGCCTACGACCTGGCCATCCGCTACCACTGGGCGCACCTGGCGATGGACGTGTTCTTCCTGGCCGTCGGCTACCTCTTCGCCTGGACGGTGACCGGTCTCGACCCGACCCCCGCGCCGGCGCCCAGCCTGCTCCGGCTGGGTGTGCTGCTGGTCGCGATGCCGTTCGACGTGGTCTTCGGCGCCGCGATCCTGGCCAGCGGGCACATCATCGGCGACGGTTCGGCGAGCGGCAACATGTACCGGGCGCTGGACCTGCCGTGGGTGCCCAGCCTGGCCGACGACCAGCGGCTCGGTGGCTTCCTGGCGCTGGTCACCAGCGAGCTGATCATGTTCGCCATGCTCGCCGTGGTGTTGATCCGCTGGCGGCCGGCCGCGGCCGAACCGGACTACCAGGAACTGCTCGACGAACTCGCGCAGCGCCGGACCAGGCCGGCGTCCCTGGACGCCTGAGCGCGGGCGAACCGGAACCCACCGCCGGCCGTCGACGGCGCGAGGCCATCAGTGCGGTTCGGGATGCTCGGCGCGGCGCGAGGCCATCAGTGCGGTTCGGGATGCTCAGCGCGACGCGGGGTGCTCAGCGCGGCCCGGGGCCGAAGCCGCGCAACCGCAGGCTGTTGGAGACCACGAGCAGCGACGACAGCGCCATCGCGGCACCGGAGATCAGCGGGTTGAGCAGCCCGGCGGCGGCGATCGGCAGGGCCAGCACGTTGTAACCGAACGCCCACGCCAGGTTGATCCGGACCGTGCGCAACGTCCGCCGGGCCAGGGCCACCGCGGTCGGCACCACGTCGAGATCCTCGCGGACCAGGATGACGTCGGCCGCGCCGATCGCCGCGTCGGTGCCGGTGACGACGGCCATCCCGAGATCGGCCCGGGCCAGCGCCGGCGCGTCGTTGACCCCGTCGCCGACCATGGCCACCACCCGGCCCTCGGCCTGCAACCGCTGGATCGTGGCCGCCTTGTCGGCCGGCAGCACCTCGGCGATCACCTCGTCCACCCCGACCGCCGCGGCCACCGTCGCCGCGCTGGCCGCGTTGTCGCCGGTCAGCAGCACAGTCCGCAGCCCCATGCCGCGCAGCGCCGCCACCGCGCCCGCCGCGGACGGCTTCACGGTGTCGATCAGCACGAACCCGCCGCGAACCGCGCCGGCCACCCCGACCAGGACCACCGTGCCGCCCTTGGCCTCCCAGACCTCCCGCACGGCGGTGAACTCGGCCGGCGCGGTCATCCCGCGCTGGGCCAGCAGCCGGGGGAACCGACGACCACCTCCCGGCCGTCGACCTCGCCCTGCGCGCCCAGTCCGGGCAGCGCCGTGAACCGGTCCACCCGGGGCAGGGCGCCGATCTCGGCGAGCGCGTAGGCCGCGATGACCCGCCCGATCACGTGCTCGGCCGCGTTCTCCACCGCACCGGCGTCGCCGAGCAGTCCGGCCCGGTCGGTGCCCTCGGCCAGCCACAGATCGGCCACCGTCATCCGCCCGGTGGTCACCGTGCCGGTCTTGTCCAGCACCACCGTGTCGATCGCGCGGGCCGACTCCAACGCCTGGTGCCCCTTGATGAACACGCCCAACTGGGCGCCCCGCCCGGAGGCGGCCAGCAGCGCGGTCGGCGTGGCCAGACCCAGCGCGCACGGGCAGGCGATGATCAGTACGGCCAGGCCGACGCTGATCGCCCGCGCCGGCGTCGCCCCGGCCAGCGCCCAGCCCAGGCCGGTGGCCAGCGCCAGCGCGATCACCACCGGTACGAAGACGGACGAGATGCGGTCGGCCAGTCGCTGGACCCGCGCCTTGTCCGTCTGAGCCCGTTCGACCATCCGCACCAGCTGCGCCAGGTGGGTCTGCGCGCCCACCCGGGTCGCCTCGACCACCAGCCGCCCGGCCACCGTGACCGTGCCGCCGGTGACCGGGTCGCCCGGCTCCACCTCCACGGGTACCGACTCGCCGGTCAGCGCCGAGCAGTCCACCGCGCTGGCGCCGTCCACCACCAGAGCGTCGGCCGGGATCGTCTCGCCCGGGCGGACCACCAGCCGGTCACCCGGTCGTACGGCGGCGGCCGGCACCTGCTCCTCGGTGCCGTCCGCGCGCAGCCGGGTGGCCCGCTTGGCGCCGACCTGGGCCAGCGCCCGCAGCGCGTCGCCGGCGGCACGCCGCGCCTTCGCCTCGAACATCCGGCCGGCCAGCACGAAGACCGTCACGCCGACGGCCACGTCCAGGTACACCGACCCGGCCGGCTGGAAGAGCAGCCCCCACGCCCCGGCGCCGGGCGGCGCCGCACCGTCGTGGAACACGGTGAACAACGACCAGGCCGACGCGGTGACGACGCCGAGCGAGACCAGGGTGTCCATCGAACTGCCGCCGTGTCGGGCGGCCTTGAGCGCCTTGGCGTGGAACGGCCAGGCGCACCAGGTGACGACCGGCAGCGTCAGCGCCAGCAGCACCCACTGCCAGCCCGGAAACCGCAACGACGGCACCAGCACCAGGGTGATCGACAGGTCCGCCAGCGGTACGCCGAGCAGCAGCGCGACGACCA
Organism: Plantactinospora sp. KBS50; assembly: GCF_002285795.1. GTDB lineage: Bacteria > Actinomycetota > Actinomycetes > Mycobacteriales > Micromonosporaceae > KBS50. The sequence continues at coordinate 730,021 of NZ_CP022961.1, forward strand.
GCCGCCGCCACAGGTCCCGTACCCGGTCCGGGGCCTGCGGCGCGGCCGCCGGCTGCACCACCGTGGCGCCGTACCCGGCCCGTTCCACCTGGGCGATGAGCGTCTCCACCGTGACCGGCCCGGCAAGCTGGACCGATGCCTTCTCGGTGGCGAGATTGACGGTGGCGGTGACGCCGTCCAGCCTGCCCAGTTGCTTCTGCACCCGGGCGGCACAGGCCCCGCACGTCATTCCGGTCACCGCGAGCTCAAGCTCGCGGAGATCCGATTCCGGGAAAGTGGTGACCGTCATCCGTACCCTCGCCGCTGCCGTGTGATCGTGCAGCCAAATCTACGCAGCCTGCACCGGCGCCCGTGACCGGGTGCGCGATCTGGCCGGATGGTCGGTCGCAGCGTGGGTCGTCCGGCCGGGAGATCACCACGTGGCCAACCGCACCCGATTGCCCGGGAACTCCGGCTCCCGGTCCTCGGACCTACCGCCATGCAGATACCTTCAGCAAGCGGCGCCGTTCGGCGAGTTCAGGGTGTGGCGTCGTGACCGGCGGCTGGATTCCGGCCTGGGCCGCGAACGTGTGGAGCGTGCTGTTCTTCGTCATCGCCCTGGTGCATGGCTGGCACCTCGCGTGGGCGGCGGGTCAGGCCCGGTTCTGGCACCTCGCCCACCTCCTGATGGCGCTCGGCATGATGGACATGTTCTGGCCCGCCGGGCGGATGCCGGTGGGTGCCGTTCCCGGGGAGATCATCTTCGGGGTCGCGGCGGTCGCCGTCCTCGGGTTCATCGCGGTGGCGGTGATCCGCCGCACGCCGCCGGCCGCCGCCTGGCTGCTGACCGCGTTCGACCTCGCGGCCATGGTCTACATGTTCGCGCTGATGTCGACGCGGTTTCCGGCCGCGATCACGGTGCTGCTCGCGGCGGCGTTCGTGGTCGAATCGGCCGGCTGGGCCACCGGGAAGCTGGTCCGGACCGCGCCGGCGCACGCCACCGCGGCGAACGGTCAGCACCACGGCGGGGAGGTGCTGTCCATGCGGATCAGCCTGGCGCTCATGGGGCTGGGCATGGCCTACATGCTGCTCGCCATGCAGTTCGGGACGGACATGGGATCGAACATGCCTGGCATGCCGGGTATGCCCGGCATGTAGCCGCCCGATCGGCGGCACCGGAGCTCTCCGCCGACCGCCCCGGAGCCCTCGGCCGGCCCCGGGGCTGCCCCGGACCGGTCGGCGGGCTTCGGGGGCCGGTCAGATGCGCACCGTGGTGGACAGCACCGGGCGGACGCCGGAGGCGGTGCGCAGTTCGAACGTCAGCAGCCAGTTGCGTCCCGCCGTGAGATTCGCGCTACCGATCGCCGTGTGCGTCGTGAGGGCCAGCATCGTGAAGGCGACCCGCCGGCCCTGGCCGGTGTCCTCGGCCGTGGCCAGCCAATGGTGGACCGCGTCCGGCCGGCGTTCGTCCCCGGTCCAGCACAGGTGGATGATCGTGCCGGTGGTCTCGCGCTGCAACCACGCGTAGAGGGCGTGCGTCTTCGTGCTCATCACCACGGACTGCTGTTTCGGGCAGAACGCCTGTTGGTGGGCCGCCCGGGCGGTGACCGCCGGCACCGCGACGGCGACGAACAGGACGGGCACGAGGACCGAAGCGGCGAATGCGACCGGCAGGCGGTGACGCCGCCGGGACGCGCCCGGCGCGGGAGACACCTCCGGTCCGCGGTAGGCCGGCGAGAGAAGGTGTGCGCCGCGGTCCGCCTCGGTCGCGACGGAGGCGCCGTGACGCATCCGCGGACCCGGCCCACGCCGCCGTGCGGAGCGGAGCAGGGCCGTCACCGCGGTCGCGCTCGGCGCCGTTGCCCGGCCGCCGCGACGGCCGGCCGGACGATGAAGGACCGGACGACAACGGCCGAGGCCGACCGGGTACGCGCCTCCCCCGGCTGCCCCGTCCGGACCGGTTGTCCCGTCCGGACCGGTTGTCCGGCCCGGACCGGGTGCCCCGTCCGGACCGGTTGTCCCGTCCGGACCGGTTGTCCGGCCCGGACCGGGTGCCCCGTCCGGACCGGGTGCCCGGCCCGGACCGGGCTCGGTCCGACCCCGGGAGCCCGCCCGGACGAGGAGGCAGGCCGTCACCGCCACGATCACGGCCCCCAGTACCAGGATCTCCATCACGACACCACCTACCCGGATCGGTGCGGCCGCACCGGTCGTCGTGATAGTCGCGTTGGACGGTGCTGCGGTTCCCACCCCATCCGAAACGCTTGTCGCCGGGGGTGGCCAGCCGGCGGCGAGGACCCTGCGTCCCGTCCGGACCAGGATGAACGCGCCGGCTGACCACCTCGGCAGGGTCAGCGGATCAGAAGAGCGCTCCGATGCGGGTGACCCGCCGGCGGCGTTTCTCGACGGCAGGGTCCCCGGTCAGGAGGCGCTGTATCCGTTGAAATAGTGGACGCCGTCATGGGCGGTGTCGCCCGCCGCGGTTCTCCGGTTGGTGCTGAACCAGAGCTTGTCCCCGTTGGCGACCCCCACGCCCTCGATCTCGAAGAGGTCCGGATACGCGCTGGAGGTGATCCGGAAGGACAGGTCGCTGGCCGCCTTGATCGAGCCGGAGGCGGTGGAGATGTTCCGGTAGACCAGAACGATGCTGACGTTGTTGTACGTCAGCGGGAAGTACAGGGTGTTGCTGCGGTAGCCGATTCCCTGGGTCGAGTACGAGGTGATGTTGCCGACGGTCTTCCCGTTGACCTGCGCATCCTCGATGTTCAGGCTGAAGGCGCTTGTCACATTGATGGTGCCGCTGGTCGCGGTCAGCCCGACCGAGCCCCGGTAGAAGCTCCGGCCGGTCTTGAAGAGGAAGTTGATGTTGCTCGCGTCCTTGCTGGTGATCGCCACCCCGGACATGGACTTGTTCGCGCCGTTGTACTTGATCGTGTAGTTGCCCACCTTGTAGTACGTGGTTCCCACGTACTTGAGCTTCACCAGGCTCAGGCTGCCGGCGGTCATGGTGACGGCGAACATGTAGTAGTTTCCGTCGTTCGAACTCAGCGCGATGTCGTTCGCGTGGCCGAGATAGGTCGCGTAGCTCGTCCCGTTGTCGCCGTTGGTCATCAGCGTGGTACTGCCGTCGCTCATCCTGGTGCGGTAGATGACCGCCGCCGTCTCACCACTGTTGATCTTCACGGAGTAGGTGTACGTGGACCCCACGGCGAATCCCTGCGCGGCGTAACAGCTGTTTGCGTTTCCGAGCGTCGCCATGGTGGTGTAGGTGTTGAAGTAACCCGTGCTGGCCGCGTTCGCCGGCGCGGCGGCGGCCAGCACCGTCGCGGCGATCGCCGAGGTCATGGCGACAGCCGTGACGGCCCGTTTGAGCATTGACATCGCTCGTCCTCCCGTGGTGGTCCCGTGGGCCGTTCGGTCCAGGGGTCGTGCCGGTGCGGCGCGGCCTTCCCGCCGCGTCCGTGCCAAACGCCCACGTCGATGCGTCGGTCCCGCGCTGAACGGTGACTCAGGCACCTAGAGAGGATGCTGCACACCCTTGCGCGAGATCAAGTAGCACCCGGTCCATGATCGGCGGTGCCCGGGCGGTCTCGGCTCAGCGCCGCAGGGTGTTCTCCCGGGCCATGTGCGACAGCTTCTCCGGATTGCGCACCGCGTAGAGGCCGCCGATCCGGCCGTCGTCGACGCGTACCGCCACCACCATGTCCAGTTCTCCGTTCAGCCGCACGATCAGCGCCGGGTAGCCGTTGACCTGCGCCGGCTCCATCGACGCCAGTCCGGCGATCCGGCCCCACCCGCCGGTCAGCAGCCGAGCCACCCGGTCGGCCCCGCTGATCGGACGCGGGATCGCCTGCTTGATCCCGCCGCCGTCGCCCACCAGCACGACGTCCGCGGCCAGGACGTCGACCAGCGCCTGGAGGTCCCCGGTCTCGACGGCCCGCCGGAACGCGTCCAGCGCGTTGCGGGCCTGCGCCGGGGAGACGGTGCGACGGGGCCGGCGCGCCGCCACGTGCGCCCGTGCCCGGTGCGCGATCTGCCGGACCGCGGCGGTGCTCCTGTCGACCGTCTCGGCGATCTCGTCGTATCGGACGTCGAACACCTCCCGCAGCACGAACACGGCCCGTTCGGTCGGACCGAGCGTCTCCAGCACCAGCATCATGGCCATCGACACGCTGTCGGCGAGCGCGACGTCCTCGGCCACGTCGGGCGCGGTGAGCAGCGGCTCGGGCAGCCACGCTCCGACGTAGGACTCCTTGCGGCGTCCGAGCGTGCGCAGTCGGGTCAGCGCTTGGCGGGTGGTGATCCGTACCAGGTAGGCACGCCGGTCGCGGACCTCGTCGAGGTCGACGCCCGACCAGCGCAACCAGGTCTCCTGCAACACGTCCTCGGCGTCGGCGGCCGAGCCGAGCATCTCGTACGCGACCGTGAACAGCAGGTTCCGGTGGGCGAGGAACGCCTCGGTGGCCGGGTCCGCCATGGTTGTCCCTTCGCCGCTCGGCTGCTTTCCCACCAGACTCCGGACGCCGGCCCGGTGTGACACGGCGGCGCCCGGTCGGGCCGTGGCGCTGCTCACCCGGCGGCGCTGTCACGCCGGCCCGGCGCTCGGCATCTCGTGTTCGTCCCCAGCCAATGTCAGCAGAGAGGGCGATCCCATGCAGACCCGATTCAACATGTTCGACAACGCGCTCGCCGAGCGGTTCATGAAGCGGTTCGCCAACACCAGCCTGGTGATCCAGCAGTCGTCGCTGCCGGAACTCACCCGGGAACTGGTGTCCCTGCGGGCCAGCCAGATCAACGGCTGCGGCTGGTGCATCGACATGCACACCAAGGAGGCCGCTGCCGCCGGGGAGAGCGCGGTCCGGCTGAACCTGGTCGCCGCCTGGCGCGAGTCCAGCGTCTTCACCGAGGCAGAGCGGGCCGCGCTGGCGTTCGCCGAGGAGGGCACCCGGCTCGCCGACGCGCACCAGGGGGTGTCCGACGAGACCTGGGCCCAGGTGCGCAACCACTACGACGACGACCAGATCGCGGCGTTGGTCTGCCTGCTCGGGCTGATCAACGCGGCCAACCGGTTCGGGGTCATCCTGCGGCAGAAGGGCGGCTCGTACGAGGTGGGCTCGTTCGCGGCGGCCCTGCGGTGAGCGCCTGGCCGGGTCGCCGCGGTGTTAGCGTCGCGGGGTGACTGCACCCCTTACCGCCGGGAACACCGCCCTGATCGCCATCGACCTCATGCCGCGCGTCGTCGAGCAGAACCTCGGCCCGCACGCCGGCACTGAGGTGCTGGATCGGACCGTGCGGCTGGCCACCGCGCTCCGGTCCGCCGGCGGCACGGTCGTCCTCGTCCGGGTGGAGCGGCCGGGCGTGGCCGAGCAGCCGCCCGGCAGCGGCTTCGCCCCGCAGTTGCGGCCACGGCCGGGCGACGTCGAGGTGGTCAAGCGCACGATCGGCGCGTTCTACGGTACGGGTCTGGCCGAGCGGCTTCGGGAGCGCGGCGTCGACACCGTGGTGATGGCGGGGTTGGCGACCACCATGGGCGTGGAGTCGACCGCCCGGGCCGCCGCCGATCACGGCTTCGAGCTGGTGTTCGCGTCCGACGCGATGAGCGGCATGACGGCGACGGAGCACGAGCACGCGCTGACGAACATCTTCCCGCGCTTCGGAGCCGTCCTCAGCACGGACGAGGTGCTGCGCCGGTTCGGCTGACCGGCGGTCCGCTCAGCGCGCCGCCTGGAAGGCGCGACCGACCGCGGTGGCCTCGCTGCCGGTACGGAACAGGCCACTCTGGTCCCGGTCGGTGGCGGGCAGGCCGAACCAGGCGTACCGGTGCAGCCAGGACAGCCCGTCCAGCATCCGGGTCGCCGCCGTGAGGAACGCGGCCTGCTGGTCCTGGCTCGGGAAGCGGACACCGTTCGAGAAGTCGATCAGCGCGAACTCGGTGAGCCAGATCGGCAGCCCGTACCGGGCGTGCACCGCCGAGAGGTACGACTTGAGCTGGTTGACGGCGTTGGCCGTGGTGAAGTCCCCGCCGTACCAGTGCAGGGCGATGAAGTCGACCCGGTAGCCGCGCTGCCGGGCGCCGGACATGAACCGGTCGAGCCATTCGCCCTGGCGGTCGCCGCCCCAGGCCACCGCGGGGCTGCCCAGGGTGAGACCGGTCGCCTCCAGTTGGGGCCACAGGTCCAGGGCCTGTTCCACCGACATGTTCGCCTGCCCACCCATGTCGGGCTCGTTGAAACCGAGCAGGTAGCGACCGTTGGCCTTGGCCTGCCGCAGGTTGCTCGCGGTGAGGCTGCCCGGTCCCCAGATCATCGGGACGAACTCGGTGCCCTTCGGGGTGGTGACGCCCTGATGGCCCACGTTCCAGGTGTAGTACCAGCCCGCCGTCGAACCGGCCAGCGCCTGGCTGACCCCGTCGAAGGTCCAGACGCCGACGCCCTTGCGCGACGAGCCGGCCTTGACCGCGGGACTGGCCGGGGCGGCCGGGTCGGCCGCACGGGCCGTCGACCGGCCGCTCGGCGACGGCGTGCCGGTGCCGGCGGCGCCGGACGTGGCCGACGGGCTCGGCGACGGCGTGCCCAGCGCGGCGGTGGCGGCCGCGTCGATGCCGGCCGGCTCGGCACCGACCGGCCGGGTCGCGGCCGAGGCGTCCGGCGGGGCGGACCGGTGCGTCACCGCCACCACGACGACCGCCAGCACGGCGAGCAGCGCGGCCGCGGCGATGGACACCACCACCGTCCTGCGCGGTCTGCCGTCTCCGCCTCGACCGATCCCGCGCATCGCACATCCCTTCACCTGGTCGCCCCGCCGGCCGGCGGCCGGGCTGGGCGGCCGCCGTCGGCCGCCGGCGAACCCGAGGATTCCGTGGCCGTGGATTCCGTGGCCGTGCCTCAGGTTACGGTTCTCCGCCGCGTCCGGTTCAGCCGCCGGGTGTCACCGGCCCGGCCCCGGCCGGCCCGCCGTCGACGCGCGGCCGGGCCTGAAGCTTGGACCACACGGCCGGCAGGGCGCCGCCGGGGGTGCCGCGGCGGCGGCGCCAGGCCGGGCCGACCGCCTCGAACACCCGCCGGGCGTCGAGCCGGTCGTAGTTGCGGCTCGGCGCGATCAGCGCCACCCCTGCCGCGCGCAACTGCCCGGCCCGGGACCGGACCGACGGCAGCCGATCGAGAACGTCGGCGGTGGCCGGTACGTCGATGGCGCGGCCGGCCGGCACCCGCAGCTCCAGCAGGAGATGACCGTCCACCGGTGCCGGTGGCCGCCGGTAGAGCCGTAGCCACCGCCGCGGCGGCGCCGACCCGCGCGCCGGCACCAGCGCGAACGCCCAGCTCACCCGCGAGGACGGCCACCGGCGTACGTCACCGGGCAGGCCCGGCACGCCGTGCCAGGCTCCGTCGCAGTCGATCCGGACCGGCCGGTCGCCGTCCGCGCCGTCCGCGCCGTCCGCGCCGTCTTCGCGGTCCTCGGGGTCCTCGCGGTCCTCGCCGACGGGTTCGAGCCGGCCCGCGCCGGTGAGCCGGTACCCGGCCAGCAGCCGGAGCCGGTCCAGCCGACCGGCCGGCACCAGGTACGTGTCGTTGACGGCCAGCAGATGCTGCAGATAGGCCGGTACGTGCGACCGGATCGAGGCCATCGGGATGGCGCCGCCCGGGTCGACCGCCAGGCGCAGCAGGTACGTCCCGGAGCGGGCCGGCTGGGCCGGCCGGGGTTCCAGCCGGCCGACCAGGAACAGGTCGGGGCTCGGGATCCCGCCGCCGGCCAGCTTTCCGGGCGGTCGCGTGGACGCCACGAAGAGGTCGAACCGCTCGGCGTTGACGCACTGTCCGGGGCCGAGCCACGGTACGCCGCTCGGTGCGCTCCGGCGCGGCTCGACGAGGACGCTGGGCCGCTCCGACGCGCTCACCGGGTCGGCCGGGGTCGCCGCTGCGGGCGTACCGGTCGGGGTGGCCGCGTCGGGCCTACCGGCCGGAACGACCCGCGCGGCCGTACCGGTGCCGGTGGCCGGCACCAGGCGACCCGCCGGATCGGACCGGAAGGCCGGGCTCCGGTCGGGGCCGGCGGGCCGGTGGCGGTGCCACGCCGCCGGCGCGCCCGCCCGGTCCACGGCCCGCAGGTCGTGGCCGTCGTCGAGGACCTGCACGGCGCCGCCCGGCGGCGGCGTCCAGACGGTCGCACCGACCGCGTCCGCGAGATCTTCCAGGTTCTCCGCCAGCGTGCGTTGCTCGGCCGGATCGGACGGCCAGGTCAGCCACAGCCGCAGGTCGGCGCCGTACAACGGCAGGTCGGCGAGGATCGCCGCGAGCCGGCGGCCGGAGTTGACCCGCTGGGTGCCCCGGTAGTCGCTGGTGAGGAACGCTCCGGCGCGTACCGTGACGGCGACGGTGGCCAGCCCGGCGGCGCCGGTCCGCAGCCGGTGCGCCGCCGCCCGGCGGGCCACGAAGTCCGCGCGGGTGGCCAGCGCCAGGCCGTCCGGCAGGGGCAGCGCCACCACTCCGGTACGCGGCCGGACCACGCCCCGGTCGACCGCGAACCAACCGGGCAGCGGGGTCGCCAGCGCGGGCGGCTGGATGACGAGCCAGTCGACCGGTTCCCGGGTCGCCCGGTCCAGGATGACCGCGTCGAAGAGGCCGTCGCCGTCCGTGCCGTACCGCCGGTGCCGCAGGTCGGCGCTGGACGGCGCGATCAGCACATCGCGGTCGAGCAGCCCGGCCACCTCGCGGAAGAGTTCCTCGCTGTGCTCGCCGGGCTGGGCCAGCACCCGTACGTCGTCGGACGGGTCGGCCGAGCGGCGGACCAGGTCGGCCAGGTGCCCGGCGGCCAGGTGCCCGGCGGTCAGCGGCCCGGCGGTCAGCGGCCCGGCCGGCTGGACCGGCCCGGGGGCGCCCGGCACCCCCGGGGTGAGGACGAGGTCGTACAGCCCGGCCACCCTGCGGTGCTGGGTTACGTCGAACCGCCGGACCGCAGGTCGAGCCCCCATGGCGACGGCTACCCGAGCGTCCAGGTCTGCTTGGGGTTGGCGACGTACTCCCAGATGTTGATCTCGGCGCCCTCGCTCGGGACGGCGCCCACGCTGTCGACGCACTTGTTCGCCAGCAGGCTGATGATCGCCTTGCCGGTGAACTTCCACTGCTGGGCGGGGTTCCCGCTGCAGTAGGCGGTCTGTATCCGGGTGCCGGTCGTCGTGTCGCCGTTCGCCACGTCCATGCACAGGCCGGTGAGCACCGAGCGGATGGTGCCGTCGCCGCGGATGTCCCACCGCTGCGCCGCCGATCCGCTGCTGCACGTCCGCAGCGTCAGGTGGATGCCGTCGGTGGCCAGTCCCGCGTCCAGGCACTTGCCGGACTGCTTCTGCACGAAGGGGCGGCCGGGCAGCGGCTTCTCGGTCTTGGCCGGCGTCGGCTTGGGCGCGCTGCTGGCCGGCGGCTTCGCCGGGCCGCTCGGGCTGGCCGGCGGCGGCGACGCGGGCGTGCGGGAGGGGGACGGCGACGGGGTGGACGGTGCGGGGCTCGGCGATCCGGCCGCGGTCAGCCGGGTGTCCAGCCTGTAGTACGCCGTGTAGGCGCTGACCTGGTCGACGAAGGCCCGCGCCGTCGCGTCCGGGCTACCGCCGGACTGGCGCACCGAGGTCGGGCCGACCCGGAAGGCCGCGAGGGAGAGCAGGTACGGATCACCGGTCAGGCCGGACAGTTCGGTGATCATGCCGCAGAGCGCGGTGCCGACCGCCGGGATGGCGGCGGCGGGGTCCCAGGCGGAGGCGCCCGGCGGCGCGTACCGCTGCCAGACGTCGGGCAGGAACTGGGCGATGCCCTGTTCGCCGTTCGCGCCGAGCTTGTTCGCGTCGAACGCGGAGGCCGCCATCAGCACGGCTGCCACCGTGACCGCGGTGACCTGCGGGCAGTTCTGGCCGGCCGCGAGCGCCGCGTCGACGTACTGGCCCGGCAGCGGCTGGGCGTCGGTGGGCGGGCTGGCGGTCGGGCGCGGCTCGCCGCTGCCGCCGAACGCCGGGAGCGTGGCGTAGTAGACCGCGTAGGCGCTGACCGAGTTGACGTACCTCGTGGCCGACGTGGGCACCGTGCCGGCCTTCTTGACCGCCGTCAGCCCCGACCGGAAGGCGGCCAGGGCCAGCCGCCACGGGTCGCCCTCAATCTTCGACAGTCGCAACTGGCCGCTCAGGTCACACATCTGGTGGCCCAGCGCGAGAATGTTTGCCGAGCTGTCACCCCGCGCGGCGTCCGGCCACGGCGACCAGGTCTTCCAGTCGGCGTCGCGCAGCCCGGCGACGCCCCGACCGCCGGAGTCGGTGTGCCTGGCGGAGTTGTCCAGGCCGGACTCGGCCATCAGTTGGCCGGCGACGCGGGCGGGGGTGAGCATCGGGCACGAGCGTGCCGCCGCGACGATGGCGGTCATCTGTTCCGAGCTGACGGGCCGCCCGACAACGGCGTCGTTGCGGGCGGTCGCCACCCCCCAGCCGATCGTTGCCGCGACCGCGGACAGCACGGCGAGGCCCGCGATGATCGACGCGGCGGCACTGCGCGGCAACCAGCCGAACCAACGGGCCGTCAGGTCCCGCAGGCTGCCGAACAGCCGGCCGAGGGGAGTGAACGAGATGTTTTTCACGGTCCCGGTCCCTTCGGCGTGGCAACTTCGACGTGTGAACGGACGGCGGATCGGTGCGGTTCACGGTGCGCGAAGTGATCATGAAGTTTTCCGGCCCGGCGTACCCGGACGATCGGCGCTGCTGACACGGCGTACCCGAACGCCCGGCTACCGGCTCCTATAAGGATCGTAGCGGCCGGCCCGGCGCTCGAACACGGTTCGGCGGCGGCCCCCGGGCCGCCGGAGCCGGCGGCACGTCCCCGAACCGGGACCCGCCGTACCGCGGCGGGGACGCTCCGATCCGTCTCGTGATAGAGATATCGGTGGTCGATGCGCTGGGCGGCGGGACGACCTGGGAGGCGTTCGGTGACGGCGGTACCCGACGGCACGGTCGACCCGGCCGGCGGCGGTGCGGATCCGCTGGCCGAGGAGCGGATCCGGCGCATCCACGAGACGTACGCCGGTCCACTGTCCGGGTTCCTGTCCCGGCTGACCATGGGCGACCGGGCCCTGGCCGAGGACCTGCTCCAGGAGACGCTGCTGCGGGCCTGGCGCAATCTGGACGCCCTGCCGCAGGACGTCGAGAAGGTCGGGGCGTGGCTCTACACGGTGGCCCGGAACGTGGCCATCGACGCGGCACGGGCACGTCGGGCGCGACCGCCCGAGGTGAACCTGCCGGACCTCACCCGATTGCCGGCCCGGGGCGACGCGGTCGACCGGATGGTCACCGTGCAGGCGGTCCGGCAGGGGCTGGCGCGGCTGAGCCCGGAGCACCGGGCGGTGCTCGTCGAGCTGTACTTCCGGGGCTCGTCCACCGCCGAAGCGGCGGCCCGGCTCGGCATACCCGAAGGTACAGTGAAGTCCCGGGCGTACTACGGGGTGCGGTCGCTGCACGCGGTGCTGGGCTCGATGGAGTCCTCGTGACCGGCGTCCGTTCCGGCCTCCGCGCCGGGTTTCGGTGGGTCCGCGCCGCCCGGAGGTTTGACGCGACACGCAAGGGGATGCCGGATGGCCGAGCGCGCTGAACACGCCACGGCCGAGGAGACGCGACTCGCGCTGTACCTCCTCGGCGCGCTCGACGACGGCGAGCGGTCGGCCTTCGAACGGCACCTGGCCGGCTGTGACCGCTGCCTGGCCGAGGCGGCCGACTTGGGCACGCTCACCAGCGCCTTCGGGCTCTTCTCCGCGGCCGAGGCGGCCGAGGTGATCGCCGACGCCGACGCCGACGCGGATGCGGAGACGGAGACGGACGCGGACACTGATGCGGATGCCGGAGCGGAGCCGACGGCACCCGCGCCGGAGCACCGCCGACCGGCCTCGGGCGCGCGCCCGGCACCCGCTCCCAGCCCGGCGCGTCCGGCGCCCGGCCGGGGCTCCCGGCCGACCCGGCGGGTTCCCCGCCCGCGTCCGCCGGGCCGCGGTGACCGCAGCGGCGGGGTCCGGCGGCCGGGCAGGCTCGTGGCCTGGGCCGCGACGGCCGCCGCCGCGGTCGCGGCCATCGCCGCCGTCGTGCTTGTGGTCCAGGGCGTCGATCCGGTACGCCCGCCCGGCACCGTGCTCGTGGCCACCGGGGAGGCGCCCGGCGTCAGCCTCGCCGTCACGGTCACCGGCAACCCGCGCGGCTCGACGGCCGAGGCGACGATCACCGGTCTGAGCGCCGGGACCCGCTACCGGTTGTACGTGGTGACCCGCGACGGCGCCACCCACGTGGTGCGCGACTGGGACGGCTCAGCCGAAACCCAGCGGGTGACCGGCGAGCTGACCGAGCCGGTGGAGTCGCTGGCGTTCTTCACGGTCGGGCCGGTCGACGGCGCACCGGTCGTGACCGCGGCCGTGCAGCCCCGGTCCGCCGCACCGCCGACCCGCTGAGCGGCCGGCAACTCCCGCATCCCCAGCCCGGGACACCGGAACGAGGACGCTGCGCGATCACCCGTACCGCTGGTTGACTGGGTTGCGGATCCCGGCCCATCTAACCTTGCGGGAGCGGCTGTGCTGACCAGACGGACCGTACTCGGGCTGGCCGGCGCCGGCGCCGCGGCGATCGGCGTACCGATGGTCGCGTCCGCGCTGTTCTCCCGGGCCGAGGCCGCCGACGGCCTGCCGGTGACCATCGTCAACAGCACCGGTGTCCACCCGAACGCGGCGATCCGGATGTACGTGGTCGGCACCGACCCGGCCGGGAACCAGGGCTATGCCTCGGGCAGCGGGGTCTTCACCCCGCTGGGCGCGGCCGACGCCGGATCGGACGGAGCGCTCGACATCGCCGTGCGGCTCTCGCCGTCCGGGTCGACGCCGTTCACGCTGCCCAGGATGTCCGGCCGGATCTACTTCGCGATCGACGGCGAGCTGGCGTTCCGGGCCGTGGTCGACGCGGCCGGCCGGCCCGCGTTGCAGTACCCGGTCGGCTGGCTGGCCACGGATCCGAGCTACCAGGTTTTGCACGACTTCTTCGAGTTCACCCACAACGACGCCGGGATGTTCTGCAACACCACGATGGTGGACATGTTCAGCATCCCGATGTCCGCCCGGCTCACCGGGGCGGGGGAGGCGGTCACCGGGAAACTGGTGGACGGCGGCCGGGACGCCATCTTCACCGCGCTGGCCGCGCAGCCCGGCTTCGAGCGGCTGGTCGTCGGGGACCGGATCCGGGCCATCGCACCCGGCCACGGGATCGGCGCCGGCCTCTTCTCCCCGACGTACTTCGACGGCTACATCGAGGAGATCTGGAGCCGTTACTCCAGCGAGTCCCTGCGGGTGAGCGCCAACAACGGCACCTGCACCGGCCGGGTCGACGGGAGCGGGCGGCTGGCGTTCGACAACGGGGCCGGCAGCTTCGCCCGGCCCACCACCCAGGACGTCTTCTTCTGCGACGGGGCGCTGCTGGCACCGAACGACGGGGTGAGCGGGCCGGTGGCCGCGGTGCTCGGCGCCGGGTTCAACCGGTCCGTGCTCGACCGGCCGGACCAGCCGGTCACCGACGCCGCCGCCTTCTACCGGCAACCGGTCACCAACCACTATGCCCGGATCCTGCACGAGGCCACGGCCGACCACCGCGCGTACGGGTTCCCGTTCGACGACGTCACCGGCGCCGCCGCGTACATCGAGGACCACCAGCCCACGCACCTGGAGATCACCCTGACGCCGTTCGGCACCCCGGCCGGCCGGCCCGCTGACCCGCCGCCGGCGTCCGCCGCGGCCCCGGCCCCGGCGTCCGCCCCCGCGGCGCCCCCGGCCGGCCGGGACGCGTACGCGCGGATCGCCGCCGACGGCTTCGCCGACCAGTCGGGCATCCAGACCGAGGCCACCACCGGGGGCGGCCGGCACATCGGGTTCATCGCCAACGGCGACTGGGTACGCTACGCCGCCGTCGACTTCGGCACCGCCGCTCCGGCCAACCAGTTCGTGATCCGGACGGCCTCCGGCGCCCCGCCCGGGGTGTCCGGCCTGGTCGAGGTGCGCCTCGACGGGCCCGGCAACCAGCCGGCCGGCACCGTGGCGGTGGCCGACACCGGAGGATGGCAGTCCTGGCGCGAGGTTCCGGGCAACCTGGCGCCGGTCACCGGGGTACACGACGTCTACCTGACCTTCACCAGCGGCCAGCCGCAGGAGTACGTGAACATCAGCTGGCTCACGTTCCGGCGTTGAAACACCCTCTGAGGTCTCGGCGCGGTAACCGGGGACCCGGAAAAGGGACGTCGAAAACGGGACGCCGGAACAAAATCCGCGGCACCGTGAACCGGCGCGGCCGGGCGTCCGTCTAGGAGCTGACAAACGATACGACGTCCATTGTGAAAGGGACGTCGGTCGACGATTCAGCCCGGCCGTCCGGTGAGGGGAGTGCGATGGTGCCGCGAAAAGCAGTCATCGCGGATTCCGTTCCGCATGCGAATTCCGGCGACCGGCCGGCCGGGGTGGTGGCAATTGCCGGGCCGCCGCGGCGGACCGGACCGACCGGGCGCCGCGCCCGGTGGCTGGCCGCCGTGTCCGGCGTCCTGCTTGCCCTCGGCCTGCCGGTCCTCGCCTGCGGCCCGGCGATCGCCCGGGACCACGAGGGGCAGGTCAAGCTGGACGTCGACAACCAGATGCTCGCCGACACCCAGTGGTGCATCAAGACCGACACGTCCATGACGTACCCCCGGGGCAGCGACCGGAGTTGCTCGCCGGTGCTGCACGTGCGACAGACGGCGACCCTCTGGGTCGACGGGAAGCCGGGTGACCATCTCTACCTGGACTTCGAGATCTTCGGCGAGCACACGCACAACGACAAGGACATCACCGGGGCGACCCAGTGCACGGTGACCGGGAGCCTCTTCTCGGCCCCGCTGCGCTGCAACACCCCGACCGGGGTGCCGGTGGCGTTCTCCGAATCGCCGATGTCGCCGTTCGCCATCAACGTCAACGATCCGAACGATCCGGGCATGGCGCTGCTCAACCTGCTCGCCTGGACCGTCTCGGCCGCGGCGGTGGCCGGACTGCTCGTGGTCGGCATGAACATGGCCTTGCAGTTTCGCCGCGGCGATCCGGGTGAGTTCAGCGAGCATTCCCGCGGCCTGCTCATCGTCGGTGGTGCCTGCGTGCTCGGCGCCACCGCCGGGCCGATAGTTCAGTTCCTCAGCATTTACTGACCCGCCCCTCGTCAGCAATTTCCGTACACCCCCGGTACGGCATCCAAGCCGTTCCGAACTCCGTTGTGACCGTGGTTGGAGAAACCATGTTGCTGTCCATCTACGCCGCGGCCCTGCGGCTCGCGCCGACTCCCGCCCCGAGCGGTGTACCCATGCCGGACCCGGGCGGCCACGCTCCCACCGAGCTGACCGGCAAGGTCACCGTGGCGCTCAACCTCATCGCCTGGGCGGGCACCGCGGCGGGCGTGGCGGGAGTCCTGATCACCGGCACGATGATGGCCATCTCGCACCGCCGGGGCGAAAGCTCCGAGCACATGAGCCGGCTCGGCCTGGTGCTCGGCGGCTGCATCCTGGTCGCCGTGGCCGGGCCGCTCGTGTCATTCGTTTTCACCGGTTGATCCCGACGGCCCCGCGGCCCGGACCGGGGCGGCGGCGCGGTCGGTTTGCGAAGGGAACGCGCTGATGAGGTACCGACTGACCTCGGGCGCCGAGGACGACCGGCCGTTCTGGCGTCAACGGGGGTGGCAACTGTCCGCGGGCTTCCTCGTGTTCGTGCTCTGCGCGGGGCTGATCGCCGTGGTGCACGGGGTCCGGACCCGGCGCCCGGCGCCGGCGGGTCGGCGAACGCCGGGCCGCTGTCGCAGCGGCTCGGTGCCGAGAGCGACCGGCCGGGCGACTGCCGCACGGACGACGCCGACCAGGGCACCCCGGTGCGTCCGCCGGCCGACGTGACCTGGCGGCAGCTCAACGGCGCGGGGGTGCCGCTGTCGGCGTCGGCCGGGCCGCTGCGCACCACCGGAGCCGTGCAGTGGTGCTTCGCGCACACGCCCATGGGCGCGGTGATGGCGGCGAACGTCATACCCCGGCACATGAGCGGGGCCGAGTGGCGGTCGGTCACCGCGCAGCAGGTCGTGCCGGGCATCGACCGGGACATCTTCGTGGCGATGCGCTCGTCCCAACAGGACGCCCCGGTCCGGTACACCGCCAACTCGCTTGCCGGGTTCCTGCTGATGTCGTACGCGTCGGACCTGGCCACCGTCCGGTTGCTGATCCGGCAGGTGCCGGCGACGTACGGGGTGACCGACTACACGGTGCAGTGGCAGGGCGGGGACTGGAAGCTGCGTCCGCTGGCCGGCGGCGACCTGCACACGCCGGTGACCCCGGTACCGGACGCCACCGGCTTCGTGCTGTGGGCGGTGTGAGATGGCCACCTGCGGCACCGGCGACGCCGTCGACTACTTCGGCGCCTTCGGCCAGCTCGACAAGCTGTTCAGCCAGGGCATCGACGGCATACTCAGCGACATCGCCACCGCGATCCTGAAGGCGGCGGTCGGGCTGTTCGCCGACATCGCCACGGACATCCCCACCCTCGCCGACGCCTCGGTGAACAGCAAGATCGGCCTACAGATCAACTGGCTGGTGATCCTGCTCGCGGTGGCGTCCCTGCTGTTCGCCGCCGCCCGGATGGCGCTGGAACGGCGTGGTCAGGCCGGCGCGACGGCGGTCAAGGGCATCGTCCGGATGATCCTGGTGGCCGGCGCCGCGACGTACGTGCTCAACCAGCTCGCGACGCTTGCCGACAACTACACCAGGCATCTCTACGAGTCCGGCGTCAAGGAACAGCTCAAGACGATCGCGGCGTGCGGCACGGACAGCCTCACGGCCTTCCTGCTGATCATCATCGGCATCCTGTTGATCATCGCCGGGATCATCCACATCATCCTGCTCTACATCCGGCTCGGCGTGATGGTGGTGCTCTCCGGCACCCTGCCGCTGGCCGCGGCGGCGTCGATGACCGAGTGGGGCACCGGCTGGTGGCGTAAGCACCTGGCCTGGATGGTGGCCTGGCTGGTGTTCAAGCCGGCGACCGGGCTGGTGCTGTACGCGGGCGCCGTGATGATCAACTCCACCGGGGCGAGCGCCAGCCAGCAGAAGATCGCCGGCTGCGGCGTACTGCTGCTGTCGGCCGTCGCGTTGCCGGCGCTGCTGCGGCTGATCGTGCCCGCGGCGGCGGCGCTCGGGTCCTCCGACGGCGCCCTCGGCGCCGCCTCGGGCGCGGCGGCCGGCGCCGCGGCCGCCACCGGCGCCGTGATGGCGCCGGCCTGGGGCCGGGCCACCCGTTCGGTACGCGGGCAGTCGGGACCGAGCGGAGCGAGCGGCGCCGCGGGTTCCGCCGGCTCCTCGGGCCGCCGGTCGTTGGGCCGGGCGGCGGCCGGGCTCGGCGTGGCGGCCGTGGAGAAGACCGCCCGGGGCGCGGGCCGGGCAACCTCCACCGCGGCCAGGAACCTCGGCAACGTGGCGTCCAGCGCGTTGCCCGGCGTGCACGACGACAACCAGCACTGAGACGTGCACGACGACGACCAGCACCGAGACGTGCGGGGCGACGACCGGCACCGAGACGTGCGGGGCGACGACCGGCACCGAGACGTGCGGGGCGACGACCGGCACCGGGACGAAGGGGCACGAGCCGGATGACCGCGGAAGCGATCAAGACACCGACGTACGGCAACTGGCGCCGGCCCCGCAAGGCCGGCCTCGGATCCTTCGGCCTGATCGGCACGGTAGGGGTGTTCGGCGGGCTGGTGGTGGTGCTGCTGGCCTCGCTGCTGTCGTTGCAGGCAGCCCTGGTGATCGGCGCGCCGATCGCGGCGTTGGTGGTGCCACTGGCCATCCGCACCCAGGACGGCCGGAACGTCTATCACCTCATGTCACTGCGGATCGGCTGGTCACGCCGCCGGTCCCGGCGGCAGCACCTGTACGTCTCGGGGCCGCTCTCGGCGCGCCCCGGCGGCCGGTTCCGGCCGCCCGGCCTGCTCAGCCGGGCCCGGATGATGGAGGGTCGCGACCCGTACGACCGTCCGTTCGGGGTGCTGCACCACCGGCACCGCAACCTGTTCACGGTGGTGCTCGGCTGCGAGCCGGACGGCGGCTCGCTCGTCGACCCCGACCAGGTGGACATCTGGGTGGCGATGTGGGGTGACTGGCTCGCCCGGCTCGCTCACGAACCGGGCCTGCGGGGCGCGTCCGTGGTCGTCGAGACCGCGCCGGATCCCGGCACCCGACTGGCGGGCGAGGTGCTCACCCGGATCACCCCGACGGCGCCGCCGGCCGCGCGGGCCGTGCTGGAGGAGGTCGTCGACAGCTACCCGTCGGCGTCCTCCGAGATGAACACGTACGTGACCCTCACCTACGGGATCCCCGGGGGTGACCGGCGCGACCCGGACGACGTGCTGACCGAGCTGGCGCTGCGGCTGCCCGGCCTGCTGGCCGGGCTGGTCGAGGCCGGTGGCGGCTTCGCCGAGCCGCTGTCCGCCGAGCGGATCGCCGAGGTCGTCCGGGTGGCGTACGACCCGGCCGTCGCGGCGGACGTCCTCGACGCCCGGTCCCGGCCCGGCGGTACCGGGCTGCGCTGGGCGGACGCCGGACCGGCCGCCGCCGTGGAGACCGTCACCGCCTACCAGCACGACTCCGGGGTGTCCCGCAGTTGGCTGCTCACCCTCGCCCCGCGCGGCACGGTGCGCGCGAACGTGCTGCGGAGCCTGCTCGAACCGACGCCGACCATCAGGCGCAAGCGGGTCGCCCTCATCTACCGCCCGATCGACCCCGCCACCAGCGCGCGGATCGTCGAGGCGGACCGCCGGGCCGCGCAGTTCATGGCGACCTCCACCCGCGGGATGGTCCGCGCCCGGGCCGCCTCGGAGGTCCGGGCCGCCGAGCAGACCGCCTCCGAGGAAGCGGCCGGCGCCGGTCTGGTCGAGTTCTCCATGGTCGTGACCGTCACCGTGGACACCGCCGCCGAGGTCGCCGACGCCAACGCGACGGTCCGCAACCTGGTCGGCGCCGCCCGCCTGGAGATGCGCCCCGCCGACCGGATGCAGGCCGCGGCGTTCAGCTGCGCGCTGCCGGTCGGGATCCTGCCCTGGGAGCAGGCGATGATCCCGCACGAGCTACAGGAGGCGTTGTGACCGGAACCGGAAGTGGGACCGGCGCCCGGCTTCGGGCGCTGGACCTGGGCGCCGGCTGGGAGCGGGGTGCGTCGGGCGACGCCACCGCGCTCACCGGGCTGGCCGTACCGCCGGTCGACCCGCCGGCGGACGGCCCGCCGCGCACCCGCCGGGAACGCCGGGCACGCGGCCGGCGAGCCCGGCTGGAGGCGGTCGAGCAGCGGCAGCAGCAGCGGCTGGCCAGGGCCAACCGGGACGCCGCGGTGCCGCACCGCGGCTGCCCGGAAGCCGGCGGCGGTCGGGTGGCCAGCCTCGACCCGCCGAGCCTCTGGCGGGCCACCACCGTGCAGGCGTGCGGGCTGTGGCCGTTCGCCTCCGGCTCCGGGGCGCCGATGGTGGGTGTGCCGCTGGGTCAGCACCTGGCGACGGGCGCCACGGTCTGCGGTGACCCGCTCAACTGGTTCACCCGGGCGCGCTACATCTCCAACCCGTCGCTGTTCATGCTCGGCATGCCGGGTCTGGGCAAGTCGACGCTTATCAACCGGATGCTCATCGGGTTGAGCACGCAGGGCGTGGTGCCGCTGGTGCTCGGCGACCTCAAACCCGACTACGCCGACACGGTACGGGCGCTGGGCGGGCAGGTCATCTCCATCGCGCGGGGGATGGGCGGGCTGAACATCCTCGACCCGGGTGCGATGGGCGCCGCCGCGGCCCGGATCGGCGGCGAGGCCGGGCAGGTGCTGTCCGCCGAGACGCACGGCCGGGTGCTCAACATGGTGGCGGCCCTGCTGACCATCGTGCGCGGGCAGAACATCTCCGACCACGAGCAGGCGGTGCTGTCGGCCTGCCTGCGGTTCCTGCGGGAACGGACCCCGCCGGGCCGCAGCCCACGGCTGACCGACCTGCTCCAGGTCATCGACGAGGGTCCGGCGCAGGTCCGGCAGGTCACCCTCGACCGGGGCCAGGAATCGCGGTACCGGGACGCGGTGGACCCGCTGCACCGGTCGCTGCTGGGGTTTCTCGACGGTCCGCTCGGTGACACGTTCGCCTCCGCCACGTCCACCCACATCGACCCGAACGCCACCGCGGTCTGCGTCGACATCTCCCGCATCGGCGAGGCCGACGGGCAACTGACCGCGGCGGCCATGCTGGCCGCCTGGTCCGACGGCCTCGGTACGGTCGCCGCGGCGCACGCGTTGGCCGACGCCGGCCACGCACCGCGCCGGTGGTTCTTCACCATCCTGGACGAGCTGTGGCGACCGATGCGGGCCGCCTCCGGCATGGTGGACCGGATCGACGCGCTGACCCGGCTCAACCGGACCCTCGGGCTGGCCGACGCCAAGATCACGCACACCCTGAAGGACGCCGAGGCGCTGGGCAGCGAGGCCGACAAGGCCAAGGCGCGCGGCTTCGTGGAACGGGCCGGCATGGTGGCCTGCGCCGGCCTGCCCCGCGCCGAGATGCGCGAACTGGGCAAGGTCGTCGGCCTGTCCCAGCGGGAGATCGAACTGGTCTCGTCGTGGTCGTCGCCGCCGGGCTGGGCCCAGGACGGCGAGCACGAGGAGCCGCCCGGCCGGGGCCGGTTCCTGATCAAGGTGGGTGGTCGGCCCGGCATCCCCATCCAGGTGGCGATCACCGAGACCGAACGCCGGCTGCACGACACCAACACCCGGTGGGTGGTCGAGGGCGGGGCCGACCGGGTCGCCGCGCTCCGCGCCGCGCAGGCCGACGCCATCGCCGCCGGCGACGTACCGATCGGGGTCGCCGCCGGCGACGTACCCATGGGGGTCGCCGCCGGCGACGTACCGGACGGGGACCTTGACGCCGGCGCGGCGCCCGAGGCCGGGCGGCGCGGATGAGCCCCCGGGGCGGCGCCGGGGGCGACATCCTGCCCTGGCTGATTCCGGCGCTCGCGCTGCTGAACCTCGCCCTGTTCGGCCTGAGCTGGCTCGGCGGCACGGTCGGCATGGCGATGACCGGCAACGGCTGGCACCCGCCGCCGTTCACCCTCGACCGGTACGTCAAGATCGTCACCGGCTCGGCCGTCGAGGTCTGGCCGGGCGCCTCGTCGTCCGTCCTCTACGGAGCGATCGCGGCGACCTTCGTGCTGACCGCGGTGCTCGCGGTGCTGGGCGGCCGGGCCGTCCACCGGCGGCTGACGAACCGGCCGACCGGGCTGGCCGGCCGGGCCGATCTGGCCGGCATGATGCCCAAGGGTGTCGGGGTGCGGGCCCGGGAGTTGCGGCCCTCGCTGCGCGGCGTCCGGCAGTTGCGACCCGACGACACCGGCAACCTGCTCGGCGACCTCGAACCGGCCGGACCCGAACTGCGGTCCTCGTTCGAGGACGTGGAACTGGACCTGATGGCCCCGCGCGCCGGCAAGTCCACCGGCATCGCGGTGCCGCGGGTGCTGCGGGCGCCCGGTCCGGTCCTGCTGACCTCCAACAAGTCGGACGTCTTCACGGTGACCCGCCGGGAGCGGATGCGGGTGGGCCGGGTGTGGACCTTTGACCCGCAGGGCATCGCGCACACCCCCCGGGAGATGTGGTGGGACATGCTGGCCGGCTGCGGCACCATCGAGGGCGCCCGGCGACTGGCCGGGCACTTCGTCGGCTCGGTCAACGACGACTCGTCCAAGAAGGACTTTTGGATCGCCGCCGCGCAGAACACCCTGACCGCGCTGTTCCTGGCCGCCTCCCGCACCGGGACGCGGGTGCCCGAACTGCTCGGCTGGCTCGCCGACCCGGCCGACCGCACCCCGGTCGACCTGCTCCGCCAGGTGGGCATGCCGGCCATGGCCGAGCAGTTGCAGGGCACCATCCGGGGCGCGGTGGAAACCCGGGACGGCATCTACGAGACCGCACGGCAGTGCGTGGCGTGCCTGCTGGACCCGGAGACGGTCGCCTGGGTCAGCCCGGACCACACCCGGCCCGAGTTCATCCCCGACCGGCACGTGCTCGGCCGGGACACCCTCTACCTGCTCTCCAAGGACGGCGGCGGATCGGCCGCGGGCGTCATCGCCGGGCTCGCCGACGCCACCATGCGGGCCGGGGTGGTGGCGGCCGAGCGGATGGGCGGCCGGCTGGACCCGCCGATGACGGCGGTGCTGGACGAGGCGGCGAACGTCTGCCGGATCAGCGACCTGCCCGACCTCTACAGCCACCTCGGCTCCCGCGGCATCAACGTGGTGACGCTGCTGCAGAGCTACCGGCAGGGCGCCCGGGTCTGGGGTGAGGCGGGCATGGACGCGCTGTGGAGCGCCGCCACCATCAAGCTGCTCGGCGCCGGGCTGGACGACGCCGACTTCGTCGACCGGGTCTCCCGGCTGGTGGGCCAGCACGACGTGCGAACGCCCAGCTTCACCAACAGCCGGGACGGTTCCTCCCGGTCGGTGTCGTACCGGCAGGAGCAGGTGCTGCCCGCCGACCGGATCCGGGCCCTGCCCAAGGGGACGGCGCTGTTGCTGGCCACCGGCGTGCGGCCGGCGCTCATCCGGTTGCGCCCCTGGTACCGGGAGCCGGACGCCGGACGCATCTCCGCGGCCGCCAAGGCCGAGGTGGCGGCGATCACCGAACGCGCCGCGGCGAGCTGGGAGGCCCGGGCCGGCCAGCGCGAATGGGTGCGCCCCGAGTTCTGACCGCCGGTACCGCCGGACTGCTCTACCCGGGATCCCGGGTAGAGCAGTCCGGCCCGGATCCCGGCGTCAGCAGTCGAGGTGGTCGCCCGGGTCGACACCGAGAGCCGCCGCGAACCGCTGGTAGGAGTCGATCCGGCTGCGCACCTGGGCGGTGTTGCCGCCGTTGCACTCCAGGGCACCGTTGATGCTGCGGATGGTCTCCCCGAAGCCACCGGTGCCGGTGATCGCCGCATGCGGGGTCATCGTGCCGGCGCCGGTCTGCGTCATCCAGAACCACAGTGCGGTCTGCCAGGCCACCGCCGGCTCCCGCCGCACCCGGTCGGGGTCGTTCAGCAGGTCGATCCCGATCGCGTCGCCCGCGGCCTTGTAGTTGGTGTTCCAGCTCAACTGGATCGGGCCGCGCCCGTGGTACGCGGTCTGCCCGGCCGGACACCCGTACGGCTGCGCCGCGTCGCAGTAGTTTCCCCACAGCGACCGGTTGACCTCCTCGACGTAGACGAGTCCGCCGGACTCGTGGTCGACGTTCGCCAGGAAGGCCGCGAGTTCCCGCCGCCGGACCGCCGGGTCACCGGCGCCGGCGAACGCCGGGAACCGGCTCATCGCCTCGACCAGCCCCTGATAGGTGTAGAAGCTGTTCCGGGACGGGAACATCCGCTCGAACTCCGCGACGGTCAACCCCACCCCGTCCTCCTCGTCGATCCGCTGCCTGGCGACGACCTGCGGGCTGGCGCCGGTCGGGTCGGCGCCGGTCGGACTCGCGCCGGACGGACTCGCGCCGGGCGCGCTCGCCGAGGCCTCCGGTGCGTCGGTCAGGTACTTGCGGAACAGCGCCCGGACCTGGAACGGGTAGCTGCCCGGGTCGACGGCCTTCATCCCGCCGGCCCGGGTGACGGCGTCCAGGCCGGCCCGGTACGCCAGCAGCGTCAGGCTGAGCCGGTCACCGACGATCGTTCCGTCGTCGAGCAGCTTCCCGATCTCGGTGGCCAGTGCACAGAGGTACCGCGCCTGGGCGTGGATCGAGTCGGAGACGTCCAATGCGGAGATCTGGCCGTTGCCGTCGTCGTCCTCGCCGAGCTTGGTGAAGGCGGCCTGCGGCACCTGGGAGATGCCCTCCCGGCCGTCCGGTCCGATCTTGCCCGCGTCGAAACCCGACTCGACCTCGATCTGCGCCGCCAGGATCGCCGGGCTGATCAGGTCGCACTCCGTGGCCGCATCCTTGATCGGTTCGACGGCGTCCGGCCGCGGCACCAGGTGTTCGGCGAAGGTGCCCTTGCCGTCGCCGGTCATCGCCGTGAGCACGTCCGCCGGGATCGCAGACGCCGACGGGTCGACCGGGCCGGCGTCGGAGGAAGAGGCGGCGCCGAGCACGAGCAGCACGGCGATGACCACCACCAGCGCGACGAGGGCGAGTGCCACCAGCGGGCCGAACCCGATGAGGCCGATCAGCGCCAGCACGAGGTGGGTCGCGTTCAGATTCAGCACCGACTTCTCCGCCTGCCGCGCGGCGATCAGCTTTCCGATCTTCATCCGTACCTCGCTCGCCGGGCCGTTCGTGGTGGCGCCCGGCGCGGTCGCGCCGGCTGCGCCATACGGACGGATCGGCGGCCGTTCCGGTTCAGTCCCCGGCGCCGAGGCCGGCTCAATCGGTGAACCGACGCGCCCGGCCCGTCGTCTTAGAGGGACCGGCAATGGGGCGGTGGAGGCGAGGCGGGTTCTGACCGAGGCGGCAGGGCGGAGGAGGAGGCCATGCCGGTGTTGCACGGCCGACGACGACAACGCCGCCGGGCGAAGCGCCAGGGCGCGCCGCAGCCCCGCCAGTCCTGTTGCCGGTCCCTCTCAGGGACTCCGGGTCTGCCAGTTCTGTACGGAGGAGGAACACGGTGAGCCTGCGAGCGACGTCGGAACGGCGCAGCCCGACCGGGACCGGCGGCGCGGCGGCCGACAGCCCGACCGACACCACCGGCGTACGCCGGGCGGCCCGGCACCGGCGCAGGACGACCACGACGACCCTGTCGGACGCCGGCTTCTGCTGGGTCGCCGCGCACGGCGGGGCCGGCACCACCACCCTCGCCACGGTGCTGGGCGGGCTCGACGCCGGTTGCCGGTGGCCGGAACCGGCCGACGGCGAGCCGGCCCGGGTGCTGCTGGTGGCCCGGACGCACGCCGCCGGAATGCGGGCGGCGTCCCGGGCACTGAACGCGATGCGGGAGGGCCGGCATCCGCCCGGCATGCGGCTGGTGGCGCTGGTGCTTGTCGCGGACGCACCGGGACGGCTGCCGATCGCCCTGCACAGCCGGGTACGGGTACTGCGCTCCGTCGCGCCGGTCTGCCGGATCCCGTGGATTGCGGAATGGCGCTCCGGCAGGACCGCGAGGGCAATTCCCCGCCAACTCGTGCGGCTCGGCCAACTGGTCGGCGCGCACCCGGACGGGACCCTTGGATAATTCGCTGCCCTGGGCGTGAACCTCGACCACGGGTCGGCCGTTCTGATGGCGTCGACAATCGCCGCGCCGGAAAGGAATGAGCCGTGACGGATTACCCGTACGACCAGAGTGGAATGCGTCGGCGCTCGGAACCGTCCGACCTGGAAGGTCCACAGCCGCTGGGCAGGCCGGGATTCCCGAACAGGTCCACCACCATGCCCCTGGTGCCACTGAACACCAGCCAACCGCTGCAACCGATCCACGAGCATTTTGCGTCGCCGTCGCCGACCGGTTCGAACGATTCCACCGATTCGGTGTCGCTGTCCGATGTGCCGGGTGCGGACGTGGTGGCCGACACGTCGAACGGAATGGTACTGGCCCGGTTCGGAAAAAATGCGTTCTACTGGCTGGAATCGGCCGGTGCGGTGACCAGCCTCATCGGCGCCGGGCTGAAGGGCGCCGCGCCGGGCTACGCCGAGGCCGCCTCGTACGTGCAGGGCGCCGGCGGGCTGATGACCGCCGTGGGCTCCCTCTACACGACCTACGAAGAGGCGCGCAAGGCGATGCAGAAGGGGCAGGTCGACCCGGAGCGTGGCCTGCCTGCGGAGAACGTCTCCCGGTTCACGAGCACGACAAGCAAACCCTCCGTGCAACTGGTGGGAAACCTGGTCAACTTCGCCGGCGGCGTGATCACCGCGGCCTCGGCGCTGGCCGCCGGGCGAACGGACATCGCCTTCGCCGGCAGCCTCATCAGCGGCGCGGCCGCGGCGGTCAAGAGTGTCAACACCGGGCGTGACGACCCGGGGAAGACCGGGAAGCACTTCCTGATCGAACACCGGGCCGAGATCACCGATCTGAACAACTGGAACCGGACTCCGTCGTCGGTCCGAACCGCGTTGACCAAGTTCTACGAGAAGGTGGACAAGAAGGCGACGGCGAAGCAGGCCGCCGCGCAGCGGCCGCAGCAGGACCAGAGCCGTCCCGCCGCCGCGGGCCGGTCCAGTTCCGTGAGCTACCAGGGGGGATACGGCTACCAGCAGAATCCCGCCGCGACCTGGGTGGCCGGCAGCAGCCAGGGCAGCACCGGCCAGGGCAGCAGCCAGCAGCAGCGCCGCCGCTGAGCGCGCTGGGCCCGGCCGGAGGGTCGGGCCCAGCGGCCGCTCAGCCCGGATACTCCTCGGCCGCCGGAGCCTCCTTGTCGCGGTGCATCCCCGGCTTGCAACCGGCGAACGGGCCGGCCGGGTCGCGCAGCGAACCCATCACCGGGCCGAGGTAGTCCCGGTGCCAGTTCGCCGGCCCGGTCATCGGGGAACCCGGGCCGGTCAGCTCGGTCCAGGCCATCCACAGCCCGTAGAGCTGGGCGACCGCCTCCGGGTGCTCCCACCACTGTGGGCACCACGGCGACGTCGAACCGGTCTCCCGGCCGTAGACGGGCAGCAGCAGGTGACGTACCCAGGTGCTGAGCCGGGCCACCTCATCGTCCTGCTCGTCGTCGTCGAGGTACAGGATGAATCTGGTCCCGGGCGGCGCCTCCGGATCCGGCGTCTGCGGATCCTGCGTGTCCGGGCCGGGAACGTGCGGCGCCGCCGGTACCGCCGGCTCGTCGGTCGGCCGGTCGGCCGGGCCGGCGTGCTCCACCGCGTGGGTCATCTCCGACCAACTCCTCTCGTCCCGTTGATCGATGCGCACAGGACGAGCCACGACCCCCGGCGGTTCACCGCCTCGGGCCGGCCGCGCCGAAATTCACCGGACCGCGGTGAACTCCGCGGCCGGGGGTTGCGTAAGGAGGCCATGGACCCGGCTGTGGAGAACCCGGCGAGCGCCGGAAACGACCCTTCCGAGCTCGACGACGCGCTGCGGCAGTTGCAGGAGCGGCACGCCCCGGCACTGCTGCACTACCTGCTCCGGCTGACCAACGGCGACCAGCACCGGGCCGAGGACATCGTCCAGGAGACCCTGATCCGGGCGTGGAGCCACCCGGAGGCCCGCGCGGACAGCGGCCAGTGGAGCCGCGCCTGGCTCTTCACGGTCGCCCGGCGCATCGCGATCGACCAGCTTCGGGCCATCGGCTCCCGGCCGCCCGAGCTTCCGGACGAGCGGATCGACGCGTACGGCGAGCGGGACGAGACCATCGACCGGCTCCTGGACGCGCGGGAGGTACGGGCGGCGCTGCGGGCGATGCCGGAGCGGCTGCGAACCGTCCTGGTGGCCGTCTACTTCCAGGAGTATTCGACCGCCGAGGCCGCCGAACTGCTGGACGTACCGCCGGGCACCGTCAAGTCGCGGACCTACTACGCGCTGAAGGCCCTGCGGGAGGCGCTGGTGGAGCGGGGTTTCATCGCCGGCCGGGCGGCGCCGGTACGCCGCTGAGACCGGTCCGCGGCCGGCGCCGGCCCGGCGCCGATTCCATCCGCCGGCAATCCGGCCGTAATCTTCCGGCCCACCGCGCGAACCAGGCGGCCTCCGGGTCCGTTCCAACGACCACACCCCGGGGTACGCCGGGCGGGCGGGATCCCGGCACGCCGGGACGGGTGAGGAGGCGACGTCGTGGAGGGCTCCGGCACGGCCGAACACGGGCTCGACCTGGGGCTGTACGTCCTCGGCGCGCTCACCGGAGAAGAACGCGAGCGGGTGGAGCGGCACCTCGCCGGCTGTGCGCGCTGCCAGGACGAGGCCGACGTGCTGGCCGAGGTCGTCGCGGCGTTCACCGTGCTGACGGAGGAGGACCGCCGGCAGATCGTCCAGGAGTTCGGCGTCCACCGCCGTCCGGGCGGGCGAACGAGGCACGTCCGGGCCGGCGGACTCCCCGGCGGACTCGCCGGCCGGCCGGCGCCGGCCGGTCAGCACCGGGCCAGGCCCGGTCCGGGGGTCGCGCCCGGCGCCGGAACCGGCACGGGCGCCGCTGCGAATCGGCTTGTCCGTCGTCCCGGCGCCGGCCGCTCGCACCGGCGTACCCGCGGTCTGGTCGGCCTCGCCGCCCTCGCCGTGGCGGGGCTCGTCCTCGCGGGGGTGCTGCTCGTACCCGGCCTGGGTGGTCCGGGCGATCGGCCCGGCGGAATCGCGCCGGCCGCGGCCGGAGTGGACGCCGCGACCGGCGCGTCGGTCTCGGTGCGGATCAGCGAACGCCCGGACGGCACCGCGGACGTGCGGGCCACGGTGACCGGCCTGCGCGCCGGCACCCCGTACCGGCTCTACGCCGTGGCCGCGGATGGCGGGACCCGGCTGGTCACCGCCTGGACCAGCGCCGGCTCGCCGGACGACGTCTCCGGCGAGCTGCCGGCGGCGTCGCCGGAACTCTCCTTCTTCACGATCACGCTGGCGGACGACACCCCGATCGTCTCGGCGTATCTGCTGCGGTCCGGCGCCGGCGGCACACCGGGCGGCTGACCCCGACCGGTGCCACCGGACGTGAACCGCGAGCGTCACCGAACCGTCCTGTGGCCGGCGCCGGAGCGAGGAGAGGACACCGATGTCTTGGACCAACCGCGTGGCTCTCGCCCTGGCGGTACTGTTGATCGTGGCGGTACCGGCCGCGCCGGCCGCAGCCGGCGGATACGTCAAGTACTACCGCGTCGCCGCCGCCCACGACGACACGCCGGAGACGCTTACCGAGATATCCCTGCGGCTGCTCGGCAGCGGCGAACGGGCCGGCGAGATCTACGACCTGAACGCCGGTCGCCCGCAGCCGGACGGGGCGAGCCTCAACGACCCGGCGACACTGCACACCGGCTGGCTGCTGGTGCTGCCGTGGGACGCCGCCGGGCCGGGCGTCCGGTACGGCACCCTGCCGGAAACCTCGGCCAGACCGAAGCCGAGCGCCTCCCCGCCCCGCGACGCCACCCCGACGGCCAGCGCCGGCCCCAACCCCAGCCCCAGCACGTCGGCCCGGTGCCCCGCCGGGGAGCCCGTGCGGCCGGGGCCGGACTGGGCGCGCGACCGGCTCGCCGCGCAGCGCGCCTGGCCGAGCAGCCGCGGCGGGGACCAACTCGTCGCGATCGTCGACTCCGGGGTGGACGCCGCCGTACCGCAGCTGCGCGGCCACGTCCGGCCCGGAACGGATCTGGTGGCCGGGCCGGGCCGGAGGGACGCCGACTGTCTGGGCACCGGTACGGCGATGGCCGCCATCGTGGCCGCCCAGCCGGCGGAGGACGGCGCGCTGGCCGGCGTCGCCCCCGCCGCCACGGTGCTGCCGATCCGGGTGCTGGAAGCCGAACCCACCGTCCCGGCCGCCCGGCAGGCGGCGGCCATCGAGGCGGCCGTCGCGGCCCGCGCCACGGTCATCGCGCTCGGCCGGTACGTCGACACCACCGACGGCGCGGTCGCCGGTGCCGTCGCCGCCGCCCTGGACCACAACGTGGTGGTGGTCGTGCCGGCGCCCGCGACGTCCGACGCGCCCACCGCCGCCCTCGGGTCGGCGGCAGCCGGTGCGTTCCCGGCGCCCTCGGCGGCCGGCACCGGTGCCACCGGCTCGGCCGAACCGGCGGCCCTGCCGGCCGAGGCGCTGCTGCGGGTGGCCGGGGTGGGCGCCGACGGTCGGCAACTCGCCGGGTACCGGGCGGGCAGCGTCGACGTACTCGCCCCCGGAGCTGAGGTGAACAGCCTCGGCACCGGCGGCACCGGCCCGGTCACCGGCACCGGCACGCATCTCGCGGTCGCCTTCGTCGCGGGCGAGGCGGCGCTGATCCGGGCCGCCGATCCCAAGCTGAGCGCCGCCGAGGTGGGCCATCGGGTACGGGCCACCGCGGATCCGGTCGGCCCGGTTCAGGTGCCGGACCCACAATCGGGCTGGGGCATCATCAACCCGAGCGGGTCGGTCCTGCCGCCGTCGGCCGCGCCGAGCGCGAGCCCCACGCCCGGGCAGGCCGCCGACAGCGTGCCACCGGCCGCGGTGACCGAACCGGTACCGGCCGGCTCCGGCCGCGGGGGCGACTGCTGGCCCTGCTCCTGCTCCTTCCCGTGGCCGGTGCCGGCGCGTACCTGGTGATTCGGCATCTGCGGCGGTCGCGGCGCCGGGAGATCGAACCGGAGGACGACTGGTCGGATTACGGCTCGCCCGAGTACGCCTCGTCGGATTACGTCTCGCCGGACGGTCCTGCCGAGCGCTCGGGGACACCCCTGGAACCGCCGCCACCGGCCCGTACGGCGCTGTCGACGGCCCTGCCTCCCCTGTCACCGCCTCCGCCGCCTCCGCCTCCGCCGCCTCCGCCTCCGCCGCCTCCGCCTCCGCCGCCTCCGCCGCCTCCGCCGGCTGCGCCGGCTGCGCCGGCTGCGCCGCCGGGTCGGCGGCCGGGCTCGCCGACGCTCGGGCCGCCGGCGTCGAGCATCCCGCCGCCACCACCCGCGCCGCCGACCGTCCCGCCGCCACTGCGGTCGCTGGCGATGCCCGTCCCGTCGGCGTCGGCGCTGCGGGCGGCCACCGCCCTGGCCGGCACCGAGACCCACTGGACCGACGGCTACCGGCGACCGGGCAGCGAGGCGGACGACCCGGACGAGGACGCCGGACCTCCGGACCACAACCGGTGAACCCGACCGGACCACCCGCCGGAGGCGGCGCCGACCCGCTCAGGCGTGATCCCGAGGGCTGGAGAATGGCTTCCCCGCTTGGCGCCGTTTCTGACGTGTTCCGTCCCCGAGCCCGTACATGCCGGCACGCCTTCCCCTGGCCTTCCTCTTTCCCTGGTCGATCTGCCGGTGGATAGATGGCGCCGAAGCCCGACCGGACACCGGCCAGGGCTGGTCGGCCTTTGGCCTGGACCTCGCGGCCTTCGCGCGGAGCCTTCACCACGTCGAAGTCATGGGTGCGACCCGCCCCATGTGCTGTTCTTGCTGGTGGTTCAGATCAGGCAGAAATACTCATCGTGGTCGTCGTCGTACCACATCCGAAAGGCGCCGGTGGTGGATGCCACATCGAGCAGACGAGGGATTACCGCGTCGAAGTCGATGCCGTGATCCGCGAAGCGCTTGCGTAGAAATGGCTGCACCGCACCGATTGAGGTACCCAGACCCATCAACGCCAGCCCTCGGACCAGGTCGACGTCCCTGCCGAGAAGCGTCCAGTATCCAGTGGGGCGCATCGCATCCAGGACGGTCGCCAGCCGGTCGGTCGGGACAGAAGCCGTGGCCAAGGGAAGGTACGTACTGTCCAGGTGCCGGCGGACCTCCCGGTCGACATCCCCCGTCCACGTGGAGAAGTCGGAGTTTCGAAAGTAGTCGTCACCACTGGCGAACAGACGGCGTGCGACGTTCACAGTGAGCCTTTTTCATCCTGCGTAGCGGGCGGCTTCGACGTGGTGCAGGACGAGGATGGCCTGCACGATCGCGGTGGCGCGGCGTGGGCAGCAGCGCAGCTTGACCAGGATCTTCCAGGTCTTGAGCGTGGCGATCGCGCGCTCACCGCGGGCGCGGATCTTCGCGTGCGCCCGGTTGACCGCCTTCTGCCGGCGTGACAGCTTCGGCCGGAAGCGGCGCCGCTTGAACGGGGTGCGCAGGCTGCCGCGGGCGCCCTGGTAGCCCTTGTCCGCGAAGGTCATCACGTCGGCGCTGGTCAAGGCTTCGATGATGTCGTGGGTGCGGGCGGCGGTCAGGTCATGCGTTGAACCGGGCAGCGCGGCCGATGCCCAGACGAGACGCCCTGCCGCATCCGCGATGACCTGCACGTTCACGCCGTGACGTTTGTGCTTGATGCCCCTATGTATGTCAAGCCGTAGAGGGCTGTGGCGGTGTTGTCGGGGTCATTGAGGCGATGATGATCCGGTAGATGGCGCGGGCGAGGTACCGCTTAAGGCAGCGGATGATCTCGCGTTTGGACAGACCCTCGGCGGTCCGTCGCTGCATGTAGTCCCGCGTTCTCGGGTTCCAGCGCAGTCCGATGAGCACGGCTCGGTACAGCGCCGCGTTGGCTTGGCGGTGGCCTCCGCGGTTGAGTCGTCGACGTTGGGTCTTGCCCGAGGACGCCTCGACTGGACTGACTCCGCAAAGGGCGGCGAAGGACGCCTCGCTGGCAAGCCGACCTGGGTTGTCGCCGGCGGCGATCAGTAGCGTGGCGGCTGTGTCGGGGCCGACGCCGCTGATCCGCAGCAGTTCTGGTGCTGTGGATTGCACCGCGCCCGCGATGCGGTGCTGCAGATCGCGGATTTCGGTCTCGAGGTGCTGGATGCGGCGGGCGAGCTGTCGTAGCGTGTACAAGCTTGCCGCAGTGACGGCGTCCTGGGCATCGACGTCGAGCTGGCAGCATCGCGCGACCAGCCGGGAAGTATTCAGCAAGGCGAGGGCTTCACGCAGTGCGGGCTCGGCAGTGACCACGATGGCCTTGAGCTGGTTGATGGCCTGGACACGGGCTTTGACCGCCGAATCTTTCGCGGTCTTGAAGATCCGCATCGCCTCGACCAGCCCGTCGGCGGTCTTCGGCAGCGCGGTCGCATCTCCGGCGAGGACGGCCCGGGCGGCGGCCTCGGCATCCACCGCATCGCTCTTGCCGCGCCGGCGCCGCACGGACCGGTCCGGCCGATTGACCTCGATGACATGCACGCCCGCTGCACGTAGCAGCCGGGTCAGCCCTGCCCCGTACGATCCCGTGCCCTCAACCCCGGCCAGACGCAGCGGGCCATAAGAGCGTGCCCACATCACCATGTCGCGGTAGCCCGACTTCGTCGTCGGGAAGTCTCGACCGGCCAGCAGCACACCCAACGTGGTCAGCACGACCGCGACGTGCACATCCTTGTGGGTATCGACGCCCAACACCACCTCGTGGTCGCCGGTCTCAGTCTGGCCTTCCTGCGGCATGATGGTCACGGCTGCTCTCTCATCGAGGAACGGAAACGGTGGCCGTCGCCGGGCCGGCGCCCGCGGTCAGGACTGTGACGGTGCCTTGTAACGGCAAGGCCCCTATCGGGACACGCCACGCCGGCTCGGCGGCAGCAAGCACCGCCACAGAACCCGGTCGACAGATCAAGCACAGGGCACCGACAGGGCCAACCAGAGTACGGGTCAGACCGAACCCCGAGGCGGCATACAGAGATTCTCACAGCCGGAGTAGTACGGCTTCTGGTCGGCGACCCGGTCGATCGGGATCAGCGTGCCGTCCAGGATCGCGTAGGCCAGTTGCCGGATGCGCCGCATGGCGGTGTCCAGGTCCTCGGCGGCAGCGCTGAGCAGGGCGATTGCTTCTTGAACATAGCGCCAGGCGGTCGCGACGCCGATCTCGAAGCCGGCGGCGAGGCGGGTGTAGGTGTCGCCGTTGCGCAGGTGGGCCAGGGCGAGTAGTGCCTGGCGGCCCGGGGTCAGCCGCCTCCACCGGGATCTGCGCTGCTGGCGGTGGCCGCGGATGCGTTCGGCGAGGTGGTTCAGGGTCCGGCTGGACAACGGGATCGTGGCAGGGTAGGACAGCATGGCGAGGCTCCCGGTCGGGGCATCGGGTCTTGGTCGATTTGCTGTCCTACCTGGAGCCTCGCCCTCATCGATCAGCACCCCCTGCCGACCCGGGCTGACCTGCAAGATCAGGTTGGAAAAGGCTCAGTGGTCCGTGCGTCAATCATGGTTCGAAACCCGTCGGGCAGCTCATCGCCATCGTCACCTGAGTCGGCTCCGACGAGTTGTCCGTTGTCGTTGGTGAGTGCGAGGACTTTGTAGCCACCAAGAACTGCGAGGTAGACCTCGATCCAACCGGTGGGCGTAATGGCCGCATCGCGGGACGCCGTACGTACCCGAACGGCGCTGCTGCCGGTCGTGGTTTGCGCTATCGCATGGTCAGGACCATCGGCAGTGATGGTGGCGGGCACGGATCCGATGTGCATCAGGTCGCGTGACACGGCGAGCCCTTGGAGCAGTCGCATGAGGCTGCTCTGTCCGCCGGGGCCGGCCATTTCTTCGTGCATCGCGGCTTCCCATGCCGTGGTCAGCCTGGCTGGGACTTCGTCCATTCCTGATCGTTTCGCGGTGGTGCTCGCAAACCAGGAGTCAGAAGAGGAAACAGCGGCCTCGTATCGGTCGGCCAACCCCGGCAGCGTTCCGGATGACGCCGTTCGAACCAGATCAGTGAACGTCTCCCCGATCGCGACGAGAGCGTCGGGCAGGCGAAGCTCGGGATTCAGCAGGGCGTCCACGAGTTGCTCCGACTCGTAGAAGTGCTGCTGGGCCAGGTACAGGAAGGCGTCGGGTTGCGTGAGGCGCGGTTCGCGGGACCTGACTATGGAGTGGAGGTTCCTGACAAAGAGATAGCCGGCCAGGTAGCCGTCGTCGCAATCGAGCGGCCTTACCAGGAGATCCGCCTTGCGAAGCACTTGGTCGAGGCCGAGCCGTCCGACGGCCATACGGCTCCAAGCCATGCCTGCGGCAGGACGCCGCCTACCGGGGTCTCGCAGGCCGTGCGCGAACGATACAACCCACCGCAGCGGAGGCGGTAACACCGGCTGCCGATAGGACGGTCTTACATCGAACTCGGCGTAGAGAGCCAGACCCTCGGCGAGCGGACCCATCAGGGTCAGGATCGCCTGAGCGCGGAGCAGATCCTCGGACATGGACAGCTCGAGGGACCGTCGGGCGGCTGCGTTTCTCTGCCCCTGCGCCTGTAGGAGACGGAGGAGGCCGCGTACCTGGAGTAGCCCGATGGCCGTACCAACCGATGACGAGAAGCACCAGTGGTGGGTCGCCTCATGCATGAACGTCGGCAAAAAGTCCAGTCCCGAGCTTTCCTCCCGGTCGAGCAGAACCGGCAGGAGCCCGGCGGTGCGAGCTTCGGAAAGCGCCGTATGGTTGAAGACCGGATCGGTGAAGCTTCTGGTCACGCCGCATCGTCGTCCGGCGGCAGAGGTCGCTGGGATCGCGCCAGCATCGTGTTCAGCTGACTGATCACGGCTTCGATGTGCTCGGGTTCGGATCCCGGCACGCGGACAGACATCTGCTCCCACCGGTCGTCTCCGAAACCGGCGGAGTACTCGACCTGGATGACCGGTGTCGGGTCCTGACCCTGGGCCGATTTGGTGGCGCGCATGCTTGACCATGTGGTGAAGAAGGTAGCGAGCGCGGGAACCACAGCACCGACCAGATTCACTACGGCAACGAAGGTGTCCAGGTCGCCGTGGTGATAGGCGCCCAGATCGTGCTCCGGCTCCACCTTGACACAAAGGTTGGAGTCGGCTTCCTCAAGTGCGAGTGTGTCGAGTCGAGTGAGTCCCGGAATCCTGACTTTTGCGACGTTATCCATCGGTGAACGCGGGCTCCAATCGTGATCCGATCGACCGTCAACCGGCGCTGATTCTCTTGAGGATAGTCCGTCGTCTTAAACGCGAGGTTTCCCAGCTTCTCGCCGACGGGGGTCGGCCCGCAGGAGGGAGCACGGTTGCCCGGTCCGGGTGGATGCGAGGCTGGGCGGGTGACTCATCCGCCCGCGCGCCGCGTCTACGACAGCTGCCAACTGACCGGACGGTTCCAGCTGCGGTCCGGGCAGGTCAGCGACGAACACTTCGACAAGTGCCTGTTCGAGGGACAGCCGGATCTGTTGCGTGAGGTCGCCGAGGCGATGGCGACCCCGCTGCCGGAGTGTGATGTGCCGGCGGGATGGATATGGGCGGCATCCCGCTCGCCACGGTGATGTCGCAGTTGACGGGGCTGCCCACCGTCTTTGTGTGAAAGCGGGCCAAGGAGTACGGCACCCGCCGGGCCGCCGGGGGCGGTTCCGTGCATGGTCGGCGGGCTGCGGCCGCGCAGTGCCGGACGTCGGGTGCCCCGCCTCGTCGTATGCGGCGTCATCCCAGCTCGATTTCCATCAGCGGGCTTCCGGCAATCCAGCTCTCCAGGCTTCCGGCCCAGTCCAGAGCTGGCACGATCTCGCCGAACACGACTGCCCGTTCGTCCGGATCGGTCACGGCGCGCCCCCGCACCTGAAGGTCGAGGTCGGCCAGATGCAGCGTGAACTCGGGACGCGCGAGCAGGTTGGCGTACCAGTCCCGCCGGCCCGGGCTCCCGGTGAGCCAGTAGCGGCCACCGGCGCGATAGCGCCAGATCTCGATTCGCCTCGGCCGGCCACTCCGTCGCCCGATCGTGCTGATCTCGATCGTGCGCTGCCGCTCCAACGCCTGCACTGCCTCGTCCGTCGGCCGCATGCGTCCATACTCCGACCTCAAGCGAACTTCATGTCAAGGTCGCCGTCTCCCCACGGGCTACGCGGTCGGCGGCGGATCCGGTCACCTTCGAATCCGTCCCACCCGCGCCGGGTTCGAGCCCCGACCGGCCCGGGCTAGCCGTCTTCCACACCCGGCTCGAACCCGCGAGGATGATCCGACACGGCTTTGAGCCTGGTCCAACAACCGGAGGACAAGTCCGAGCCCCGGCTCGTCATCAAGGTGGCGTTAGGTCGCCATCGGGTGTGGCGACGGCCGTCTGTGCCGGGAGAACTCACAATGCTTGGCCCGCACTTGGCGATCCAAACCTCATCCGGTTGGGACGACGACCACCTCCATGTGTTCTGTGCCGGGCCGTTCCGCTTCGCCCCGGGCTACGTCGAACTCGACGACACGGTCCCGTCCGAGCTGGTCACCATGACCGACCTGGCCGCGCTCGGCATTCGCGAATTGGCGTACCGATACGACCTCGGTGACTGCTGGGACCACGAGATCGTCATCGAGAAGGTGGCGACCGGAGGCGATGCGACTGGCATCGAGTGCATCGCTGGCGCGGGCACGACTCCGGCGGAGGACGGCCAGGACTGGTATGACGATGACGACGGCCGAATACCCCACAACCCAATCCCCGCGGAAGCACGTGTCTACAACCTCGGTCGCATCAACCGGGCACTGTCCTCACTGGTCGGCATAATCGATGACGGCTGACGCCGCGATCGTCGGGTGGCCAGACCGGGGTCCTGCAGCGAACCGGTGACGGCTGACCATCCCAACCGTCCGTCCATGCATCGATGTCGAAGGCGCCGTGACCTGGCCTCAACTCACCCTGACGCACAGGGGCTGCCGATCAGCGCTGTGATCGTTTCCACAGTCTGCCTCGTTGCGCCCACTCCGTGATTTGATCTCGGTGCTGAACGGGACAGTTGTGGTTCGTGTCATGGGTATCGCCCTTTGGACACCGAAGGGTTCAGTGCCCTCCACTGGTCGTCTCCTGCCAGGGATTGATGATCTCGATGCCCGTATCGGTGTCTTTGATGTTTCGGGTGGCCAGAGCGGCAACCTGGGCGCGGCAGATGGCAGCGATCTGGGCGTCGAAGCCGTCGATCGGTTGACCGAGCCGGTCTCGATCAGCGACGACCTCGGCATAGCAGCTGGCTGCCGCGAGATCGAAGGGCAGCACCTGGCGCGGGAACGCGGCGAAGATCTCGTTGGCGGCCTGATGCAGCGATTCCCGGCGTTGGCCCTCGGGTAACCGCGCAATGCCGTAGCGGATCTCGGCGACGGTGACGGTCGTGGTGTAGAGGCCGGCGCTTGAGTTCCGCCGAAGCCATGCGACCACCGTGGGCGCGGGCTCGGCCCGCATGAGCTCGGAGACGACGTTGGTGTCGAGAACGATCATCGCTCGGGCAGGCTCGCCGCGCGGGGTGGGGTGGATCGGGCTGGCAGTTCCAACTCGACGCCGCCGAGTCTCGCGAAGCGTTCGGTCAGCGCGCTGAACAGATCGTTTCCCGGCGCCTCATCGGCGACGGCGGCGGTGAGGATGTCCCGGATCTCGGCTTCCATGGATCTGCCGTGCTGCGCCGCGCGGATCCGCAACTTCTCTCGGACCGCGTCGTCGAGATCTCTGATGCTCAGGGCCGCCACAGCTCCTCCTCCTGTACCCGCACAGATGACAGCAATGCTAGCAGTACGGTCTCAGTACTTTAGCCAGCGGGCCGATTCATCTCCCCGAGGAGGGGGGCGCTCGAGATCATCCTGAGACGTTGATCCGCAAGGACCAGCTTCGGCGGCGTGCCGGCGATCGTCGCGGTGTGGTTCGCATGGTGGTACCTCCGGCGCACCGAAACGGATACCCAAACGGAGGGGTCAGCGACCCGTGAAGCTGCAGGCCACGGCTTGTGTCGGGGTTGGGCAATCGGCGCCGTCCGGAGTGGGACGGGCGGCCAGTGGGCGAGTTGGGCCGGGGCCTGTTGCGGATATCGGGCGTGGATCGGGCTGTCCGGTCACACCTTGAGGACGTCCACGTCGTACAGCGCTAGCGACGGGTCGCGGGAGGCGAGGGTCAGCCCTTCGGTGATGGCCTGTGCCACCAGCATGCGGTCGAAGGGGTCGCGGTGATGCGAGGGCAGGCGGCCGGCGGCGATGGCGTGGGCGTGGGTCACCGGGAGTTCCCGGAAGCCCATGTCTCTTACCCGCTCTGCCAGGTCGGGTGGTCCGGCGAGTTTGCCGGTGGTCTGTTTGATGGTGATCTCCCACAGGGTGGCCGGGGAGAGGAAGATGTCCGGCTCATGGCGTAGCCGGTCGAGCAACTCGGTGCCGAGGGTCGGGTCGCCGGTGATGGCCCAGAGCGCGACGTGGGTGTCCAGCAGCAGGTTCATGCGCCGATGCCGAAGCCGTCGGCGATCTCGGCGTTGGTCTGTGGTGAGTCCCAGTCGCCGGAGAGGTCGAGTTGGCCGGCGAGGGAGCCGATCGCGGTGCGGTTGGCCCGCCGTACCAGCGGTACGACCTTCGCCACCGGGGTGCCCGCCCGGTCGATGATGATCTCCTCGCCGTGTTCCACCCGTTCGATGATGCGCGACAGATGGGTCTTGGCATCATGCATGTTGTAGTGCGCGGCCTCCGCCGACATGCGCAACCTCCTCGCATTAGCTAAGGGGTTAGTCTAGCTTGCTTGCCCGCATGCGGCAGCGGTCTTGGTTACTCGGGGCCCGGGTCGCCAGCCGCCGTCCGAGTTCATGCCCGTGAGAAGACAGGCTCAACAGATCACCGACGATCGTGGCGGTGTGGTTCGCCTGGTGGTACCTCCGGCCCACAACCTGGTTTACCACATATTTACAGCCATCGAGTGATGCATTGCGCGAACCGCCAGCTCGAGCGTGTTGCCGCGGGTGGATCTAGGGGGATCGGCAGCGTCTCGGGGGGCGTTGGTGTGTTGGCTGTTTGGCGGGGCGTCGATAGCGTGGGCTGGATGTCGGTGAAGGTGAGACTCCGGTGAACGACGTTGACGCGGCCGAACAGTGGCTGGATTCGTGGGTGTCGCAGGTGGATGTCCAGGCTCAGCAGGCGGTGGAGCTGTCGCGGCGGGTTGCCGGGTTGATTGGTTCGGCCGAGGGCCGTGACGGGGCGATTCGGGTGACGGTCGGGTCGGCCGGCCAGGTGGAAGCCCTGGAGCTGGATGACCGGGTGCATGAAATGTCCGGTCCGCAGTTGGCTCGGGAGATCTTAGCGGTGATGCAGCGGGCGCAGGCGGTGTTGTCGGCTGCGGTGGTCGAACAGGTGCGGGCGACGGTGGGTGCCGACAGTGAGGCCGGCCGAGCCGTGATCGGCTCGTTCGACGCCCGGTTCCCGGCGCCGGACGGCAGGGACGCGCGAGCTGGAGGATGAGGCCTACGACAGCGAAGTGCCGGCGTTGGAGCGCTACCGAGGGAGTCGACCGTGACGGTCATCCAATTCCACGTCAACGAGGTCTTCGACATCGCCGCACGGGGCGGAATCGTCGCGGTCGGTGCCACCCAGCCGGTTGAGTTCGTCGGGATTCCGCGCTTGTACGATGAAGCAACCGGGCATCCTATTCGGATACTCGGAGTTGACCATCCGACACCACGAACCCGTCGTACGGGTGAAACGATCTTTGTGATCGATCGGGCTGACGCTGATTTCGTCAAGGTTGGACGTCGCTGGACCACGGTCGAGTCGTCGGAGTCCTCATAGGTTGTGCGAACGGCGGACGACCGGTTGTTGTTTGTTTTTCTCTCAGCTGATTCACCGGGGTTGTCCTGAACTGGTCAAACGTCCCGGTAGCGGGTTGCCGAGGATGGCGGTGGTGCGGTCCGCATGGTGTAACGTCCGGCCCACCACCGAACGCGATCATGTCGCCGACCTGGGCGTTTACGGTTCGTATGGTAGGTGTACCAGCCGAATTGGGTACATTAAATCCATGGTGCCTGATATTGGCGGCGGCGCAACTGTCCTGACCCGCGGCCGGTCAGGAGAACTTTGGTGCTCGGCCGGCTGATCTTCTCGGTGGGACGACTGGACGCAGGCGTCCTGTCCAAGACCACCTGAAGGGTGTCTCGTAACTCGGTGGAGGCGTTGCCGGGTGACGGTGCCGGGTGTCATCCGGTGAGGACGATGTTGTGGATGC
Source organism: Plantactinospora sp. KBS50 (assembly GCF_002285795.1). Lineage (GTDB taxonomy): Bacteria > Actinomycetota > Actinomycetes > Mycobacteriales > Micromonosporaceae > KBS50. Next base: position 770,477 of record NZ_CP022961.1, read on the forward strand.
GGGCGATGCCAGATGCGGTGTCGGTCAGTGCCTGGGCGGCGCTCGACCTTCGCTTCTCGGTTCGCATGCTGCCTCAAGGTATAGGCCCAGCTATATTTGGCTCATGCCCACGGCCCGCCTGTCGCTGGGCGATCAGAACGACCAGCGATGTCCGCGACTGGTTGGGCTCGCTCCGCCAAACCGATCCGGCGACGTACCGGTCGGTCAACGTAGCGATCGACATGCTCGCGGAGACTGGACCGAGCGGGAAGTCGCCGAGTTGATGGGGGTCACGCCCGGCCGGGTCAGCCGGATCGAGAACGGCGATCTGGAGGCCAACGAGGTCGCGACCCTGAGCCGGTACGCCCGAGCGCTGGGCGCCCGGATGCGGATCATCTTCGGCTACGGCAGCGATCTCCGTCAGATCGCCTGATCCTGCACCTGGGCGCCGAGCTGCGCTCCCGACCTGCGCATTCGCAGCGGCAACGGGTCACCGGCGATGGTCGCCGGTTGGTTCGCCTGGTGTTGCCTCCGGCCCACGCATTTCCCTGACCTGCTGGTTCGTGGCGGGATGTGTCCAGGAAGCTGGGGTCCGTGGCCACGAGACCCGGGTGGCGGGTTCGTGGCCACGGTCACGCGGGGCCGGTCAGCCGCTGACGAGCGTGCTGGCGTACTGCGGGTTGGTGTAGTCGCGCCAGGCGGCGATCCTGCCGTCGCGGATTTCGTAGATCGCCATGTTCATGACCGACGCCACCGGCCGACCCGGCAGCCCGAGGCCGTGGACCTGCTCGGCGATCACGACGTCGCCGTCGACCGCCTGGTGCACGGTCGCGAACCGGATCTCCGCGAACGTTCCGAAGACGCCGCGCCACACGTCCAGGACCGCGTCCAGGCCGCGCACCCGCTCGTCGCCGTACGCGTGGAACACGACATCGGGGTGCAGGTAGGGCGCGAGGCGGTCCGCGTCCTTGGTGTTGAACGCCTCGACGAACTCACGAAAAAGGGTGTCGTTGCTCTGTGTCATGTCAGGTTCCTTCACTTGGCGGGTTGGGCGGCGCCGTTGAACACCGGCGGGGCGTAGCCGGCCGGCTTGTCGCCGACGCCGAGGCCGGGGCTCACCACCCATGACTGGTACTGCGGGGTGAACATGCCGTACGGCATTCCGAGGATCGGGGCGCTGGCCTCGTCGAGGCGGCGACGGGCGTCGGCGGGGATCTCGAAGTCGAGCGCGCCGAAGTTGCTGGCGACCTGCTCGGCGCTGCTCGCCCCGATGATCACCGAGGCGACGGCGGGCTGGGTGGCTACCCAGTTGATCGCGACCTGGGCCATGCTGCGACCCAGCTCGGCGGCCACGCTCTCCAGGGTCTCGATGACCTGCCATTCGCTGGGGCTGACCGCGCGACCGCCGGCCTCGGGATTGGTCAACCGGCCGGTCCCGCTCAGTCCGTCGCCGGTGCGCCGGTACTTGCCGCTGAGCAGGCCGCTGGCGATCGGGCTCCACGCGGTCAGCCCCATGCCGACGGTCTGGGCCATCGCCACGTACTCCGCCTCGATGCCCCGGCCGACCAGTGAGTAGGGGAGCTGCAGGTTGATCATCGGGGCCAGGCCGTGCGCCTCGGCGTAGCTCTGCGCCCGGGCCGCGTACCAGGCCGGCACGTCGGAGAGGCCGGCGTACCGGATCTTGCCGGCGCGCACCAGGTCGTCGAGGGTGTGCACGACCTCCTCGACCGGGGTGATCCGGTCCCAGGTGTGCAGCAGGTACAGATCGATGTAGTCGGTGCCGAGCCGACTCAGCGACGCCTCCACGGCCCGCATGATGTGCTTGCGGCCGTTGCCGCTGGCGTTCGGGTCGGTCGGGTCGACGGTGTTGGTGAACTTGCTGGTGAGCACGAGCCGTTCGCGGACGCCGGCCCGGTCGATCAGGCGGCCGAGGATCTTCTCGCTCTCCCCGGCGGTGTAGAAGTCCGCCGTGTCGACGAAGTTCCCGCCCGCCTCCAGGTATCGCCGGAAGATCGGCTCGGCCTCCTCCTCGGGCATGCCGTACGCGGCATGGAAACCGTCGATGCCGAAGTTCATGGTGCCCAGCGCCAGTCGACTGACTCGCAGACCGGACCGCCCGAGCAGGTAGTAGTGGTTCATCGTTGCGTCCTCCCGATCATGGTGCCGGCCCGGTGCGGGCCGCGTGTCCAAGACCTTTGCTCGCTAAAAATGGACCTGCAAGTCCAAACCTGCGCTAGGGTTGGACCCGCAGATGCAGACCAGGAGGTCCCATGACACGGGCGTTGACCCGCAAGGGCGAGGCGACCCGGGCGCGGATCGTCGCCGGCGCGGCCGCGCAGATCCGCGAGCGCGGCGTCGATGAGGTACGCCTTGAGGACGTGATGGCCGCCACCGGCACCAGCAAGGGCCAGCTTTTCCACTACTTCCCCGACGGCAAGGAGGAGTTGCTGCTCGCGGTGGCCCAGCACGAGGCCGACCAGGTCCTCATCGACCAGGAGCCGATGCTGAGCAACCTGACGTCGTGGCCGGCCTGGCTGGCGTGGCGCGACCGGCTCATCGAGCGCTACCTCGAACAGGGCGTGAAGTGCCCGCTCAACGGCCTGCTCGGCCAGACCGGCCGGCGTGCGCCGGGCGCCCAGGCGATCGTGACCGGGCTCATGGGGCGCTGGCAGAAGGCGATCACCGAAGGCATCCGGCACATGCAGTCGACCGGGGACATCGCCCCGGAGGTGGACGCCGACCGCGCCGCGGCGGCACTGCTGGCCAGCATTCAGGGTGGCGTACTGCTGCTGCTCTCCACCGGGAAGATCGATCATCTGGAGGCGGCCCTCGATCTCACCATCGAACGCCTGCGGGCCGGCGCCCGCACGGCCTGACGGTCGATCGGCCACGCCCTAGAGGAAAATGCTCCAGGCCGCCCTCATCGGGCTGACTGCCCAAGGGCGGCGGCAACGGGTTACCGGCGACGGTCGCCGGCTGGTTCGCATGGGCCTGGTCAGGGTTGTCCCGGGGTCGACCCGCCGGCGGGAGTGTAGGACCAGACCTCGCTGTGTACGCCGATCGGTGGCGGGGTCGGCTCGCCTGCCCGCTCGGCGGCCGAACGGTGGCCGTGCGCGAACGCGGGCGAACTGACCCACGCCTGGAATGCCTCCTCGTCGCGCCAGCGGGTGATGACCAGCCACGTGGTCCGCTCGTCGTCCGGGCGGAGCAACTCGAAGCCCTCGAATCCGTCCTGATCATCGACGGCGCCGGCGCGTGCGGCGAAGCGGTGCGCCAGCTCGTCACCGCTGTCGGCCGGTACCGTGATGGCATTGATCTTGACAATGGTCATGTCGCTATTCTGTCTGACTGGCCGGCACGGCCACGGCAGGGACCCGGCGAGGGCTTGCAGGGCAGCAGACTCGCGCTCGATCACCGTCGCCCGAGGCGACCCGAGGCCCGCAGGTGGAACACCACCGCCAGCGCGCCCAGCAGGAGGGCGACCAGGCCCAGCACCGCGACAGCCCAACTCGAACCGGACCCGCCGGCCGAGCGGTCCGGGCCGCCGAGCGGTGCCGCGCCGACGGCGGCGGCGGGGTCGATGAAGCCGCGGCCGGCGTCCGGATCGGAGGACCGGCTGCCCGGGCCGGCACTGGTCCGCACCGCGCGGGCCGCGGCAACGGCAGACCGGTCCGGGTCCGCGGAGCGGACCAGCGCGAGCAGGCCGGCCACGAACGGTACGGCGAAGTCCACCCCGGTGCCCTCGACCAGTCCACTGTCGCCGGGTCCGATGCTGGTCACCCGTACCCCCGGGGCCAGCACGTCGACGGTGCCCGGCGGATAGTCGACGGCCGGACTGCCGTCGGCGCCCGCGGCGCCGACCCGCAGCAGTCCCGGACGCTCCGCCGCCGAGCGGCCGTCCGGGGCCGCCGGCACGACGATCACCGCGTCCCGGGTGATGGCGGCGTCGATCGCCAGGGACAGGTCGACCTGCGCCAGATCGACCTGCGCGGTCACCGCGATGACCCGGGCGCCGCCGGCCACCGCGCGCCGGATGCCGCTGGCCACCACCCGAGCCCGTACGGTGTCGTCGCCGCCGGTCGCCACCCGGATCCGGATCGGCAGGATGGTCGCCTCCGGCGCCATTCCCACGAACGGGCTGCCCTCGCGAGGGCCGGCCGCGATGATCCCGGCCATCGCGGTGCCGTGCCCGAGACAGTCCCCGTCGCCGGCCACCCCGCCCGGCACGGCGTCCTGACCGGCCAGAACCCGGCCGGCGAGCGCCGGTGCGGCATGGTCGACCCCGGTGTCCACCACCGCCACGGTGGTGCCGGCACCGCGGCTGCGGGTCCACGCCCGGGTCGGTGCCAGCCGTAGCTGCGCCCAGGGCACCGCGTCGGGCATGCCGGCGGCCGGTACGACGCAGGCCGGGTCGCCCGATCCCGGCGGCGGGTCGCCACCGGTCGGCGGCCCGGGGCCGGCATCGGTCGGGTCGCCGTCCCGGCCGGGGGAGGTCGGCGGCAGGGTGCCGTAGGAGATCCCGGCGCCGGCGGCATCCCAGGGCAGGATGAGCAGCCAGCCCGGATGCAGCACGTCCGGCTCGGTGAGCGTGCCGCCGTCGGCCTGCAACCGGTCCCGGTTGAGGGCCAGAAGCTCCGGGTAGCGGCTGCCGTCGCCGAGGAACTGGGCCGCGACATCCCAGAGTCGTTCGGGCTGCGGCGAGTCCGGTACGACGTAGTACTTGGTGAACCCCGGTGTCGCGCTGGACGGGGCGGCCGTCGCGGGCTCGGCCGTCGCGCTCAGCACCACCAGTACGCAGCCGAGCAGACTGCACATGAGGACCCGGACGCGGCGTTGGTCCGGCGGTTTGGTCACGGGGCGCCTCCCGGCGGTCACCCGGAATGGTAGTTCGGTGTGCCGGCCGCGGGCCGGGTCCGCGATGAACCGATCGGGGCGTCGCCCGTCATAGAGGCAGCATTGTGGGTGTCCCGGCGGCCGTACACTTCGGAGGTGGCGATGGCGGATCTGGTCCACCGGTACGCCGCACCGCGCCGGGCGTCCGTGGGTCGGCGAAGGCTCGGGAGGTTTTCCCGACTCGCGCTGGCGGTGCTGGCCGCCGCGGCGTTGGGCGCACCGGCCGGTGCCGATCCCGCCGGTGCCGATCCCGCCGACGCCGCGGTGCCGGACCCCGCCGGCAAGTACTACGTGGTCGGCCAACCGATGAACGGCCAGCGGGAGTACCTCTACGACATCGCCCGCAAGACCCTGGGCAACGGCAACCGGTACGCCGAGATCGTGCGACTCAACCAGGGCCGTCAGCAGGCCGACGGCGCCGCGCTGACCGACTCGATGGAGATCCATCCGGGCTGGGTCCTGCTGCTGCCGGCGGATGCGCGCGGACCGGGGGTGCTCGCCAGCCCGCCGGCCGATCCGGCGCCGAGCGGGCTGCCGGCCGGGCGTTCCTCGATCGACGCGTCCTCGATCGACGGGTCCTCGACCGGCGGGTCCTCGGCCGGGGTCGCGGCGGGCGGCGGCGTGGACACCCGGATGGCCATCGACGGCGGCATGCTGCGGATCGGCGGGTTCGCGGTCACGATCCTGCTGCTCGCGTTGGCGGTCCGCGTGCTGCGCGGCCGGCGGCCGGCGCTGGCCGCCACCGGCCCGTGGCCACCGGAACCCGTACCGCCGAAGCCCTTGCCGCCACAGGTCGAGCCGCCGAAGGTCGAGCCGTCACAGGTCGAGCCGCCAGAGGTCGAGCCGTCACAGGCCGCGCCGCCAGAGGTCGAGCCGTCACAGGCCGCGCCGGCGGAAGCCGTACCGTCGGAGCCGGAGCTGGCGGAGCGCGTACCAGATGATCCGGCGCCGGACGGACCGGAGCCGCGGCCGCCGGCGTCCGCCAGTAGGCCGGCGGCGGCCGCGCCGGGGCCCCGACCGCCGTTGCCCGACGATCCCGACGCGGCGGAACTGTGCACCGAACTGGACACCGACGCCGGACCCGTCACGGTCCGGCTCCTGGGCATCGCGGCCGGCCGTGGGGCACCCGCGTTCACCTGGCTGGCCGACGGCGAGCCGGCGCCGCCGGTCACCCTGCCACTGGTGCTGGGCAGCCGGAGCGGCTGGCGGCTGCTGGTCGACCTTGCCCGTACGCCGGACGTCGTGACGATCGTCGGGCCGGAGCGTGACTGCCGGCGCCAGGCCGCGGGGCTGGCCCGACAGCTACGGGCCGCCGGGCTCGGCGTCGCGGTCGTCGACGGGACCCTCGACGAGACCGTACCGGGCAGCCGGCCGCTGGACCGCTTTCCGGACCTGCCCGCCGCCGGCGCGGAACGCCCCGAGCCGCACGTCGTGTTCTGCGCCGGACCGCCCGGGCCGGCGGCGCGGCACCTGGCCACCGTCACCCAGGGGCACGCCGTACCGATCATCGTCGGTGCGACGCCGGCCGGCCGGTGGTCCATCCGGCCCGGTGGGCGATCATGACCGGGGGCAGACCCGCGCGGATCCGGCTGAACGGAACGACGGCCGGACCCGTAGAGAGCGGACCCGCGCAGAGTGGATCCGAAAGCGGGTCGGCGTCCGATCCGTCGCGCAGTGGAGGAGACCACCGGTGCCGTTGACCTGCCGGACCCTGGGACGGTTCCTCGTGGGGCTGATCGCCGTCTGCTGCGCCGTCCAGACGGCGGGCGTACGGGTGTCGGCCGCCGTCCCGCAGGGACAGTTGCCGGGGTACGTGAAGTACTACACGGTGGCCGAGTCGTACCAGGGGGAGCCGGAGAACCTCACCGAGATCGCCGTGCGGCTGCTGGGCAGCGGTGAGCGGGCCGCGGAGATCTACAACCTCAACTCCGGGCGGGTGCAGGCGGATCGGGCCGGCCTGACCGACCCGCAGGTGCTGCATCCGGGTTGGGTGCTGGTGCTGCCCTGGGACGCGGCCGGGCCGGGGGTGAAGTACGGCCAACTGCCCGGGGTGTCCGTGCCCACGCCGATGCCCACGCCACCGGGTCCGAGGCCGCCGGCCTCCACCGCGCCCACCTCGTCGGCGAGCGCATCGCCGAGCGCGTCGGCCAGCGGTTCGCCGGGCGCCGGCGGCACGTCGAACGGCTGCGCCGCCGCGACCGCGTCGAGCCGGCAGTCCGACTGGGCGCAGGTGCAGATGGCGTCGGACCAGGCGTGGGAGCGGACCAAGGGCAACGGTGTGATGGTGGCCGTGGTGGACTCCGGTGTCGACGCCCAGGCGCCCCAACTGGCCGGCCGGGTGGCGGTGGGCGCGGACATCACCACCGGACGGGGACGCGGCGACACCGACTGCATCGGCAGCGGTACGGCGATGGCCGGCATCATCGCGGGGACCGGCGGATCGGACAACGCGCCGCCGGGTGTCGCGCCCGACGCGACGATCCTGCCCATCCGGGTGGTCCGGGCCGGCTCCGAGGCCAAGCCCGCGGACCAGGCGACCGCGATCGAGGTCGCGGTCTCGGCCGGCGCCTCGGTGCTGGCCATCGGCTCGTACGTCAGCCTTCGCGATCCGGCGGTGCTGGACGCGCTCACCAGGGCGTTGAGTCACGACGTGGTCGTGGTGGTGGCGGCACCCACCGAGTCGGTGACCCTGCCGTCGCCCGGCAGCGGTTCGGCCGGTGCGATCATCCGGGTCGGCGGTGTCGGCTCGGACGGCCAACTCGCGGCCGCGTACCTGGAGTCCAGCGTGGACGTGGTCGCTCCCGGCATCGATGTCGCGAGCATCGGGCCTGGCGGCGCCGGCCCCATCACCAACAGCGGCTCCCAGTTCGCGGTGGCCTTCGTGGCCGGCCAGGCGGCTCTGGTGTGGTCGGCGTTCCCGGATCTGACCGCCACCCAGGTGCGTTCGCGGATCGAACGGACCGCCGACCGGATGGGCACCGCGGCCCCGGACAAGCGGTACGGCTGGGGAATGATCAATCCGGGTTCGGCCGTCACCGCCGAGGTGGGTGGGGAACCGCACGCCGAGCCGGTCGCCGCGGGGGAGGGCGGTGCCGGTTGGCTCCGCACGCTGGCCATCGCCGGTGTGGTGCTGATCCTGGTCGCGGCGGTCGCGCTGGTGGTGCTGCGCTCGCGACGGCCCGCCGACGACCTCGACGACCTCGACTGACGCGGGGGTGGCACGGGCGACCGGGGCGCTCCTGCCCCGCGCGGTCCGGACGGCGCGGGCCGGGGTCTCGGCCGGACGGCGCGGTCCGGACGGCGCGGTCGGGCCGGCGCGGGCCGGGGTCCTGCTTCCGGCCCGGCACCCCGGTTCGTGAACCGAGCACCGTCCCGCTCCGTCTTGGGGTGACCCGGGTCCGCAGCCGTTGCGCCCGTACGAGCCGGAGGAACACATGCCCGCGTGCGCGATCGTCGACCAACACCCGGTACGGCGGGCCGGCCTGGAAAGGTTCGTCGCCGAGAGCGGGCGGCTGTCGGTCGCGGCCTCGGCGCGCTGCGTGGACGACCTCCTGGCCGGGGACGCACCGCTGGATGTCGCGATCGTCGATCTGACGGGTTGGTCGGGGGATCCGGCACTGCCGGCGATCGGGCGGGTCGCGGACCGCTGCCCGGTGGTGGTCACCATGTCCTGGAAGGGGTCGCCCGGCTTCGGCGCGCTGCTTCGGGCCGGTGCGCGCGGGTTCGTGGCCGACCACTGCGACGGGCACGTGATCGTCGCGGCGCTCACGACGGTCGGGGAGGGCGGGTTCTACGTCTGTCCCGGCCTGACCGGGCGCTTCGAGGCGGAGATGGTGCCCGGTCGCAACGTCGACCCGGCCGGTCTCGCGCCGCGCGAGGTCGAGACGCTGCGCTGGATCGCCCAAGGGCTCACGCACGCGCAGATCGCCGGGCGGATGGGCCTCACCGAGGCGACGGTGAACACGTACGCCAAGCGGATCCGCGCCAAACTCAACGCGGGGAACAAGGCGGAGCTGACCCGGATCGCGATAGAGCGCGGCCACCTGACCCGCTAGCCGGGGCGACCCGCCGGCCATACTCCAGCCATGACGACGGAGCGCGATGCCGGTGCCGACCTGCGGGTGCACGGTCCGGACCGGGAGCTGGAGCGCCGGCTGGGCGAGGAGTTGACGGCGTACAACAACCGGGCGACCGGCGCCGGCGACGAGTCCGACTTTTCGGTACGGGTGACCGGCCCGGACGGCGACCTGCTGGCCGGCCTGACCGGCTGGACCTGGGGGGACTGCGCCGGGATCAACCTGCTCTGGGTACGCGAGGACAGCCGTGGCCGGGGTTGGGGCGGCCGGCTGCTGCACGCCGCCGAACAGGAGGCCCGGCGGCGTGGCTGCGCGGAGATCTCGGTCTCCTCGTTCTCGTTCCAGGCGCCCGACTTCTACCGCCGGCACGGCTACCAGGACACCGGTCGCCGGGAGGGCATCCCGGGCGGCCACGTCGACCTGCATTTCTGGAAGTCCCTGCGGACCGACCCGGCCGGCGCGGTCCGGCTGGTGGCGCTGGTCGAGATGGCCGCAGGGCAGGTCGAGGCGGGCCGGCGGTACGAGGACGCGGTGTTGAGCCTGCTGCGCCGGCACGGTGGGCGGCTGGAGCGGCGGCTGCGGACCGCGGAGGGGACGGAGGTGCACGTGATCCGGTTCGACTCGCGGACCGGCTACGAGGCCTTCCTGGCCGATCCCGATCGGCTGACCCACCGTGCCGCGCTCGGTGACGCCGCGCCGGTGACCCGGGTGTTGGAGGTGACCGAGGTCTAGGAGGTGGCCGGGGTCCAGGGCACGGTCACATCTCGTACTCCTCGGCCAGGTCCGCCCGCAGCCGCTCCGCGTACGGGGCGATCTCCCGCAGGACGCTCCTGGTCTGCGCCTCGGTGACCGTGACCGCGGCGTCCTGGGGTGGGCGGGCGGCGAGGAACTGGTGCCGGCGGCCGGTCGTCGGGTGGCTGGCGAACAGCGACGCGTCCTCGCGGATGCTCAGTTGCCGCCGCAGCACGATCTGGTCGGTGTGCCGGTCGCGGCAGCCGGCGATGTCCGTACGCCATTCGTGCAGCGCCACGCCGGCCTCACTCGCGCCGCTGACCAGAGAGTGGTACAGCGGCAACCCCGCCAGCGCGTCGAGAAGGCTGAGCGCGGCGGCCGTTCCGCCGGCCTGGGCGGCCAGGACGTCGGCCCGTTGCTCGGCGGCCCGGTCGTGGCCCGATCCGACGACGTTGATCCCCAGGTGCAGCCCGAACAGCAGCCAGGACAGCGTGCCGTTGATGAGACGCAGCAGCTCGTACAGGAGCGCCTCGAATCCGTGCATGCCCTGGTCGAGCCAGTTCGCGGTCGGCGGCCGCAGGATCGACGAGAGGTGTCCGAAGGTCACCCGTGCCGGCCGGGCGAGCAGGCTGCGCCGGGAGTCCTTGTTGGCGATGTGACCCAGTTCGTGCCCGAGAAGCGCCACGATCTCCTCGATCCGGAGGCTGGCCAGCAGCGGCACACCCAGGGTGAGGATGCGCCGACCCCGGATGCCCAGCACGGTGACGGACGCCGTCCAGGAGTACGGGTCGATGATCAGGATGTCCGGCCGTGGTGCGCCGGTGGCCGCGGCGACCTGCCCGATGAGTTCGTGCAGGGCGGGCGTCGTCTCCGGATCGAGCCGGTACCTGCCGCGCAGGTAGCGCCGGACCCGACCGAGCCGGGGCCGCAACGCGTACGCCACGGGTAGCAGCAGCGCCCCGAGCAGGATGTCGAGATTGTGGCGGTGCCAGATGATCAGGTAGAGGCCGCCGATCAGCGCCGCCAGCGGTACCGCGACGAGGATCGCGGACACCGCACAGAGAAAGACGAAGCCGGCACGGGAGGATCCGGTGCCCTCGGTGGTCAGCCGCAGGTCGGCCCGGAATCCGTGCCGGTGGTCCAGCCGCGTCATCGCTCGCCAGTACCACGGCCACTTCTGTGGCGGTGTGTACGCGTCGAGGTTCCACTCGCATGCGGTGCACCACGGTGCCGCTTCCCCGAGGACGGCGAGCGTGGTGCCGCAGTTCGGGCAGGATTCGACGATGCTGGTGGCGGTCACGACAGGATCTTTCGGAAGCGGGCAGCGAAGATCAAGCAACGATCGTGCATCGATGTCCGCCGTCGGCCCATCTCGGGCGGCCCGCCGCCCGGTTCCTGTCGCCGGCAGGCTCGGGCTGGCATCCTGGCTGAACGTGCTGCGCGCGGTTCAGGCCAGCTCAGCGGCGGTGTGGTGGCTCGGACATCGAGGGCTGGAGGCGGAAAACCACCCCACGGGTCGTTGACACATGAACCGGTTAAGATTCATTATTGTCTATCAATCGGGAGGCCTCCGGCCGGGCGGGTCTCCGGACCGTGCCGCGGTGCACCCGCCGCGCCGTGGTTGAGCGGCCGGTCCGGCGCCTCCGCGGGTGACGCCGGGCCGACCGGCCCGGTCAGCCGGCGCCCGGTCCCGCCGCGTCCGGCGCCCGGTCCCGCCGCGCCCGGTCAGACCGGCAGCACCCATTCGTCGTCCCGGAGAAGGTCGACGCTGCCGCTCGGACCGGTGCCGGTCACCGTGAGGCCCTCGCCGCCGATCACCACGTCGGTGTGCACCGTGGAGCGGTTCAACCCCAGCTCGTACCGCTCGTCGTCGCTCTTGGCCAGGCCGCCGGCCACCGCGAACGGGAAGCTGAACCCCCAGGCCACGTGGCAACCGGCGTTCTCGTCGAACAGCGTGTTGTGGAACACGACGCCGGCCTTCGCGATCCGGGAGTCCCGGTCCACCAGCGCGACCTCGCCGAGGCTGCGCGCGCCCTCGTCGGTGTCCAGTTGGGCGCGCACGACGTCCGCTCCCCGGACCGCGGTGGCCTCCGTGATCCGGCCGCCGGCGAACGTCACGACCAGGCCCTCCACCAGCCGGCCGCCGATCACCACGGGCCGGGTGAGCCGGATCCGGCCGTCCGCCCGGCGCCGGTCCGGGCTGGTGAAGACCTCCTCCGTGGGGATGTTCGGCAGGTAGAACAGGCCGCTCGGATCCTCCTCGCCGCCGCCGGTCCACCGCGTCTCGGGCAGCAGCCCGACGGTCAGGTCCGTGCCGGAACCGTGGTAGCGGACCTCGGTGAGTTCGAGCGCGTCGAGTGCCCGTGCACGGGCGGCAAGTTCGGCGTGCCGGTCCCGCCACCGGGTCACCGGATCCGGCTCGTCCAGGCGCATCGCGGTGGCCACCGCCGCCCACAGCCGGTCGGTGTCCGGCTCGCCGAAGACCTGCCGCGCCCAGCCTGGGTTGGGCGCCGCCACCACCGTCCAGCGCAACTGCTCCTCGATCATGGCCTGCTGCATGGCCCGCAACTCCTCCACCGGGCGGGCCGCGACCTTCGCCGGATCCACGTCGTCGAGCAGGTGCGGATCGGCCTCGCCGGCGAGGGTGATGAAGCAGACGCCCTCGGCGGTCCACGAGCGGATCCGTTCCAGCGTCCACGGCCGGGTCCGGGTGAGTTCGGCCGGCGTGGCGTGCAGCAGCCGGGATCGCCGGATCGGGCCGTCGGTCCAGTCGACGTCCACCCAGCCGGCGCCGGCCGCGTACGCCTGCTGGACCACGGCCCGCGCGGTCTCCAGATGCGCGGTGTCGGCTCGGACCACGACGCCCTGATCCGGCTGTACGTTGACGCCGACCCGGACGACCAGGTCGGCGAACCGCTGAAGAAGATCTGTACCCGTCATCCGGCCAGCGTATTTGCCCCACCCCAGCCCTGCTGTCCGATATCGGCGGAGGTCGTCGCGGTCCGGACTCGCCGCAGGTCCGCGCGCGACCGCCCCGCGGTAGCCTCCCGAGGTGCCCGACCCCGCATCGGCCGTGGCCCGGGCCGGCGCGGCGGGCCGTCGGTGGCAACCCCTGCCGCTGCCCGAGCCGCTGGTCGGGGCGTACCTTCGCCGGCTCGGCCTGGACCCGGAAGCCGAACGGCGCGCGACCCCTGCACCGGAGCGGCTGTGCCGGCTACACGCCGCCCACGTCGCCTCGGTCGCGTACGAGACGCTCTGGATCGCGCTCGGCGAGTCGCGCGGAATTGCCCCCGCCGAGTCGGCCCGGTACGTGGTGTGCGGCCGAGGCGGCTACTGCTACCAGCTCAACAGCGCCTTCTCGGCGCTGCTCGCCTCGCTCGGCTACCCGGTGCGCTGGCACCGCGCCGGGGTGCAGCGGCGCCGCGACCCCGCGCCGCCGGGTGCCGACGGCAACCATCTCACCCTGACCGCCCGGGTGGACGGCCGATCGTGGTGGCTGGACGTGGGGCTCGGCGACGGTCCACTGGAGCCCGCGCCGCTCGCCACCACCACCGGACCCGGGTTCCGGCTCCGCCGCTCCGACGTCGTACCCGGCGGGTGGCGGTTGGACCACGAGCCCGGCGGCGGATTCGTCGGGATGGACTTCACGCTCGGCGCGACCGGCCCCGCGGCACTGCTGCCGCGGCACGTCGCCCAGTCCGGCGCGGCCACCTCAAGCTTCGTCCGGGTGGTCACGGTGCAGCGGCGGACGCCGGCCGGGGTTGCCGCGCTGCGCGGCTGTGTGCTGACCGAACGCCCGGCCGCCGACTCCGCGTCGGTCCGGGAGGTTCTCCGGTACGCCGAGTGGCGTGCCCTGTTGGCCGACGGCTTCGGCCTGGTTCTCGACGACGTACCGGCGGACCGGCTTACCGCCGTGTGGCGGCGGCTGCGGGCGGCGCATGCGGAGTGGGACCGGGCCGGGCGTCCCTGACCGGACCGTCGGCCACCTTCGGAGGCGTGGCGAGTCATCCGCCGGATGCCTCAGACGGCCTCGATGAGGTGTCTGGCGGATGACTCGCGCCCGGACACGCGACGGCCCCGGATGGTGGTGGAAGTCAGGGGCGGGCCGGGTTGGAGTTCCGGGACAGCTTGGCCCACCTCTTGCGCTCCTCGGACCGGGCCCGAGCGTCGAACCGCCGAGCCTGGAACGCCAACTCCCGTTGCAGCTTGCGGTGCCGTTCCAACCGGCCCGCGTCGATCTCCCCGCGCTCGATGGCGGCCCGGACCGCGCAGCCCGGCTCCGACTCGTGCCCGCAGTCGGAGAACCGGCACTGCGCCGCGAGGTCGGTGATGTCGGCGTACGCCGCATCGACGCCCTCGGCCGCGTCGGACAGGCCCACCGCACGCAGCCCGGGGGTGTCGATCAGGTAGCCGCCGCCGGGAAGCTCCACGAGTTCCCGCCAGGCGGTCGTGTGCCGGCCCTTGCCGTCCGACTCCCGGACCGCGCCGGTGGCCAGCTCCATCCCGCCGACCAGCCCGTTGATCAGGGTGGACTTGCCGGCGCCGCTGGCACCGATGGCCACCAGTGTCCGGTCCGGAGCGATCATCGCGCGTACCGGGTCGAGGCTGGTGAGGTCGGTGACCGTGACGGGCACGACGTCCACGCCCGGCGCGGCGGCCCCGAACTGGCTCAACGCCGGGCCGACGTCCTCCGGTCGGCAAAGGTCGATCTTGGTGGCCACCAGCAGCGGCTGCGCGCCGGAGGCCCAGGCGAGCGCGAGCAGCCGTTCGACCCGGCCGAGCCGGGCGTCGCGTTCCAGCGGCGCACACACCGCGACGATGTCCAAATTGGCCGCGAGGACCTGCTCGACGGCCCGGCCGCCGACGCCGAGCCGGCGGATTTCGGTGCTGCGTGGCTGGATGCCGGACACCTGGCCGGCGTCGTCGAGCAGCGCCCAGTCGCCCACCGCCACCCCGATGGTGGTGGGCACGGTCCGCGGTCCGTCCGGGGTGGCGAGTACGCAGGACTTCCGCTCCACGCGTACGACGCGGTGAGCGGACGAATAAGAATGGGGCAAGGCAAACTCCGAGTGGGACAGCGCCGCCCGGAAGAGAGAAAGGTCAGTGGGCGGCGGAACGAGGGCAGGGGGCAGCGGTAACGGCAGTCCGGATCATCCGGTCCCACCTCCCTCGGCGTCGCTCGTCGTCTCGGACCCGACGCCGCACACCGTACCGGTCGCGGTGCGCGGCGCAAACCGATTTCCGGTACGCCAGCCCAGCACCCAGCAGCCCGGCAGCCCGGCAGCGTTCGGTGCCGCCGCCATCCGTTCAACCAACCGGATTTGGCGCTGTCACCCGCCCAGCCTGTGTCGCGGCGCAGGCCCGTGCCGGGTCGGGCCGCCCCGTGCCGGCCCGCCCCGGCGCGGACCGGCGTCCGACGCCGACACCTTCGCGCGGTGCGGTAGTTCTACGCGACGGGTACGACAGAATCCGCGCGCCGCCCGGCCGCCGCTGACACCACGCGGCGCACGGGTTACCAGGTGGACCGTCGACGTCGGGCGAACTCATCGGTCGCCCCCGGTGTCGCGACGAAATTTCCGGAATCGGATCGACGGTTCTGCCTATCATCGGCCGGTGTTCCGGCCGAGCTACCCGATCCGCACGGCCCGGCTCGCGTTGCGTCCGATCACCATCGACGACGTTGATGACGTGCACGCGTACCAGCGCCGGCCCGAGGTGTGCCGGTGGATGCTCGGCGCCGAACCCCGCACCATCGCGCAGTCGCACGTGTCGGTCGCGACGATGGCCCGGCAGAACGCGTTGCGCGCCGAGGGCGACGTACTGACCCTGGCCGCCGAGGTCGACCCGTCCGCGGCCGGCGCGAACGGTCCCGGCACCGGCCGGGTGGCCGGCACCGCCCAACTGGTCTGGCACAGCGCGGCCGACCACACCGCCGAGATCGGCTACGTCTTCAACCCCGAGTTCCACGGCCGCGGGCTGGCCACCGAGGCCGTCGTCGGGCTGCTCGGCTGGGGCTTCGACGAGTTCGGGCTGCACCGCGTCTACGGCCGGTGCCACGCCGACAACGAGGCGTCCGCGCGATTGATGAGCCGGATCGGGATGCGGCTGGAGGCCCGGCATGTGCAGAGCTACCGGTTCCGGGGTGGCTGGGCCGATCAACTGGTCTTCGCGATGCTCGCCCGCGAATGGCGATCCCGGTCCCGGACGGGTCCAGGAGGAATTCCATGATGGAGCGCAACGCGGTGGTTCTGCCGGGCGGCCGGTACGGGCCGTACGCGCCGCTGTTGATGTTTTCCGCCGCCGCGGCGCAGGCCCGGTCGGCGCGGATCCATCCGCTCAGTTGGGGTGGCGGATGGGATCCGAACGGCCCTCCGCCGGGCACCCCGCACGTGCCACTGGCCGACCGGATCCCGTGGGTGCGGGACCACGCGACGCCCGTACTGGACGGGCTGCCGGACGACCCTCGGCCGCTGCTGATCGGCAAGTCCCTCGGTACGCTCGCCGCGCCGCTGGCCGCCGACCGCGACCTGCCGGCGGTGTGGCTGACCCCGCTGCTGCACGTCGAGCCGGTCGTGGCGGCGCTGCGCCGCGGCGCCGCGCCGGTGTTGCTGGTCGGCGGTACGGCCGATCTTCAGCACTGGGACGGCGCGCTGGCCCGGACGCTGTCGCCGTACGTGCTGGAGATCCCCGAGGCCGATCATGGGATGCACGTTCCCGGCCCGCTGGCCCGCTCCGCCGAGGTGCTGGGCCGGGTCGCCACCGCCGTCGAGGAGTTCCTGGACACCGCGGTCTGGCCCTGACCAGCGCTCGGCCGGCCCCGAACCGGCCCCGGCCCGGTCGTTAGGTTGGTGGCCGGCCGGGGTAGATCCGGCCGCGATGGCGACCGGCCGGCGGCCGGTGCGCAACCCGGGACGGCGAGCGGCGGGAGGCGGCATGGTGGGGATGGGGTGGTTCCGTCTCGCCGCCGGCCGGCTGCGCCAGGGCTGGGTGCCGATCGCCGAGGCGACGCTCGCGGCCACCCTCGCCTGGATCGTGGACACCCGGTTGATCGGGCATCCGCAGCCGTTCTTCGCCCCGGCGGCCGCGCTGATCGTGCTGGGCCAGACCCGGGGCCAGCGGATCCGCCGGGCGGTGGAGGTGGTGCTGGGGGTGGCCGCCGGGGTGCTGGTGGCCGACCTGGTGATCCAGGCCCTCGGCCCGCGCGGCACCTGGACGATCTTTACGGTGATCCTTCTCACGTTGGGCCTCGCCGTTGCGGTGGGCGCCAGCACGGTGACCGTGGTGCAGGCGGCGGTCTCGGCGCTCTACCTGGTGGTGGTGACGCCCACCACGACCAGCCTGATCCCGTTCCGGTTCGTCGACGCGCTGATCGGCGGTGGCGTCGCGGTGCTGGTCAGCCAGCTCATTACCGCGCGCAATCCGCTGGCCCCGCTGGTGGCGCAGGCCCGCGAGGTCTTCGGCCGGTTGGCCGAGCTGGTGGAGGAGATCACCGAGGCGCTGGAGCGGCACAGCGAGCCCGCCGCGCGGGCCGCACTCGCCCGGGCCAGGACGATGGACGCGACGGTCGACCTGTTGCAGGCGGAGGTCACGGCCGCGGGGGAGGCGCTGCGTCTGCCCGTACGCCGCCGGCGGCGCCTGCACCGGGTGCACGCGGTGGACGCCTCGATCCGGCAGGTCGACTATGCCGTACGGAACGTCCGGGTGCTCGCCCGGGCGGCCGTGACGCTCACCCGGTCGCCGGCCGGGGTACCGGCCGAATTGTTCGCGGCGCTGCGCTCGCTGGCCGCCGCCATCCGGGCGGCCGGCGAGGCGCTGGTCGCCGACCTGCACCTGGACGATGCCCGTGCGGACCGCTGCGCGCAGGAGGCGGAGGAGGCCGCGCTCACGGCCGTACGGGTGGCCGGCGGCCTGTTCGCGCAGGGGCCGCCGCTGCCGCTCATCATGATCATCGGCCAGGTCCGGGCCACCGCCATCGACCTGCTGCGCGGGGTGGGCAATGGCGACGACGCCGAGCTGCTGGGGAAGGTGGACGAGGCGTTCGGGCTGCCCCCGGTCTAGGCCCTGTCCGTGGCCCGCGCCGAGATGGGCCGCCGCCATCCCAGACATGATCAACTCGTCTTCGCCGAACTTGGGGGGTTCAGGGCGCCCGGACACCCCAACTTCGCCGAAGACGAGTTGACCTTGGCCCGAGCTGACCTTGACCCGAGCTGACCTTGACCCGAGCTGACCTTGGCGGGGTGGGCCGAGGTGGGAGCGGGTCGGGGTGGGGGCGGCGCGGCGCGACCACGCCGGTCTGGCGGGTCCGGCCGCGCCGCCCCGATCGGTCAGAACGCGTAGGTCACCGAGATGGTGACGTTCGAGCAGGAGCTGGCGTAGCTGGTCAGCGCGCTCTTCTCGGCGCTGTCGGCGGTCAGCCGCCAGCGCGTCTTGACCGCCGCCCATTCGCCGATGTAGCGGCACCGGTCGTAGGTGGGCATCCACTCGGCCGGGTCCCGGTCGCCCTTGGACTGGTTCACGTTGTCGGTGACTGCGACCAGGGTGCGCGAGTCGGCCAGGTCGTTCGCGTACGACTGGCGCCGGCTGGTGGTCCAGTCGCGGGCGCCGGAGTCCCACGCCTCGGCGAGCGGTACGACGTGGTCGATGTCCAGATCGGACGGATCGGTCCAGTAGGCGGCGTCGTAGTAGGAGTACCAGCGTCCGCCCGTGAGCTTGCAGCCGGACCCGATGCTCGGCGCCGTCACCGCCTCGGCGATCAGCACCTCGTACCGGGTGTTGCAGCCGTTGCCGTCGGCGTCGATCCACAGCGGGAAGAGGCTGCGGTTGTAGCCCGTGCGCACCTCGGCGGCCACCGGAAGGTTGGCGATCATCGTGCGCAGTGGTTGCGAGGTGCTGGCGGCGACCGCGGGGCTGACCAGGCCGAGGGTGGCGGCCACGGTGCTGGCCAGCAGGGTGGCGGCCCAGCGAAGAGTTCGGCTCATCGGTACTCCATCCGATCAAGGGGTTCGGTGGAGATAGTTAGCCTCATGAATGTGTCGGTTGGCAATCGCCAGCGATGAACGATTGTCGAACGTTGCACCCGACCGCCCGCTCCGCCCGGCCGAGCTGTTTCCGGTCGGGCCTGGTCAGCCCGGTCGGGTAGGGCTGGAGTCACGGTCGGGGCCGCGGTTGGAGCCGGAGTCCGGCCGGGCCGGACCGGCGTCGGGCCGCGGCGGGTCAGGTCGGGATCGGGCCGGGTCGCCGGTCGGGCCGGAGCGACTGCATACCGTGCGAATCTGTTCACGAATCGTTTGTTCCGCCAGCGTCGGAAATCTGACCGCGTCCGCCCCGTTGTGCCAGGCAACCACGGTGGTTAAGCTTGGTTTGCGCGCCCCAATCGCCCGCTTCCCCCGTGGCAGGCGATCGGGGCGCGCACCTTTTTGCGGATGACCCGTAACTCCGCCCGGCGACCTGCGCCTTTGCCACGTCGCCGCCCCGGTCCGCCTGATCCCGACGGGGCCGCCGTACGCGCCCCGCCGAGCGGGGTCCGCCCCGTCCGTGGGCCCCCCGGCGCGCAACCCACCGCCCGGCACGCCGAGCACCGCCCGGCACGCCGAGCACCGCCCGGCACGCCAAGCGCCGCCCGGCACGGTGCGCGCACCGGCCGGACGGTCCGAACACGCCTCAGACAGGGCCGGACACGGCCGGACACGTGTTTCCGGCCGGAACCGCCGTCCCGGCCGGAAACACCGCCCAACTCAGATCCAGCGACCGCCCAACCACATCCGGGCCGACCAGTCGGCATAGCTGATCACCTTGCCGACGAAGACCGGATAGAAGTACGCGAAGCAGAGGGCGACCGCCAACACGTACACGCCGGCCACCACGGCGCCCACCATCCGCCGGTCCGCGTCGTCGGACTGCTCCGCGGCGAGCGCCTCCGGTGGTCGGTCCGCCGCGGCCAGCGGTACCCGGGCCGGGCTCATGATGGCGCCCAGGACGTACACCACGGCCAGGACCAGGAACGGCTGTGCCGGAGCCGCGTAGAAGAAGAACATGGTCCGGCTGTCGAAGGCGTACCAGAACCAGGGCAGGATGCCGGCCGCGACGCAGACCAGCAGCGCGCCGGCCCGCCAGTCCCGGCGCGCGATGCCCAACCAGAGGGTGCCGGCCAGGGCGGGCAGGAACGACCACCACAGCAGC
This sequence comes from Plantactinospora sp. KBS50, assembly GCF_002285795.1. GTDB lineage: Bacteria > Actinomycetota > Actinomycetes > Mycobacteriales > Micromonosporaceae > KBS50. Next base: position 790,336 of record NZ_CP022961.1, read on the forward strand.
GGCGTACCCAGCAGCAGCACCTCGGCCGCGCAACTCGGCGCGCCGCACGGGCCGTTGCTGGACCAGTAGAAGGCGACCGGCCGGCCCAGCAGCAGCCACTGCCACGGCCAGGACTGGTACTTGTGCGGCTTCTCCAGTGTGGTGTGGAACTTGTACGCCTCGACGTGGTAGTGCCAGAGGTCGCGCAGCGCCCCGATCACCGGCGGCTCGGGTCGCCCGTTGTCGGCCAGGTAGTGCCGGAAATAGCCGCCGTCGGTGAGGAACCATCCCGACCACGAGGCGAGGTAGGCGGCCACCACCAGCACGCCGCAGAGCAGCAGCCAGCCCGATTCACCGGCCAGCGTGCTCAGCCACGGCCGGCGCACCCCGGCGGACCGGCGCGCCCCGACGTCCCAGAGCACGGCCAGGATCGCGAAGGCCACCACGAAGTAGATGCCGCTCCACTTCACCGCGAGGGCGCAGCCGAGCAGCACCGCCGAGGCGAGCCGCCACCACGGGACGCCGTGCGGCAGGCGTGCCGGCGACACCCCGGCCTCCAGCGCCCGCAGCCACCGCTCCCGCCGGGCGTCCCGATCCAGCACCAGGGCTCCGAACGCGGCGAACACGAAGAACAGCAGGAAGATGTCCAGCAGGGCGGTCCGGGACAGCACCAGGTGGAAGCCGTCCAACGCCATCAGCAGCCCCGCGGCGCAGCCGAGCGCGGTCGAGTGGAACAACCGGCGGCCGATCCGGACGGCCAGCAGCACCGACAGGGTGCCGATGAGCGCGGCGGAGATCCGCCAGCCGAACTCGGGCGCCGTGGTGGTCAGGTGCCCGGCCACCGAGATGTGTTGGTCGGGGTCGGCGTACCCGAACGCCCACTCGCCGAGCGCGATGAGCCATTTGCCCAACGGCGGATGGACCACGTACGACGGGGTGTTCGTCTCGTAGTTCCACTCGGCGCCGTGGTTGAGCAGACCCCACGAGTCCCGGGCGTAGTAGATCTCGTCGAACACCTTGCCCGGCGGGTGACTCAACCCCACCAGCCGCAGGATGCCGGCGATCACCACCACGACACCGGTGGCCAGCCACGACCACGGGTCGAGCCGTCGGTCGAGGGGTGCCAACCGGCGCCGGGCGGCGCCCAGCACCCCGCCCGAGGATTGACCGGCGCCGCTGTCTGCCGGTGTATCCGCGGCCGGAGTGCCGGCGTTTTCGCCGGTCCGGGTGTTGTCCGGGTCTGTGGTCTGCGCTGTCGACGCCGAGGTCACCCAGTGATCGTAGGCTGCCGGGGTGGGAAACGGTGACTCACACCACCGTCCGCCCGCGATGCGGAACGAGGAAAGAGGAGTGGCCGCGTGCCGGAAAATCCCGAAGGTGGCCGCCTGGTGCTGGTCGGCGCGCCGCTCGGCAACCCCGCCGATGCCTCCGCCCGGCTGGGTGAGGTGTTGGCCGGCGCCGACATCGTGGCCGCGGAGGACACCAGGCGGCTGAGCCGGCTGACCCGGGACCTGTCGGTCACGGTCGCCGGGCGGGTCGTCTCGTACTTCGAGGGCAACGAGGAACGTCGTACCCCCGAACTGGTCCAGGCCCTGCTCGACGGCGCGACCGTGGCGGTGGTCACCGACGGCGGCATGCCCAGCGTCTCCGACCCGGGGTACCGGCTGGTGCGCGGGGCGCTCGCGGCCGGCGTGCCGGTCACCGCGGCGCCGGGTCCGAGCGCGGTGACCACCGCGCTGGCGGTGTCCGGACTGCCCTGCGACCGGTTCTGCTTCGAGGGGTTCCTGCCCCGCTCCGGCGGCGCCCGCCGCAGCCGGCTGCGCGGCCTGGCCGCCGAGGAGCGGACGTTGGTGTTCTTCGAGGCGCCGCACCGGATCGCCGGTGCGCTGGCCGACCTTGCCGAGGCGTTCGGCCCGGACCGCCCGGCCGCGCTCTGCCGGGAGCTGACCAAGACGTACGAGGAGGTGCTGCGCCGCCCGCTGGGGGAGTTGGCCGAGTGGGCCGCGTCGGGCACCGCCCGCGGCGAGATCACCCTGGTGGTGGCCGGCGCGTCGGCCGTGCCGGCGAGCCGTCCCGACGACGACGCGCTGCGGGCGGCGGTGGCCGCGCTGGAAACCGCCGGCTCCTCCCGGCGCGACGCCATCGCGGCCGTGGCCACCGAGTACGGCCTGCGTCGGCGCGAGGTGTACGGCATCGTGCACGCCGACTGACCGGCCCGGCGGTGGCCGGCCGGCTCAGAACGCATACACCAGGAAGCCGGTGAGCAGCAGGACCGGCACGGCCAGCGCGGCGAGCGTGGCGGCGCGCCGGCCGCGGGGTTCCGGCAGTCGACGCGCGCCGGTCGCCCAGACGATGCCCGGACCGCAGCCCAGCGCCGCGGCCAGGCCGAGCAGCCAGCGCAGGTGCCGGTCGGCGACGCCGGCCTCGGCGTACGCCTTGCGGGCCTCGGCGTCGACCATCCGGGCCGCCACCTGGCTGCCGGGGGTCCGGGCGGCGGCGACCACCCCCACCACCGGTACGAGCGGGCTGGTCCAACCGGTACGGGCCGTGAACCTGCCCTGGCAGGCCAGCCCGACGCCGGAGCCGGAGCAGGAGGAGACGGTCGCCACGCCGCGTTCGCCGTGTCCGACCGCCAGCCAGAGCGGTTCGGCGCTGACCCAGCCGAAGAAGCCCGAGGTCAGGGCGAACAGCACCAGCCCGGCCAGCCCGGCCACCGGGTTGCGGGGCGGTGGGGGCGGCCGGGAGGCGCGGTGCGCGGCGGCCCGCGCCGCGCGCCAGCGGCTCAGCCAGGTCTCCCGCTCGTCGCGGACGGGTCGCCCGTCCCAGTGCACCTCCTCGATGGGCAGCCAGAAGGCAGGCTCGTCCACGCCCTCGACCGGGGCGCCCGGTTCGGCCGGTTTCCAGCCCGTGCTCGTGGGGGCGGGCCAGCCGTCCCGGGGCTGCCGGACGGGTGCCCGGCGGGGCAGCGAGCCGATCGGGGCGCCCGTGGTGGCCTCGATCGGATCGCGGGTCTCGCCGGTCTCGGTGGCGTCGACGGCTTCGGCGTCGCCGGCCGGCGGTTCGGTGGCCGGCGGTTCGGTGGCCGGTGGCTCGGCGGGCGGTGGCTCGGTGGCCGGTGGCTCGGCTGGCGGGCTTGCCGGTTTGGCCCGTGCCCGCACCCGCCCGGTGGCCCGCGGCGTCGGGCTGGGCACCCTGGCCCGGGCGCGTACGGTCCCGGCGGGCTCGGCGGGCTCGGCGGTGCCGGCGGTGCCGGCGGGCTCGGCCGCCGGGTCCGGGGCGGGTGCGGCGGGTGGATCCTGGTCGCCGTCCGGGGCGGCCGCCTCGGCCCGGTCCGCCGCGGTCTCGTCGGGTTCAGCGGGCGACCCGGGACCGGCGGGCGACCCGGGATCGGCGGTCGGCTCGGGGGCGGCGGGCGGCGATCCGGCGGGCACGGCCGCCCGGCCACGGGCCGCCGGGCGGCTCCGCGGCGGTACGACGCGGACCGTTCGCTTTTCGGCAGCTTGACCCGGTGCTGGGTCTCCAGTCACGCGGTCATTGGACTACGTGTTACTGATCGAGACCAACAGGTGACTCGGCGTGTCGAAGGGTGAGAAGTTTCCGGCCACCGGCGTACGCGTACCCGCGCCGCGGGCTATTGGTTCGCGGGCGCCGCGGCCCGGTCACTAGGCTTGGCGGTCATGAGCCACGTTCTTGCGGCGGTCGCCTGGCCGTACGCCAACGGCCCGCGCCACATCGGTCACGTCTCCGGGTTCGGCGTGCCCGCCGACGTGTTCAGCCGCTACCTGCGAATGGCCGGCCACGACGTGCTCATGGTCTCCGGTACGGACGAGCACGGCACCCCGATCCAGGTGCAGGCGGACTCCGAGGGGCTGACCGCCCGCGAGCTGGCCGACCGGTACAACCGGGTGATCGTGGCCGACCTGCACGGCCTGGGCCTGTCCTACGACCTGTTCACCCGCACCACCACGCGCAACCACTACGCGGTGGTTCAGGAGATCTTCGAGGGGCTGCACCGCAACGGCTACATCGTGCCGAAGGTGACGATGGGCGCCATCTCCCCGTCCACCGGCCGCACCCTGCCGGACCGCTACATCGAGGGCACCTGCCCGATCTGCGGCTACGACAGCGCCCGCGGTGACCAGTGCGACAACTGCGGCAACCAGCTCGACCCGGTCGACCTGATCAACCCGCGGTCCAGGATCAACGGAGAGACGCCGGAGTTCGTCGAGACCGAGCACTTCTTCCTCGACCTGCCGGCCCTGGCCGGTGCGCTGGCCCGCTGGCTGGACGGCCGGGAGGGCTGGCGACCCAACGTGCTGCGGTTCTCCCGGAACCTGCTGGACGACCTCCAGCCCCGGGCCATCACCCGGGACCTGGAGTGGGGCGTGCCGATCCCGCTGGACGGCTGGCGGGACCGCACCGACAAGCGCATCTACGTCTGGTTCGACGCGGTGATCGGCTACCTGTCCGCCTCGATCGAGTGGGCGCGGCGCAGCGGTGACCCGGAGGCCTGGCGCAGGTGGTGGGCGGCGGACGCCGAGGCCGACCCGGCCGGCGACGTGCCCCGCTCGTACTACTTCATGGGCAAGGACAACATCGTCTTCCACTCGGTGATCTGGCCGGCGCTGCTGCTGGGCTACTCGGGCGAGGGCGACCGGGACGGCAAGCCCGGACAGTACGGCCGGCTGCACCTGCCCACCGAGGTGGTGTCCAGCGAGTTCCTGACCATGGAGGGGCGCAAGTTCTCCTCCTCCCGCCAGGTGGTCATCTACGTCCGGGACTTCCTGGAACGGTACGACGCGGACGCGCTGCGCTACTTCATCGCGGTGGCCGGCCCGGAGAACCAGGACACCGACTTCACCTGGGCGGAATTCCTCCGCCGCAACAACGACGAACTGGTCGCCGGCTGGGGGAACCTGGTCAACCGGTCCATCTCGATGGCCGCCAAGAACTTCGGCGCCATCCCGCCGGTCGACCCGGCCGGCCTCACCGAGGCCGACGAGGCGCTGCTGGCCGCCGTACGGGCCGCCTTCACCACGGTCGGCGACCTGATCGGCCGGCACCGGCAGAAGCAGGCCATCGGCGAGGCGATGCGGGTGGTGGCCGAGGCCAACAAGTACCTGTCCGAGCAGGCGCCGTGGAAGCTCAAGGCCGAGGCCGACAAGCCGCGGATGGGCACCATCCTGCACGTCGCGTTGCAGGCCGTGAGCGACGCCAACATCCTGCTCACCCCGTTCCTGCCGCACGCGGCCCAGAAGATCCACGAGCTGCTCGGCGGTACCGGGGTGCACGCCCCGATGCCGTCGATCGTCCAGGTCGAGGATCTGGACGGCGGCCCGGCGTACCCGGTGCTGACCGGCGACTACACGGTCGGCGCCCGCTGGGAGCCGACGCCGATCGAGGCGGGCCGGCCGCTGGCCGCGCCGAAGCCGGTGTTCCGCAAGCTGGACCCGTCGATCGTCGAGGAGGAACTGGCCCGACTGGCCGGATGAGCCGCGTCCGGGCCGGTGCCCGGCGGACGGGCTAGTCCTCCGCCGGGTACCGGATGTCGACGGTCTGGTCGTCGGCGATCTCGGCGACCGGCGCCCACGCCTCGTACACGCCCCGCTCGTAGCACTGGGCGCCGAGCGCCGGGACGTTGTCCGGGTCGGGCCGGCACAGCCGTACCCGGATCCAGTTGGCGTCCGACCGCAGCGCCACGCACCGGGCGCCGCGCCAGAGCACGAACCTGGTCCGCCGGTGCACCCGGTCGACCGGGAAGCGGGCCGCCGTCGTCATGGCCAGCACCCGGAAGCCGCCCGGCAGGTCGGCCACCGCCTCGTACTCCGCGCCCTGGTGCTCGCCGACCAGGCGGGTGGACGGCGTCTCGCCGACCGGCAGGTACTCCTGGTCCGGCGAGACGCCCGGCACGGCGGCCAGCAGGTGCCGCCAGCGTGGCCCGGCCATCCGCAGCCAGCCCCGCTGCTCCGGGCGGAAGGTGTAGAGCACCACCTCCTCGCCCGAGGCCGGGTAGGCGACCAGCGCCGCGTTGGCCGGCATCGGCAGGTCGGCCAGGTCCCGGGTGGCGAACTCGGGGATCAGGTGCCGCCCGCTGGGCGTGAAGCCGGTGCCGAGCACCGCCGGACCCATCCGGTCGTGCGGCGGCATGGTGACCAGACCGGGCTGCGCCTGCGCCGTCGGGACCTGGTAGTCGACCGGGTCGATGGCCCGCCAGCGCAGCGCGTACGTCACGTCCGGGTCGTCCCGGCCCGGGTCCGGGTCGGTCCGCAGCACCGCCAGGTCGGTCGAGGTCCGCAGGTGCGCGACGTCGTACTCGCGGTAGCAGAAGCCGTACGGCAACCAGCCCTGCACGAAGCCGGCCAACTGCCGCGCGGACAGCACCTTGACCATCGGGGTGCCGCGCCGGACCACGGCCGAGGCCCGGACCGCGGTCAGCACCGGGTCGGTGGCCGAGGCCGGCCGCTGGCTGAGCTGGTGCAGCTCCGCCCAGTTCCGGTGGCGCCCCACGGGCGCCATCAGCGGCGCGTCCAGGTCGGCGCCGCCGGTCCCGCCGCGCACCGCCGACAGGTCGCTGACGTGCACGTACCGGTGGAACGGGAGCCGTGCGTCGGGGCGGCGGACCGGTTCGAACCCGGGCGCCGGTTCGGCGCTGAGAACCTCGTACGCGGCGCCGCGGGCGATCTCCTCGGCGGGGTGGGTGCTGCCGTCCAGCGAGACCCAGATGTCACTGCCGGCGGTCGGGAGCCGGTGCGGCTGAGAACTGAGACTCACGGCGAGAAGCTAAGCCCGGCACATGAACACCACGTTGCCGGCAGATCTCGCGCCGCAACCCGGGAACGGCCGGCCGTGACCCGGGAACCGGCGGCACCGGCGCCGGCCGTCACTCCGGAACCGCCGGCACCGGCGGCGGTTGTGACCCGGAACCGCCGGTGGGCGGCAGCGGCCCGGCGAGGGTGGCGGTGTGTGATGCTTGCCGGCGATGACTGACGCTAGCGAATCCCGACGTGAACGCGCCGCGCGCCGTGCCGGCGAGTTCCCGCCCGCGCCCGAGCCGCTGCCCGTGCCGGTGATCGACAGCCACACCCACCTGGACATCACGGTGACCGAGGCCGGCGAACCCCCGGCGGGGCCGTCCGGCGCGCCGACCGATTCGGTGGCCGACCCGGTGGCCGATTCGGTGGCCGGCGCGCCGACCGATTCGGTGGCCGGCCCGGTGGCCGCGCTCATCGCCGCGGCGGCCCGGGCCGGGGTGGACCGGCTGGTGCAGGTCGGGGTGGACGTCGACTCCTCGCGCTGGGGCGCCGAGCTGGCGGCCCGGCATCCCGCCGTGGTCGCGACCGTCGCGCTGCACCCCAACGAGGCACCCCGGCTGGCCGACCTGGACGGGGCGCTGCGGGAGATCGAGGCGCTGGCCGGGCAGGACCGGGTACGCGGCATCGGGGAGACCGGGATGGACTTCTTCCGGACCGGCGAACCGGGTCGGGCCGCCCAGGAGACCAGCTTCCGGGCGCACATCGCCATCGCCAAGCGGTACGGCAAGCCGTTGATCATCCACGACCGGGACGCGCACGCCGACGTGCTGCGGATCCTGGACGACGAGGGCGCGCCGGAAACCGTCGTCATGCACTGCTTCTCCGGCGACGCGCAGTTCGCCGCCGAGTGCGTCCGGCGGGGCTACCTGCTCAGCTTCGCCGGCACGGTGACGTTCGCCAGCGCCGGCCCGCTGCGGGCGGCGGCCGCGGTCACCCCGGCCGATCAGCTCCTGGTGGAGACCGACGCGCCGTACCTGACCCCGGTCCCGTACCGCGGGCGGCCGAACGCGTCGTATCTCATCCCGCTGACCGTCCGGTCGCTGGCCGAGACCACCGGCACCGACGTGGCGGCGCTGAGCGCGGCGATCTCCGCCACCGGCGACCGGGTCTTCGGGCCGTGGGCCGGCGGGCGACGGGCGTGACCGGGCTGCTCGGGCCGGCGGAGATCCGGGAGCTGGCGGCCCGGCTCGGGGTGGCGCCCACCAAGCGGCTCGGGCAGAACTTCGTGCACGACCCGAACACGGTACGGCGGATCGTGGCGGCCGCCGGCCTGGCCGCGGCCGACGTGGTGGTCGAGGTGGGGCCGGGCCTCGGCTCGTTGACCCTCGGTCTGCTGCCCGGCGTCCACCATGTACACGCCGTGGAGATCGACCCGGTGCTGGCCGGCGCGCTGCCGGACACCGTGGCCCGGCACGCGGACGGGGCCGCGGCCCGGCTGCGGGTGCACCGGGCCGACGCGCTGCGGATCACCGCCGCCGACCTGGCGGACCCGCCGCCCACGGCGCTGGTGGCCAACCTGCCCTACAACGTCGCCGTACCGGTCGTGCTGCACCTGCTGGCCGAGCTGCCGAGCCTGCGCCGCGGCCTGGTGATGGTGCAGAAGGAGGTGGCGGACCGGCTCACCGCCGGTCCCGGCTCCCGGGTGTACGGCATCCCGTCGGTCAAGCTCGCCTGGTACGCCGAGGCCCGCACCGCCGGTCGGGTACCGCCGAACGTGTTCTGGCCGGTCCCGAACGTCGACTCCGGGCTGGTGGCGTTCACCCGGCGGGATCCGCCGGTGACCGGCGTACCCCGCAAGCGGGTCTTCGAGGTGGTGGACGCGGCGTTCGCGCAGCGTCGCAAGACCCTGCGGGCGGCCCTGGCCGGCTGGGCCGGCGGACCGGACCGGGCCGCCGCGGCGCTGGTCGCGGCCGGGATCGACCCGACCGCCCGCGGCGAATCGCTCACCGTGGGGCAGTTCGCCGCGATCGCCGCGTGGGCCGCTGCCGGCCGGCCGGGCGCACAGTAGGCTGGCGCCGTGCCCGCCGAGGAGGTGTACGAGTGACCGCTGCGCCGATCGAGCCCACGGGGATGTGCAGTCCGGATCCGGTCCGGGATCGCACCCCGTGACCGAGGCTTGGCGTCCGGACGAGGATGAGGAGACCTCCCGCCGCGGCGCGTCCGGTCCGGTCAAGGTGTACGCCCCCGCGAAGATCAACCTTCACCTCGGGGTGGGGCCGCTGCGCGAGGACGGCTACCACGAGCTGCACACCGTCTACCACGCCATCTCGCTCCACGACGAGCTGACCGCCCGGCGGGGGGACACCCTGACCCTCACCATGGAGGGGGAGGGCGCCGGTGAGCTGGCCCTGGACGGCACGAACCTGATCATCCGTGCGGCCCAGGCCCTCGCCGGGTACGCCGGGGTACCCGCACACGCCCGGCTGCACCTGCGCAAGCAGATTCCGCTGGCCGCCGGGCTGGCCGGGGGCAGCGCCGACGCCGCCGCCGCGCTGGTGGCCTGCGACGCGCTGTGGGGCACCGGCCTCACCCGGGACGAACTCGCCGAGGTCGCGTCCGGGCTCGGCTCCGACGTACCCTTCCTGGTCTTCGGCGGCACCGCGCTCGGCACCGGGCGCGGCGAGGCCGTCAGCCCGGTCCTGGTCCGCCCGACCACCTGGCACTGGGCGGTGGCCATCGCCGACGGCGGCCTCTCCACCCCCAAGGTGTACGGCGAACTGGACCGGCTGCGCGACGCGGGCGCCGCCCCGCTGCCGGTGGGCAGCCCGGACCGGCTGCTCGGGGCGCTCCGCCAGCGCGACCCGGCGGTGCTCGGGGCGGCCCTCGGCAACGACCTCGAACCCGCGGCGGTGTCCCTCTGGCCCGAGCTGACCGAGGTGCTCGCCGCCGGCCGCGGTGCCGGCGCGCTCGCCGGCATCGTCTCCGGATCCGGCCCGACCTGCGTCTTCCTCGCCGCCGACGCCGGGCACGCCGAGGCGCTGGCCCGGGAGCTGACCGCCGCGGACGTGTGCCGGGTGGTCCGCACCGCGCACGGCCCGGTGGCGGGTGCCCGGGTCGGCTGAGCGGTTCACCACGACCCCCGCGGCACAGCACAGCGACAGAGAAAGGGAACCCCTCCTTGTCAGCCAACATCGTCAACCTGGACCGGGTGTCCAAGGGGTACGGCGCCGCCGGGCCACTGCTGCGCGACGTGTCCCTCGGGCTGGACGGGGCGGACCGGGTCGGCGTGGTCGGGCTCAACGGGGCCGGCAAGTCCACCCTGCTGCGGCTGCTCACCCGGGTCGAGGAGCCGGACGACGGCCGGGTCACCCACCGCCGTGACCTGCGGGTCGCCTGGCTGCCGCAGCAGTTGCGGCTCGACCCCGAGGCCACCGTCCGCGCGGTGGTGCTCGGCACCGCGTGGCTGGCCGAGGACATGGGCGCCGAGCACGAATGGGCCGGCGACGCCGGGGTGCGGGCCATCCTCGACGGGCTGGGCATGCCGTACCTGGGTCTCGACCAGCCGGTCGGGCCGATGTCCGGCGGCGAGCGGCGCCGGGTGGCGCTGGCCGCCCTGCTGGTCCGGGAGTCCGACCTGCTCGTCCTGGACGAGCCGACCAACCACCTGGACGTGGGCGGGGTGGACTGGCTGGCCCGGCATCTGGTGGCCCGGCGGGGCGCGCTGGTGGTGGTCACCCACGACCGGTGGTTCCTGGACGCCGTCTGCACGAGCACCTGGGAGGTCGCCGACCGCACCGTCCGGACGTACGAGGGCGGCTTCGCGGCCTGGACCCTCGCCCGGGCCGAGCGCGCCCGGCTGGCCGCCGCGGCCGAGGCGCGGCGGCAGAACCTGCTGCGCAAGGAGATCGCCTGGCTGCGCCGTGGCCCGCCGGCCCGGACCTCCAAGCCGCGGTTCCGGATCGAGGCCGCCAACGCGCTCATCGCCGACGAGCCGGAGCCGCGGGACAGCGTCGCGCTGCACCGGCTGGCCACCGCCCGGCTCGGCAAGCAGGTGTACGACCTGGAGGACGTCACGCTGAACGCGGGGGACACCCCCATCCTCACCGACCTCACCTGGCGGGTGGGGCCGGGTGACCGGATCGCGCTCGTCGGCGCCAACGGCGCCGGCAAGACCACCCTGCTGCGGCTGCTGGCCGGGGTGCGCGGCGCCGACGCCGGCACGATGCGCACCGGTGCGACGGTACGGCCGGCGTTCCTCTCCCAGGAACTGGTCGAGCTTCCCGGCGAACTGCGGGTGCTGGAGGCCGTCGAGGAGGTGGCCCGCCGGGTCGTCATCGGCGACCGCGAGGTGGCCGCCTCCCAGCTCGCGGAGCTGTTCGGCTTCGACGACCGCCGGCTGTGGACGCCGGTACGGGACCTTTCCGGCGGCGAGCGGCGGCGGCTGCAACTGCTGCGGCTGCTGGCCGCCGAACCCAACGTGCTGCTGTTCGACGAGCCCACCAACGACCTGGACACCGACACCCTGGCCGCGCTGGAGGACCTGCTGGACTCCTGGCCGGGCACGGTGATCGTGGCCAGCCACGACCGGTACCTGATCGAGCGGGTCACCGAGGTGGTGTACGGGATGTTCGGCGACGGCCGGCTGGTGCACCTGCCGGGCGGGGTCGAGGAGTACCTGTCCCGGATCGACGGCGGGGTGCCGCTGGCGCGGCGGGCCACCGGCACCGGCACCGGCACCGGTGGCGACCGTGCCGCCCCGGACGGCGCCGGGTCCACCGCGCCGGGCGCGGCCGGCCCGGCCGGCACGGCCGGCACGGCCGGTGCGGCCGGTGCGGCCGGTGCGGCCGGAGCGGCCGACGGCGAGGTCCGGCTCTCCGCGGCCGAGGCCCGGACCGCGAAGAAGGAACTCGGCAGGCTGGAGCGGCAGCTCGGCAAGCTGGAACAGCGCGAGACCACGCTGCACGAGCAGCTCGCCACGCACGCCACCGACTACACCCGGGTCGCCGAGCTGGACGGGCAACTGCGCGCCCTGCGGGCCGAACGCGATCAGGTCGAGGAGGCCTGGCTCACCCTCGCCGACCGGGTCGGGGACGCCTGAACCGGCCGGCTCCCGGGGGTGTCGACCGGCTGGCCGGAACGATGCGGGAGAATCACCGGGACCACCCCCGGGCAGCCGTTGGAGATCTCATGGCGCACAACCCCATCAACCACCCCGCGCGTCCGGTGTACCGGGCGATCACCGGCCTGATCGGCCTCTATCTGGTGATCTTCGGTGTCCTCGGCGTGGTGCAGAGCGCCGGTCAGGACCTCTTCGAGCAGGACGACAGCCTGGTCCTGGGCCAGGGCACCAACCTCGCCGGTGCCGCGCTGTCCGGTCTGCTCGGCGTGCTGATCCTCGGCACCACGGCGCTCGGGCGCAACGTGGACGTCCGGGTCAACAAGCCGCTCGGCTACCTCGTGATGGCCCTGGGCCTCGGTGAGCTGGCCGTGCTGCGCACCAGCGCCAACGTGCTCGACTTCACCATCGCGACCTGCATCGTGGTCATGCTGCTCGGGCTGGTGCTGCTGACCGCCGCCATGTACTGCACGATCGGCTCCGACGAGGAGGCCAGCGCCGCCCGCGACGCCCGCCTGGTGCTCTGAGGCCGCGTTCCGCCTCGGCCGGAAGGGCCGTTCCGCCTCCGCCGGAGCCGCGAAAGGGGAAAATCCGGAAGTAGCCGTCACCGTGCCGAGGAGGCGTCGTGGCACACTTTCCGGTCAACCATCCGGCCCGGCCGCTGTACCGGGTCGTCGCCGGGCTGGTCGGGCTCTACGTCCTGGTCTTCGGGGTCCTGGGCCTCGTGGAGACGTGGAACGATCCGCTGTTCTCCCGGGCCAGCCACTGGGTGCTCGGGCTGCGGGTCAACCTGGCCTTCGCGCTGGTGTCGGTGCTCTTCGGGATCGGGCTGGTCATCGGCGCATCCCGGCGCAGCAACCTGGGCCACTACATGAACCTCACCGCCGGGGTGGTCTTCATGGTCACCGGTCTGGCCATGCTGGCCGTGTTGCAGACCTCGGCCAACATTCTCAACTTCTCGGTGTCGACCGTCGTCGTGTCGCTGCTGTTCGGCCTGGTATTCCTCGCCACCGGCCTGTACGACAAGGTCGGCCCACACGACCACGCGGCCGCGGAGAACGTCAAACCCCGTCGCCCCGAGCCCGAGCCGCAACCGCGCCAGCGGTGACTCCCGGCCCTGTGGGCCGGCGGCGGTCGTGGGTCAGCGGGAGTGGGCCAGCGGAAGCGGGTCAGCGCCGGCGGTCAGGTCAGCGCCGGCGGCGGGTCAGCAGCGTCGGCCGCGGTTCCAGGTGGGACAGGCCGTTCCAGGCCAGGTTCACCAGGTGCGCCGCCACCGCCTCCTTGCGCGGCTTGCGCACCTCCAACCACCAGCGGCCGGTCAGCGCCACCATCCCCACCAGCGCCTGCGCGTACAGCTCGGCCAGCTTGGGGTCGTACCCCCGGCTCTTGAACTCCGCGCCGAGGATGTGCTCGACCTGGTGGGCCACGTCGTTGAGCACGCTGCTGAAGTTGCCGGTCGCCGACATCACCGGCGACTCGCGGACCAGCACCCGGAAGCCGCTGGTCTCCTCCTCGATGTAGCCGAGCAGCGCCAGCGCGGCCTGCTCCAGCAGTTCCCGCGGATGCCCCGCGGTCAGCGCGGCGGCGATCCGGTCCAGCAGCGCCCGGACCTCGCGGTCCACCACGACGGCGTACAGCCCTTCCTTGCCGCCGAAGTGTTCGTAGACCACCGGTTTGGAGACCTTGGCCCGGGCCGCCACCTCCTCGATGGAGGTGGCGTCGAAGCCTCGTTCGGCGAAGATCAGCCGGCCGATCGCGATCAGTTGTTCCCGTCGCTGCGCCGCCGACATCCGTACCCGGGAACCGGGCTTCGGCGCCGTCGTGGCCGGCCGGGCCGGCGGTGTTGATCCGTCCGATGTCTCCGCCGTTGTCTCGCCGCGGCGCTGACGCCGCCTGCCCCGGCCGCTACCGGTCTCGTCGCGCTCGGTCACCGTGCCATCCTGCCAGGCGGGTGTCCGGGCGGGTTGTCCCGGCAAGACGCGGATCAGTGCTGGGCGTCGGCGTTGAGCATCTTCGCGGCGATCCGTTCCGGCTTGGGCCAGCGCACGTTGTACGCCGCGCCGGTCCGCTCGAACAGCCAGATCACCCGGGCCGAGATGTCGATCTGGCCGCGCAGCACCCCGTGCCGGGCACTGGTCGGGTCGGCGTGGTGCAGGTTGTGCCAGCTCTCGCCGAACGACAGGATGGCCAGCGGCCAGAAGTTCGCCGCCCGGTCGCCCTGCCGCACCTCGAACGGCCGCTCGCCGTACACGTGGCACACCGAGTTGATGGCCCAGGTGACGTGGTGCAGGGTGGCGATCCGGATCAGGCCGCCCCAGAAGAACGCGGTCAGCGCTCCCTGCCAGGACCAGGTGAGCAGCCCGCCCATCAGCGCCGGACCCAGCGTCGAGATCACCACCAGCAGCGGGAACATCCGGTCCACCCGGCGGATGTCCTTGTCGGCCAGCAGGTCGGGGGCGAAGCGTTCCCGGTTGGACAGCTCGCGGTGGAACAGCCAGCCGACGTGCGCGTGGAACAGGCCGCGGGTCAGCCCCCAGAAGGTGGCGCCGAACCGCCAGGGCGAGTGCGGGTCGCCCTCCACGTCGGAGAAGGCGTGGTGCCGGCGGTGGTCGGCCACCCACTGCACGATGCTGCCCTGCACGGCCAGCGACCCGGCCACCGCCAGGGTCACCCGCAGCCAGCGCTTGGCCTTGAACGAGCCGTGCGTGAAGTACCTGTGGAATCCGACCGTGACGCCCAGCCCCGAGACGATGTACCAGGCCAGCGCGATGGAGACGTCCGTCCAGCCCAGCCAGCCACCCCAGGCGACCGGGATGGCCACGAGGAGGGCGAGGAACGGCACGACCACGAAGCCCCAGAGGCCGATCATGACGCCCATCGGCTGTCGACCCTCGGTCAAGGGTTTCGGGCCGCCGGGCGTGTTCGATTCCAGGAGTGCGGTGGACATGGCACCTCGCAGAGGGTGGAGAAGATCAGAAACTTACGCCTACGTCACCGTAACCTACGCTTCCGTAGACTGCACGAGATCGGTGTCTGACAATTGCCTGGGAACCGCCTGTTCGAACGACGTGCCGGGCCGGTTCGTCCGGCGCCGACCGGCTCGGCCGGCGGAACCGCACCGCGGCGTCCCCGTTCTGTCCCGGCCCAAACGTCCCGATTTTGCGGCGTCCCCGGATGTGGCCCCGGAGTCGAGGTGGTGCGCGGGGCTGATCAATGGAACCGCTAGGCTGGTCGGGCGATGGGGTGTGGGGTAACGGCAACCCGCAGGCCTTTGGAGCCTTGAGCTTCTGGTTCGAATCCAGACACCCCAGCTTTTTTCGGACATGCGACTCATGTCGCTCCCCGCCGGGTCGGCCGGTCGGCCCCTGGTTAGCATGAGGCGGCAGACTGCCAGCGACTTGACGGGAGCCACCCGTGTCCCAGCCCCGCACCCGCACCGTGGTCGTGCTCGCCGCCGGCGAGGGCAAGCGGATGAAGTCGGCGTTACCGAAGATGCTCCATCCGCTGCTCGGCCGGACGCTGCTGGGACACGTGCTGGCCGCCGCGCGGTCCCTGGACGCCGAACGCACCGTCGTGGTGGTCGGGCACGGTGCCGATCAGGTCCGGGCGCACCTGGCCGAGATCGCCCCGGAGGCCGTACCGGTGCTCCAGGCCGAGCAGCGCGGCACCGGGCACGCCGTCCGGGTGGCGCTGGAGGCGGCACCCGACGCGTCCGGCACCGTCGTCGTGATCAACGGCGACGTGCCGCTGCTGCGCCCGGAGACCCTCGACGAACTGGTCGGCGCGCACGAGGACGCCGGCTCGGCGGCCACGGTGCTCGCCGCCGAGGTCGACCAACCGGCCGGCCTCGGCCGGATCGTGCGGGACGGCGCCGGGCGGTTGGAACGGATCGTGGAGGAGCGCGACGCCAGCCCGGCGCAGCGGGCGATCCGGGAGATCAACGCCGGCAGCTACGTCTTCGACGCGGCCCGGCTGCGCACGGCGCTCAGCAAGCTCTCCACCGACAACGAGCAGGGCGAGGAGTACCTCACGGACGTCTTCGAGCTGCTCGTGGGCGCGGGCGAACCGGTCGGGGTGCACGTCGCGCGGGACGCCACCGAGACCCGCGGGTGCAACGACCGGTACGAGCTGGCCGGGCTGCGCCAGGCGCTGCGGGACCGGGTCAACGAGGCGTGGATGCGCTCCGGGGTGACGATCCTGGACCCGGCGACGACCTGGATCGACGTGACCGTTTCCGTGGGCCGGGACGCCGTGCTGGACCAGAACACCCAGTTGCGCGGCACGACCGAGGTGGCCGAGGGCGCCACCGTGGGTCCGGACGTGACGCTCGTCGACACGGTGGTCGGCGCCGGCGCCACGGTGCTGCGCAGCCACGTGGTGTCCGCCCGGCTCGGCCCCGGGGCGAGCGTCGGCCCGTACGCGTACCTGCGACCCGAGGCGAACGTGGGCGAGGGGGCGAAGGTCGGCACGTTCGTCGAGGTGAAGAAGTCCGAGATCGGTCCCGGTGCCAAGGTGCCGCACCTGAGCTACGTGGGCGACGCGACGATCGGAGCGCGGGCGAACATCGGCGCCGCGACGATCTTCGTGAACTACGACGGGGTCGCCAAGCACCACACCACGGTCGGCGAGGCGGCGTTCATCGGCTGCGACACCAGCCTGATCGCCCCGGTCGAGGTGGGTCCGGGCGCGTACGTGGCGGCCGGCAGCGCCATCGACAAGGACGTACCGGCCGGTGCCCTCGGGGTGACCCGGGCGCCGCAGCGGAACATCGAGGGCTGGGTGACCCGGCGCCGGGCGGGGACCCGGTCGGCGGCGGCGGCCGAACGTGCCCTCGCCGAGTCGGCCGGGCGTCGGCCGGGGGCCGACGGAGCGCCGGCCGGGCGTGGGCCGGGGGCGGAGGACGGGTCCTCGGGTGAGCAAGCCCACGAGGACGCCCAGGCGGGTGGACGGCAGGCGGACGCGAGAGATACTCCAACTGAATAGCGCGCCTGGTCGCACCGCCAGGAACCCCTTCAGCAACGGGAGCGGACGAGCCGATGGGCAGCATCGTCGCCGAAAATCGCAAGAGTCTGATGCTCTTCTCCGGACGCGGTTTTCCGGAGTTGGCGCAAGAGATCGGTGAGGCCCTCGGTGTGGCACCGACCGCATCCGACTCGTACGAGTTCGCCAATGGCGAGATCTTCGTCCGGTTCAAGGAGTCGGTCCGCGGCTCGGACGCCTTCGTGGTCCAGTCGGTCACCCACGGGGTCAACAAGTGGGTGATGGAAACCCTCATCATGATCGACGCCCTGAAGCGCGGCTCGGCCAAGCGGATCACCGTGGTACTGCCGTTCTATCCGTACGCCCGGCAGGACAAGAAGCACCGGGGCCGGGAGCCGATCTCCGCGCGGCTGGTGGCGGACCTGTTGAAGACCGCGGGCGCGAACCGGATCCTGACGGTGGACCTGCACACGGCGCAGATCCAGGGCTTCTTCGACGGGCCGGTGGACCACCTGTTCGCCATGGACACCCTCGCCGAGTACGTCGAGCGCAGGTACGCGGGCCGGCCGATGACCGTGGTGGCGCCGGACTCGGGCCGGGTCCGGGTGGCGGAGCGCTGGACGGACCGGCTCGGCGGCTGCCCGCTGGCCTTCATCCACAAGACCCGGGACCCGTTGAAGCCGAATCAGGTGGTGGCCAACCGGGTGGTCGGTGACGTCGAGGGCCGGGTGTGCCTGATCGTCGACGACATGATCGACACCGGTGGAACGATCTGTGGCGCGGCCGACATCCTCCAGGACACCGGCGCGGCGGAGGTGCTGGTGGCCTCCACCCACGCGCTGCTCTCCGACCCGGCGACCGAGCGGCTGAAGAACAGCCGGATCAGCGAGGTCGTGGTCACCAACACCCTGCCGCTGCCGCCGGAGAAGCGGCTGGACAAGATCACCGTGCTGTCCATCGCGCCGCTGCTGGCCCGGGCCATCCGGGAGGTCTTCGACGACGGCTCGGTGACCACGCTCTTCGGCGGTCTGAGCTGAGGTCGGATCTCCCGGGTACCCGCCCCGGGTGCGGTTTCCTGCTCGGGTAGACTGGTGCGGTTGCCACGGCGAGGGGGCCCTGCGGGACGCGGATGGACGCGGGCGCGGAGGCACCGTCATCGACGCGGTGCTCCGGGCAGTGCGTGATGCTTCCGCCCCAGAGCCCCTTGCCGAGCACCGAGACGCCGTTATCGAAGACGAGACCGCCGCCGCGAACGTATCAGGAGTTTCTGCCGTGTCCGAGGTAAAGATCAGCGCCGAGCCCCGTACCGAGTTCGGCAAGGGTGGTGCCCGCCGTACCCGCCGGGCCGGCCTGGTGCCGGCAGTGCTCTACGGCCATGGCGAAAAGCCCAAGCACATCGCCCTGCCCGCCCTGGAGTTCGCCGCCGCCATCCGGCACGGCGGCGCGAACCAGCTGCTGAGCATCGAGATCAGCGATGGCACCAGCGCCCTGGCCCTGCCGAAGGCGATCCAGCGGGACCCGGTGCGGGACACCTTCGAGCACGTCGACCTGCTGCTGGTGCGGCGCGGCGAGAAGGTCACCGTGGAGGTTCCGGTCCAGCTCACCGGGGAGCCGGCCCGGGACACGCTGGTGATGCACGAGCACGACACCCTGGCGGTGCTGGCGGACGCGACCCGGCTGCCGGAGTCGCTGCAGGTCTCGATCGACGGCCTGGAGGCCGGCTCCCAGGTCACCGCCGGCCAGGTCAAGCTCCCCTCGGGTGTCGAGCTGACCGTGGACGGCGACATGGTGGTCGCGGTGATCACCGCGGCGCCGACCGCCGAGCAGTTGGCCACCGAGGAAGAGCTGGCCGCGGGCGAGGAAGCCGAGGCGGCCGAGGCGGCCGAGGCTGCCGAGGGCGAGGAGCCGACCGGGAGCGAGCCGACCCCGGCCGAGGCGAACGCCGAAAGCTGACCGATCGTGCGACAGGCGTCCCCGTCCATTCGGGGGCGCCTGTTGTCGTTTCGGGTGGGGTTGCGTCGTTTCCGTGGGAGTCGAGGGGCGCAGGTGTCCGAGGAAAGCCTTCCGTGGCTGGTGGTCGGCCTGGGGAATCCGGGCCGGGACTACGCCGGTAACCGGCACAACGTCGGCTTCATGGTCGTGGACCTGCTGGCCGAGCGCATGCGTACCCGGTTCGGCCGGCACCGGCGGGCGGTCGCCGAGGTGGCCGAGGGGCGGCTCGGGATCGGCGGCCCGCGCCTGGTGCTGATGAAGCCCATGACGTTCATGAACCTGTCGGGTGGGCCGGTGGCGGCACTGGCCCGGTTCTACAAGGTGCCGATCGGGCAGATCGTCGCGGTGCATGACGAGTTGGACATCCCGTACGGGCAGTTGCGGCTCAAGTGCGGCGGCGGCGAGGGTGGGCACAACGGCCTGCGCTCGATGTCGAAGTCGCTGGGCACCAAGGACTACCTGCGGGTGCGGTTCGGCATCGGTCGGCCGCCGGGCCGGCAGGATCCGGCCGACTTCGTGTTGACCGACTTCTCGACCGTCGAGCGCAAGGAACTGGACTTTCTGGTCGACCGGGCGGCCGATGCGGTGGAGTCGGTGCTGGCCCGCGGCCTGGAATGGACGCAGAACGCGTACCACGGGACCTGACGCGCGGCCTTGCGGCCGGTGCCGACGCAGGTCAGCCGCCCGCGCGGCGCGTCGGCCCGGGCGGCGGGGCCGGTAGTCTGGCCCGAACCGCTCAGGCCGGGCGAGGGGTTCGCGGCGGCCGACGGGACCGGGTGGGTCCCCTCGCGTGAGGAGGCGATCGTGACGCGTACGGTGGCGGGCTTCGCCGGTATCCCGGGTGCGGGCTGATGGCGGCCCCTCCGGTGATCGACGGCGCCTTCGCCCGATGGCTCGCGGCCCGCGCCGGTCAGGCGCTGCTTGAGGTACGCGCCGAGCTGGGCTTCGCCGATCCCGGCGCGCTGAAGGCGGCCGGTGACAAGGTGTCCCACGACCTGATCCGCGCCGAGCTGGCCCGTTGGCGGCCGGCCGACGCGGTGCTCTCCGAGGAGGACGAGGGGTCGCGGCTGGCCTGGGCCGCCGAGGTGGACGCGGCGGCGGTGCCGCGGCTGACCGCGGACCGGGTGTGGATCGTGGATCCGTTGGACGGGACCCGGGAGTTCTCGGAGGAGGGCCGCACGGACTGGGCGGTGCACGTGGCGCTCTGGGACCGCCGGCTCGGGGGGCACGGCCTGGCCGCCGGGGCGGTGGCGTTGCCGGCGCAGCACCGGGTGCTGGGTACGGATTCGCCGCCGGCCTATCCGCCGATGGGGTCCTCGTCGGTGGCGGCAGGTGAGCCCGGCGCGGGGCTGCGGTTGGCGGCGAGTCGGAGTCGTCCGCCGGTGTTCCTGACGGATGTGGCGGCGCAGGTGGGTGCGCGGTTGGTGCCGATGGGTTCGGCGGGGGCGAAGATCGCGGCGGTGGTGGGTGGTGAGGTGGATGCGTACGTGCATGCGGGTGGGCAGTACGAGTGGGATTCTGCCGCGCCGGTGGCTGTGGCGACGGCCACGGGTTTGCATGCTTCCCGGATCGACGGGTCTGCGTTGAAATACAACCAGGCCGACCCGCGCCTGCCTGATCTTGTGGTGTGCCGAAAGGATCTCGCGCCCCGGCTGCTTGCGGCGTTGCAGCAGCACTGCGGGTAGGTTGTACGCGATCGAGCCTGCTTCACCTACCGGAAAGGTGTGGTTTGCGGCATGGGTGACCGTAACGGACTTCGGACTGGAGCTGCCGGATGAGCACGACTGCGGCGTATCGGGTCTCGCACCTGGCTGAGTTGGAGGCGGAGAGCATTTTCGTCATCCGTGAGGTGGTGGCGGAGTTGGAACGTCCGGCGTTGTTGTTTTCCGGTGGTAAAGACTCGATCGTGATGTTGCGGTTGGCGCAGAAGGCGTTCGCGCCGGCTGGTGTGCCGTTCCCGGTGATGCATGTGGATACGGGGCACAACTTTCCGGAGGTGTTGGCGTTCCGGGACGCGCGGGTGAACCAGTTGCGGTTGCAGTTGCTGGTGGCCAGTGTGCCGGAGGCGTTGGAGAAGGGTCTGGTACGGGCGCCGGCGGATGGGACGCGGAACCGGATCCAGACGCCGGTGTTGTTGGAGGCGGTGGAGAAGTACCGGTTCAACGCCCTGTTCGGGGGTGCGCGGCGGGACGAGGAGAAAGCCCGCGCGAAGGAACGGATCTTCAGTTTCCGGGACGAGTTCGGGCAGTGGGACCCGAAGAACCAGCGGCCGGAGTTGTGGTCGCTGTACAACGGCCGTCACCATGCGGGCGAGTCGATCCGGGTGTTCCCGTTGTCGAACTGGACCGAGTTGGACGTGTGGCACTACATCGCCCGGGAACGGTTGACGTTGCCCTCGATCTACTTCGCCCACGAGCGGCAGGTGGTCGAGCGTGACGGCATGTTGTACGGGGTGAACGAGTTCCTCCCGGCCCGGGACGGGGAGCGGGTGTTCACCGCCCGGGTGCGGTACCGCACCGTGGGCGACGCGTCCTGCACCGCGGCGGTGGCCTCGGACGCCGACACGGTGGACAAGGTGATCGAGGAAGTCGCCGCGACCCGGATCACCGAACGAGGCGCGACCCGTGGCGACGACCGGGTCAGCGAGGCCGCGATGGAAGACCGTAAGCGGGAGGGCTACTTCTGATGACCGTCCACACCACCACCGGCGGCGGGTTGGAAACCGAGTCGGGGCAGCGGCCGATGGACCTGCTGCGGTTCGCCACCGCCGGCAGCGTCGACGACGGCAAGTCCACCCTCATCGGCCGGCTGCTGTACGACACGAAATCCCTGTTCAACGACCAACTCGCCGCGGTCGAAGCGGTCAGCACCGCCCGCGGCGACGAATACACCAACCTCGCCCTGCTCACCGACGGGCTCCGCGCCGAACGGGAACAAGGCATCACCATCGACGTGGCCTACCGCTACTTCGCCACCCCCCGACGCAAATTCATCATCGCCGACACCCCCGGCCACATCCAGTACACCCGCAACATGGTCACCGGCGCCTCCACCGCCGACCTGGCCCTCATCCTCGTCGACGCCCGCAAAGGCCTGGTCGAACAATCCCGCCGCCACGCCTTCCTCTGCTCCCTGCTCCGCGTCCCCCACCTCGTCCTGTGCGTCAACAAAATGGACCTCGTCGACTGGTCCCAGGACGTGTTCAACACCATCAACGACGAATTCACCGCCTTCGCCGCGAAACTCGACGCCCCCGACCTCACCGCCATCCCCATCAGCGCCCTACACGGCGACAACATCGTCACCCGCTCCGAAGCCACCCCCTGGTACGAAGGCCCCGCCCTCCTCCACCACCTCGAACACGTCCACATCGCCTCCGACCGCAACCTCGTCGACGTCCGCTTCCCCGTCCAATACGTCATCCGCCCCCAATCCACCACCATCACCGACTACCGCGGCTACGCCGGACAAGTCGCCTCCGGCATCCTCAAACCCCACGACGAAGTCATGATCCTGCCCTCCGGCTTCACCACCCACATCACCCACATCGACACCGCCGACGGACCCCAAACCCAAGCCCACCCCCCCATGTCCGTCACCATCCGCCTCGCCGACGAACTCGACATCTCCCGCGGCGACATGATCTGCCGCCCCCACAACACCCCCACCCCCACCCAGGACATCGAAGCCATGCTCTGCTGGATGGACGAAACCCAACCCCTCACCATCGGCGGCAAATACACCATCAAACACACCACCCGCACCGCCCGCACCCTCATCCGCACCCTCCACTACCGCCTCGACATCAACACCCTCCACCGCGACGAAACCGCCACCACCCTCACCCTCAACGACATCGGCCGCGTCCGCCTCCGCACCACCATCCCCCTCCTCGCCGACGAATACCGCCGCAACCGCACCACCGGCGGCTTCATCCTCATCGACGAAACCACCAACCGCACCATCGCCGCCGGCATGATCGTGGGCGCCAGCTGAGCCGCTGAGCGGCCCGCTCGGCGGGCGTGGGTGGGTGCGCGTCAGGGCAGCCGGCGGGCGTGGGTGGGTGCCGCGTCAGGGCAGCCGGCGGGCGCCGGGACCGGGCAGCGCGGTGAACGCCCGCGGCCGGGTGAAGCCGCGTTCGGCGAAGGCGTCCGTCACGGCGACCGCCACCGCGTCGGCGTTGTCGGCCTCGGTCAGGGCCACCACGCAGCCCCCGAAGCCGCCGCCGGTCATCCGGGCGCCGTACGCCCCGGCCGCCAGCGCGGCGTCCACGGCGGTGTCGACCTCGGGAACGGTGATCTCGAAGTCGTCGCGCATCGACGCGTGCGAGGCGGTGAGCAGCGGGCCGATGTCCCGGATCCGCCGGTCGCGCAGCAGCGCCACGGTGTCCAGCACCCGCTGGTTCTCGGTCACCACGTGCCGCGCCCGGCGCCGGGTCACCTCGTCGGAGAGCCGGTCGAGCGCGCCGGGCAGATCGGCCGGGCCGATGTCGCGCAGCGCGGGCACCCCCAGTTGCCGGGCGGCCTCCTCGCACACCCGACGGCGGTCGGCGTACTCGCCGTCGACGTGCCGGTGCTCGGCGCGGCTGTCGAGGACGACGATCGCCAGGCCGGCCTCGGCGAGGTCGAACGGGATGTGTTCCACCGCCAGCGACCGGCAGTCCAGGAACAGCGCATGCCCGGCCCGGCAGCGGATCGAGGCGGACTGGTCCATCACCCCGGTCGGGGCACCGACGTACTCGTTCTCGGCCCGCTGCGCGAGCCGCGGCCGGTCGTCCACCGGGAGGTCCAGGCCGCCGAGGTCGGCCAGGGCGGTGAGCACGGCCGATTCCAGCGCCGCCGAGGAGGACAGCCCGGCGCCCAGCGGTACGTCGGAGGCGATGGCCAGTTCGGCGTGCGGCACCCGGTGTCCGGCCTCGCGCAGCGCCCACACCACGCCGGCCACGTACGCCCCCCAGCCGGGCACCGCGCCGGGGGCCAGACCGGCGTCGTCGAAGGAGATCCGTTCCCCGTTCGTCTCCGACCAGACCGACCAGTTGGCGCGCCGGGCCGCGGCGGCCGCGATCACCGTCTGCTGGGGCAGGGCGAACGGCAGGACGTACCCGTCGTTGTAGTCGGTGTGCTCGCCGATCAGGTTGACCCGGCCGGGCGCCGCCCACCGGCCGGTCGGCTCGACGCCGTACTCGGTCCGGAACCCGGCGACCGCGCGGCGGGCCACCGCCCCGTCGCTCACGGCCGCTCCAGGATCTGCGTGCGGTAGAAGTCCCAGGCGTCGGTCACCATGTCGGTGAGGGTGGGCTTGGCCGGGGTCCAGCCCAGCTCGGTGCGGGCCAGGTCGGCGGAGGCGACCAGCGCGGCCGGGTCGCCCTCGCGCCGGGGCGCGGTCTCCACCGGCAGCGGATGGCCGGTGACCTCGCGGACGACGTCCACGACCTGCCGGTTGGTGAATCCGCTGCCGTTGCCGAGGTTGAACACCCGGTGTTCGCCCGGGGTGGCGGCATCGAGGGCCAGCAGGTGTGCCCGGGCCAGGTCCTCGACGTGGATGTAGTCGCGGATGCAGGTGCCGTCCGAGGTCGGGTAGTCGTCGCCGAAGATCTGCAACTTCTCCCGCCGGCCTGCGGCGACCTCCAGCGCGATCGGGATGAGGTGCGTCTCCGGGTCGTGCCGCTCGCCCAGCGCCACGCCGTCCCGCAGGTACGCGCCGGCGACGTTGAAGTAGCGCAGCGAGACGGCGGCCAGGCCGTGCGCGGTGGACTCCGAGGTGAGCGCCAGGTCGACGGCGAGTTTGGTCGAGCCGTACGGGTTGGTGGGCGCGGTCACGGCGGTCTCCCGGATCGGCAGCTCGACCGGGTTGCCGTAGACGGCGGCGGTGGAGGAGAAGACCATCCGGGGCACCCCGGCGGCGCGTACGGCGTCGAGCAGCGCGAGCGAGCCCACGGTGTTGTTCGCCCAGTACAGCTCGGGCCGGACCATCGACTCGCCGGCCGCGATCAGGGCGGCGAAGTGCAGCACCCCGTCGAACCCGGCGTCCGGGGTGAGCACCCGGGCGGCGTCGTGCACCTGCCCGTGCACGAACTCGGCGTCCGGCGCGAGCGCCACGCGGTGCCCGGTACGCAGGTCGTCGAGGACCACGACCTCGTGGCCGGCGTCCAGCAGCATCCGCGTGACGATGCTGCCGATGTATCCGGCGCCGCCGGTGACCAGCAGTTTCACCCTTTGTCCTCCCTGTCGGCCGCCGGCGTGCGGCGGCATGCGCCTGCGGGTCAGCCTACGATCGGTGCCGAAGCCGCGGTCGGGCGCCCACTTCTCATGTTCGCACAGAGTCAAACGAAATCGAACGTGACGGGTTCGGGCCATGCCGGTGCCACCGCTGTCCGGCACGGGACAGCGCTGTCTACCATCACCGCATGCGGGAGTCCGCCAGTACCGGGCCCCGGCGACGATCGCCGGGGCGCCCACGACGACAACCCGGCCCGGTCGCACGCGCAGTCGCCCGGGTCGTGGTCCGGATGGCCGACAGCGCCACCCGGCTGGTGACCGATCTGCTCGGCGCCAGCCCGATCGCCGGACGGGAACGGATCAGCGAGGCCGAGCTGCGGGACCTGGTGACCGCCAACACCCGGCTCGACCCCACCGAACGGCGGATCATCGCCGAGGTGCTCGCGGCCGGCGCCAGCCTGGTACGCGAGGTGATGATGCCGCGTACCGAGGTGGTGTTCCTGTCCGCCGGGCTGACCGTCGCCGACGCCGCCGCGCTGGCCCGGCACGCGACGCACACCCGCTATCCCGTGGTCGACGGCACCCACGACGACGTGATCGGCTTCGTCCACCTGCGCGACCTGCTGCTGCACCCGCCCGAGGGCGGGTGCACCGTCCGGGAACTGGTCCGCGACGTCAAGCGGCTGCCCGGCAGCAAGCGGGTGCTGGCCGCGCTCAGCGAGATGCGCCGGGAACGCCGGCACCTCGCGGTCGTCGAGGACGAGTACGGAGGCACGGCCGGCATCGTCACGCTGGAGGACCTCATCGAGGAGCTGATCGGCGAGATCCACGACGAGTACGACACCGACCCGGACCCGGTGGCGGCCGGGTTCGCCGTGGAGGTGGACGGCCGGCTCAACCTCGCCGACTTCGCCGAGCGGGCCGGGATCGAGCTGCCCGCCGGGCCGTACGAGACGGTCGGCGGCTTCGTGATGGCCGCGCTGGGCCGGCTGCCCGCGGTGGGCGACGAGGTCGAGGTCGTGGTGCCGCTGGTCGAACCCGGACCGGCCGGCGGGACCGGCCGGTGGGCGCTGCGGGTGCTGGCCCTGGACGGTCGCCGGATCGACCGGCTGGCCATCTCGCCGGCCCGGCCGGTGGTGCCGGCCAGCCGCGCCGGCGCGGGGGCCTCGTCGCGGACCGGACGACTTTACTGACAGAATGCCGGCATGTCCGACGCAGTTGCCCGGCCCCGGGTGCTCTCCGGTATCCAGCCGACCGCCGACTCGTTCCACCTCGGCAACTACCTGGGGGCGATCCGCAACTGGGTGACCATGCAGGATACCCACGACGCGTTCTACTGCGTGGTGGACCTGCACGCGATCACCGGCGGACCGGACCCCGCGGTGCTGCGCCGGCGTACCCGGGTGGCCGCGGCGCAGCTGCTCGCGGCCGGGCTGGATCCGGAGCGCTGCACCCTGTTCGTCCAGTCGCACGTGCCCGAGCACCCGCAACTGGCCTGGATCCTGAGCTGCCTGACCGGATTCGGCGAGGCGAGCCGGATGACCCAGTTCAAGGACAAGTCCAGCCGCCAGGGCGCCGACCGGGCCAGCGTCGGCCTGTTCACGTACCCGATCCTGCAGGCCGCGGACATCCTGCTGTACCAGGCCGACGCGGTGCCGGTGGGTGAGGACCAGCGTCAGCACCTGGAGCTGACCCGGGACCTGGCCCAGCGGTTCAACGGGCTGTTCGGGAAGACGTTCCGGATGCCCGAGCCGTACATCGTGCGGGACACGGCCAAGATCACCGATCTCCAGGACCCGACGGCGAAGATGTCGAAGTCGGCCTCCTCCCCGGCCGGCATCATCGACCTGCTGGACGACCCCGCGAAGTCGGCCAAGAAGATCCGCTCGGCGGTCACCGACACCGGCCGGGAGATCTCGTTCGACCCGGCGGCCAAGCCGGGAATCGCCAACCTGCTGACCATCTACTCGGCGCTCAGCGGACGTTCGATCGACGACCTGCTGGCCGCGTACGCCGGCCGGGGTTACGGCGACCTGAAGAAGGACCTGTCCGGCGTGGTCGCCGACGCGGTCCGACCGATCCAGGAACGCACCCGCGGTTACCTCGACGATCCCGCGCAGTTGGACAAACTGCTGGCGGTGGGCGCCGACAAGGCCCGGGCGGTCGCCTCCGCAACGCTGCGGACCACATACGAACGGGTGGGCTTCCTGGGACCGACCCGAGCGGCATAGCGGGCGAGCTGCCGGCTCCGGCGACCGGCGGCGGGACGGCGAACCGGCGCGCCGACCGGTGAGGTGGAGCGGGTGCGTGACGGACCAGATGCGGAACGGCGAGACCGGGACCACGCAGATCGGGATCGCGATCGACATCCCTGAACCGTGGGGGAAGTTCCTGACCCAGGCTCGGGCCGAGGCCGGCGATCCGCAGGCCGCGGACGTACCGGCGCACGTCACGCTGCTCGGGCCGACGGAGATCCCGTCGTCCAGCCTGCCGGCGGTCGAGGAACACCTCGCCGCGGTCGCCGCGAACCACCTGCCGTTCACCATGCACCTGCGCGGTACCGGCACGTTCCGGCCGATCACCGAGGTGGTCTTCGTCGTGGTGGCCACCGGAATCAGCGAGTGCGAGCTGCTGGCCGAGGCCATCCGCTCGGCGCCGCACCTGCACCGGGAGACCCGGTTCCCGTACCACCCGCACGTCACGGTGGCCCAGGACATCGCGCCCGAGGCGATGGACAAGGCGTACCACGACCTCGCCGACTTCTCGGCGCTGTTCGAGGTCGAGCGCTTCACGCTGTTCCTGCACAGCGGCCAGGCGCGGTGGCAGCCGCGCCGGGACTTCGAGCTGACCGGCCGGAACGCGTACTGACGGACCGACCAGACGCGGCCCGGATCGGCGAGGATGAGCGGCGTGGATCTGCTGTCCCGGATTGAGACCGGCTTCGACCGGTGGATCGCGGCGTTGAGCCGACGGTCGCGGTGGTTCGACCACCTGTGGCGCGCGCTCATGCGCTACCAGGAGGTACTCGGCGGGCGGCTGGCGGCGGCCATCGCGTACTACGGGTTCTTCGCGGTCTTCGCCCTGGGACTGCTGGCGTACTCGGCCTTCGGGGTGGTGATCCGCAACAGCGCCCGGGTGCAGGTGGCGGTGGCCCAGTTCCTCGCCGAGAACCTGCCGTTCGTCGACCTGAACCAGATCCTCAACAGCAGCAGCTCGGCCAGCGTGGCCGGCGCGATCATCCTGGTCTTCACCGGCGTCGGCTGGGTGGAGGCGATCCGCTCGTCCCAGCGGCTGATCTTCGGACTGCAGCAGCAGCCGGGCAACATCGTGGTCCGCTGGCTGATCGACCTCGCGGTGCTGCTCGGCATCTTCGTCATGCTGGGCGCCTCGGTGGCCGCCATCGACGCGCTGGAGTCGCTGCTGCGGTGGTTGCTGCGCAGCACCGGGTCGGTGGGTCTCGGTCTGCTCAGCGGGGTGCTGAGCGTGCTGGTCAACCTGGTGCTGGCCGCGGCGCTGATGGTCGTCGTACCCAGGGTCAGGATCAGCCGGCGGCGGCTGCGCCCGGCGATCCTCTTCGTGGCCATCGGCATCACGCTGCTCAACACGGTGGGGCGGTACTGGATCGGGCGGACCGAGCGGAATCCGGCGTACACGGTGGTGGCCGGCACGGTGGCGCTGCTGCTCTACCTCTACCTGCTCAACCAGCTCCTGCTGTTCGGCGCGGCGATCGCGGCCACCAGCGAGCACGGCCGGATCGTCGACCTGTCCGGTGGCCGGCCGCCGGTGGTGGTCGCTCCGCCGCCCACCGGCCCGCCCGGGTCGGAGCCGCCGGTCGAGAGGCAGACGACTGCGGAGCCGCCGGTCGAGAGGCCGCCGGTCGAGGGGTCGCCGGCTGCGCAGCCGCCGGTCCCGGAGTCCGGCCCCGGCGAGCCGGACGCGGGCGGCCCGGGAATCCGCCGCTGATCTGTACCACGCGGATAGACCGGCAATACGGGCAAATGTCACCAATGACGGGCGGGGGGCCGACATGATGATGCGCGTGGGCGCACTCGTGACGCTGGAGCTGCCGGACGGCTCGCCGATGCTGGCGCAGCCGTGGATCATCACATTCGGCCCGCTGACCGACGCCGACGAGTGGGAACCGGTGGTCTGCGGCCCGTACGAGCGTCCCCACGCGCTCGCCCTGGCCGAGGCCGTGGTGGCCGACGAACAGCTCATGGCGGTGGTGGAGCCGCTGGTCACCGCCGTCTCCGTGGACGAGATCCGCGGGGAGATAGCCGCGGCACAGGCCAGCGCGGAGGACGAGGCGGCCGAGCGGGAGGACGCCGACCTGTACGGCGACTACGAGAGCGATCTCGACGTGGAGCCGTTGCCCACGGAGGCCGGCCACCGGGAGGCGATCCTGCCGCCCGGCGAGGGCGAGATCCGGGCCGGCTTCTCCCGGATCGCCGAACTGCTCAACGGCGGCGGGCGCCGGCCGGAGCCGGGCATCCGGACGTGACGAGCGCCGGCGCCCCACTGTTGTGGAGCACCGGCGCCACCATCGCCCCCCACCACAGGGGTCTTCGGCCGGGCCGCCCGGCGGCGCCGTTGCACGCCGGACGATCAGGGCCTACCGGTCTGGTACCCCACAATCAGGGCGTCGAACCCTGTCCGTTTTCGCGTTTCCCGCCGCTTCCGCCGCTTCCGCCGCTTCCGCCGGTCCAGCCGGTCAAGGGGTCCGGGTCACCGTCAGGCGGGTCTCCGGCTCGCGTACGCCCTGGTCGACCGGGACGGACGGCGGCGCGGCGGGCCGCGGCGCGGTCGAGCCCGACGGCGGGGTGGAGCCCGACGGCGCGGTGGAGCCCGACGGCGCGGTGGAGCCCGACGGCGCGGTGGAGCTTTGCGGCGCGATCGCGGTCGAGCCCCGGACCACCAACTCGGGCCGGAACACGTACTCGGTGTGCGGGGCGGCGTGCCCGTTGATCTCGTCGACCAGTGCCCGGACGGCGGCCACGGCCATCGAGATCACCGGCTGCCGGACGGTGGTCAGCGGCGGATCGGTGAAGGCCATCAGCGGTGAGTCGTCGTAGCCGACCACGGAGACCTCGGCCGGTACGCACAGGCCACGCTGCCGGGCCGCCCGTACGGCGCCGAGCGCCATCAGGTCGGACCCGCAGACCAGCCCGGTGACGCCCCGGTCGATCAGCCGGCCGGCCGCGGCCTCGCCGCCCTCCACACCGAACAGCGACAGCTCGGCCAGGCCGTCCAGCTCCGGATCGGAGAGGCCGATCAGCCGGTGCATCGCGCGCCGGTAGCCGGTGACCCGGCGCTGCACCGGCACGAACCGGTCCGGGCCGGTGATCAGGCCGATCCGCCGGTGCCCGAGCGCGACCAGATGGGCCACCGCCATCTCCGCGGCCTCCCGGTCGTCACAGGAGACGAACGGCGCCGGGATGTCCGAGGCGTACCCGTTGATCATCACCACCGGCAGCGGCCGGGCCAGCAGCGCCCGGTAGCGCTCGTGGTCGGCGGCGGTGTCGGCGTGCAGCCCCGAGACGAAGACGATGCCCGAGACCTGGCGGTCGAGCAGCATCTCCACGTACTCGTCCTCGGTGACCCCGCCCGGGGACTGGGTGCACAGCACCGGGGTGAAGCCGGACCGGGACAGCGCCGACTCGATGATCTGGGCGAAGGCCGGAAAGATCGGGTTCTCCAGCTCGGGCACCACCAGCCCGACCAGTCCGGCGCTGCGCTGCCGGAGCCGGGCCGGGCGCTCGTAGCCGAGGACGTCGAGGGCGGTCAGCACGGCCTGCCGGGTTTCCGGCGCCACGCCGGGCCGGTCGTTGAGCACGCGGGACACCGTCGCCTCGCTCACCCGGGCCTGTTGGGCGATGTCCGACAGTCGCGCGCGCATGGCCGCACCTTACTCAAGAGCCGATTCCTGCCGATAGTCTTGCAATATCCTCGATCTCCGGAAAGCTCTTGCTCACCTACCGGCCGTGGGCGCCGGCGACCCGCGGCCCGGCGGCGAGTGCGGGGAGTGCGGGGATGCGGGGATTGTCCGGACAAGGATGGCGGGGACCGACACATCCAACGGCCCGATCCGGCACGGCGTCCACCCCGGGCCGGTCGTGACCTTTCCGTTACCCGATCGAAGCTGTATGCGACGGCCACCCATTCATCGTTACTTGTGGGTTTCAGCCACATAGCTCGTGCGTGACGTCACTTCTAGCGTGAGCCGTCAACGAACATCCCCCCGAGTCCCACGGAGAACGATGATGACGGTCCGGACGACGCGGCGGGCATTCGTCACCGCCGGCCTACTGGCCACCGCACTGGCCGCGACGGCCTGCGGCAGCCCGCAGGACACCGCCAACGGCGACGACAGCGCCCCGGTCAAGGTCGGTCTGGTCTACTCCCAGTCGGGAGCCCTGGCCACTTACGGAAAGCAGTACATCGAAGGCTTCAAGGCTGGCCTGTCGTACGCGACGAAGGGCAGCAACAAGGTCGGTGACCGGGCCATCGAGGTCACCGAGGTGGACGACGCCGGTGACCCGGCCAAGGCGGTCTCCGCGGCCAAGGACCTGATCGGCAAGGGCTACAAGATCCTCGGCGGCTCGACGGCATCCGGCGTCGCGCTCCAGGTCGCCCCGATCGCGGCGCAGAACAAGGTGCTGTTCGTGTCCGGCCCGGCCGCCACCGACGGGGTCACCGGGATCAACCGGTACACCTTCCGCTCGGGCCGGCAGTCGTACCAGGACGTACTCACCGCCAAGTCGTTCATCGGGGACGCGACCGGCAAGAAGGTCGTGGTGTTCGGCCAGGACAGCGCGTTCGGCAAGGCCAACGAGGCGGCGGTGCAGGCGGTCATCGGCGGCGCCGGCGCCACCGTGAGCAGCGTGCTCGCCCCGGCCAGCGCCACCGACTTCACCCCGTTCGCCACCCAGCTCAAGGCCGCCAAGCCGGACCTGCTCTTCGTGGCCTGGGCCGGCACCACCGCCCCGGCCATGTGGCAGACCCTGGACCAGCAGGGCGTGCTCAGCTCCACCACCGTGGTCACCGGGCTGGACATCCGGGCCTCGTGGCCCACCTTCGGCGCGGCCGGCAGCAAGATCTCGTTCCTGTCCCACTACTTCGACGGTGCGACCGACAACGAGGCGGCCAAGGCCGCGAAGGACGCCGTACCCGGCGGCACGCTCGACCTGTTCCACCCGGACGGTTTCGCGGCGGCCCAGATGATCGTGCACGCCATCGAGCAGGGCGCCGACGACGTCGACAAGATGATCGCGGGTCTGGAGGGCTGGAGCTTCGACGGGGTCAAGGGCAAGATGACGGTCCGGGCCGAGGACCACGCGCTGCTTCAGCCGATGTTCCAGGTCAAGCTCTCCGGCTCGGGTACGGACTACACCGCGCAGTTGGTCAAGGCGCTGACCCCGGACGAGTGCGCGCCGCCGGCAGCGACGATGAAGGGCTGACCGGGTGTCCGCTCCGGTGCTCGCGGCCCGCGCCCTGAGCTGGCGGATCGGCGAGGTGGCCATCGTCGACAGGGTGAACTTCGACCTGGCGGCCGGCGAGTTCCTCGGCATGATCGGGCCGAACGGCGCGGGTAAGACCTCGCTGTTCAACCTGGTCACCGGGGTTCGCCGGCCCACCGAGGGGCGGATCCTGCTCGGCGGTCGGGACGTGGCGAACCTGCCGCCACACCGCCGCGCCCGGCTGGGGCTGGGCCGTACCTTCCAGTCCTCGTCGGTCTTCGGCTCCCTTTCGGTACGCGAGAACGTGCGGCTCGCCGTCCAGGCGTACCTGGGTGGGTCCATGCGGTTGTGGCGGCGGGCCGCCGCCGACCGGGAGGTGGTGGCCGCGGCCGACGCGGCGCTGGACCGGGTCGGGCTGGCACACCGGGGCGGTGCGCTGGCGGGGACGCTCGCGCACGGCGAGAAGCGCAAGCTGGAGATCGCGTTGCTGCTCGCCGGCGAACCGCGGGTGCTGCTGCTCGACGAGCCGATGGCCGGGGTCAGCGCCGAGGACGTGCCGGAGCTGGTCGAGGTGATCAGGTCGCTGACCGGCGACGGCCGCTCGGTGCTGATGGTGGAGCACCACATGGACGTGATCCTGCGGCTGGCCGACCGGATCGCGGTCATGCACCACGGCGCCCTGCTCGCCTGCGACACCCCGGAGACGGTGATGGCCAACCCCACCGTCCAGGAGGCCTACCTCGGGGAGTCGCTGTGAGCGCGGGGAACTGGCCGGTTCTGCCAGCCCCGCAGTCGCGAACGAAAGGTGCGGACTTGTGACGGAGCCCATCCTTGCCGTGGACGACCTGTCGGTGCGGATCTCCGGGCTGCACATCCTGCAGGGCGTGTCGTTCACGGTGCCGGCCAGCGGGGTGACCGTGCTGCTCGGCCGCAACGGGGTCGGCAAGACCACCACGCTGCGGGCCGTCCTCGGCCTCACCCCGCGCAACGCGGAACTGCGCGGCACGGTCCGCTCCGGCGCCCGCAGCCTGCTCGGCCAGCCCACGCACCGGCTGGTCCGGGAGGGATTCGGGTACGTCCCGGAGGACCGCTGCGTGTTCGCCGGGCTCACCGTCGCGGAGAACCTGCGGCTGGCCGAACCCCGGGACACCGCACCGGCGTACGACCGGGTCTACGACCTGTTCCCGGAGCTGGACCGGCGCGGGCGGCAGCGGGCCGGTTCGCTCTCCGGCGGGCAGCAGCAGATGCTGGCGATCGGCCGGGTGCTGCTGCGGGACAACCGGCTGCTGCTGGTGGACGAGCCGACCAAGGGGCTGGCGCCGAAGGTGGTCACCGAGGTGGCCGAGGTGCTGGAGCGGGTCGCCGAGCGGATTCCCGTACTGCTGGTGGAGCAGAACCTGGCGGTCGTCCGGCGGTTGGCCACGGACGCCGTGGTGCTCGCGGCCGGCCGGGTGGCCTGGACCGGAAACGCCCGCGAGTTGCTGCTGGAGACGGCGCTGACCCGCTCGCTGCTGGGCGTGGGTGCGCATCCGGCCCCGCCGGCGACGGAGAGAGTGGAGCTGGCGTGAGCACGATCGTCCTGCTGACGCTGACCGGCCTGGGCCTGTCGGCGCTGTACTTCCTGGTGGCCTCCGGGCTGTCGCTGGTGTTCGGCCTGGCCGACGTGCTGAACTTCGCGCACGGCCTGTTCCTGTCGGTCGGCGCGTACGGCACCTGGTGGGCGGCGGGCCACCTGCCCGGCGCCGGCCCGAGCGGCCTGGGCTTCGTCGTGGCGGTCGCCTTCGGGGTGCTGGCCGGCGCGGCGGTCGGCGCGCTTGTCGAGCTGGTGCTGATCCGGCCGCTGTACGCGCGCCCGATCGAACAGGTGCTGGTCACGGTCGGCCTCTCGCTGGCCGGGGTGGCGCTGTTGCAGGCCACCTGGGGTGCCGATCCGCGCACGTTCCCGCGGCCGGAGTGGACTCAGCGGGTCAGCACGGTGCTCGGGGCCAAGGTGCCGAACTCCGGCCTGCTGCTGATCGTGTCCGCCGCGCTGGTGCTGCTGGCGCTGCTGGTCTTCCTGCGCCGCACACGCTACGGCCTGGTCGTCCGGGCCGGCGTGGAGAACCGGGAGATGGTGACGGCGCTCGGCATCGACGTGCGGCGGGCCTTCACGCTGGTCTTCGCGATCGGCGGCGCGGCGGCGGCGCTGGCCGGCGCGCTCGGCGGGGTCTACTTCGGCTCGGTGTCGCCCGGCCAGGGCGGCTCGCTGCTGATCTTCGCCTTCATCGTGGTGGTGATCGGCGGGATGGGCTCGGTGGTCGGTTCGGCGTACGCGGCCGTGGCCGTCGGGCTGCTCCAGCAGTTCGTCAACTACTACGGCACGTCCGGCGCCGGGGACGTCTGCGTGGTCGCGTTGCTCGCGCTGGTGCTGCTGGTCCGCCCGCAGGGCATCGCCGGAAAGGTGGCCACCGCATGACCGAGGTACGCATGTCCGGCGCTCCCACCCCCGGCGACCCCGGCGACCCCGGCGACCCCGACGGTCCGGGTGGTCCGGGTGGTCGGGACGGTCACCGGCCGGGAGCCGTGCCGGCCGCCGTGCCCGTCGAGCTGGAACCGGGCCGACCCGGCCGGCTGGCCGCGGTGCGGCCGTGGCTGCCGCTGGTCGGACTGGTCCTCTTCGCGATCCTGCCCTACTCCACGGTGGACCTGCCGGGCGTCTTCGACGGTCCGCTCAACGCCCCCGGCACCCTGCAACTGCTGGCCATCTGCCTGGTCTTCGGCGGCCTGGCGGCCGGCTACGACCTGCTGTTCGGCCGGACCGGGCTGCTGTCGTTCGGGCACGCGCTCTACTTCGCGGCCGGCGTGTACGGCACCGACGTGCTGGTCACCCGGGCCGGGTTGCCGCTGTGGGAGGCGGCGCTGCTGGCGGTGGCCGGCGGTACGGTGCTGGCCGGCCTGCTCGGTGCGGTGGCGCTGCGTACCGTCGGCATCGCGTTCGCGATGGTGACGCTGGCCTTCGCGCAGGTCGGCGCGATCCTGGTGGCCCGCGACTTCGGCGGGCTGACCGGCGGCGAGGAGGGACTCCCGCTGGACGTCTCCGGGCTGCCCGACGCGCTCGTGGGGGTGGCCAACACGGCCAACCTGTACTGGCTGGCGCTGGCGTACCTGGCCCTGGTGGTGTTCGTGGTGCACCGGGTCTCCGCCTCGCCCACCGGCCGGGTGCTGGCCGGACTGCGCGACGACGAGCGGCGGGTGGCGGTGCTCGGGCTCGACCCGTACCGGTTCAAGCTGCTGTCCTTCACCCTCGCCGGCGGCCTGGCCAGCGGCGGCGGCGTGGTCTACTGCCTGCTGGTCGGTGGCGCCTCGCCGCACATCACCTCGTCCGAGCTGACCCTGTCGCTGCTGGTCATGGTGGTGCTGGGCGGTCCCGGTACGCGGTGGGGGCCGGTCCTCGGCGGGGTCGTCTACACCTATCTCGACCACCGGCTGACCGCGATCGGCTCGTCCTCGGCGGTGGCCTCGTTGCCCGGTGTGCTGCGCGGCCCGCTGTCGCAGCCGCTGTTCATCCTCGGCACCCTGTTCATCCTGGCGGTCTACTTCTTCCCGGGCGGGCTGGCCGGGTTGTCGCACCGGATGGCCGCCCGGCTCGAACCGATCCGTCGCGCCCTGCTCGCGCGGCCCGGCCGCGACCCCGGCTCCCGGCGGTAGGGACGGTACGGAAACACCCCCTGCTGCGCGGAGGCGCAGCAGGGGGCGTTTCCGTACCTGTCGTGACTTCTGCCGCGGCCGGCGCGCCGGCCGCGGCAGAGGGTCAGCCCTGCAGGAACTCGTACAGGTCGGCGGGTGCCTCCTGGGCGGCGCTGCCGGTCGGGGCGGTGAGCTTCGGCGTCGTCCCGAAGCCGCCGTAGGTGGCGACGTACTGGAACGCCTTCTGCTTGCCCGCCGCCGGGACCTGCATGGTGAAGGCGGTGAGCTTGTCCCCGGTCACCTGGGCGGTGAACGGGACCTGCGTGGCGGCGGCGCCCAGGGCCTTCATCTGGTCGGCCTCCAGCACCTTGGCCGCCTCCCCGGCGGTCAGGTCGATGATGCCCGCGTACTTTCCATCGCCCTTGTCCTCGACGGACGTGGCGTTCTCGACCAGCGGACCCACATTGCCCTGATCCGCCCCGTCCAGCTGCGGAACCGCATCGTCGCCGGTCATCTTGGCCGGATCCAGGTGCATCCACCGGTTCGGAAACTTCGGCAACGCGGCCAGCACCGCGCGGTCACCGCTCAGTTTCACCTTCGCCCAGGTCTGGTCCCCGACGGTCAGGAACGACATCTTGATGGTGATGCCGCTCTCCTCGCCCGAGGTGCCGATCTGGTACGCCTTCGACTCGGGGTCGATCGAGCCGGAGATCGCGGTCGTGCCGTCGTTGCTGCTGAACTGGAACGTTCCCTCGGAACCATCCGGTACGGCAGCGAGCAGCTTCTCCTTCGGCGACTGCTCGGGTGACTCGGCGGCCCCGCC
The DNA here is from genome assembly GCF_002285795.1 of Plantactinospora sp. KBS50. Lineage (GTDB taxonomy): Bacteria > Actinomycetota > Actinomycetes > Mycobacteriales > Micromonosporaceae > KBS50. Next base: position 827,319 of record NZ_CP022961.1, read on the forward strand.
CGGAGCCCCGGAGGCCGGCTGCGCTGTGCTCGCCGGGCCGCAACCGCTCAGTGGTACGGCCATCCCCGCCAACGCCACGGTGAGCAGTGCGCCCTTTCGCAGCTGGTGGATGACGCTTGGTCGACGCATCTGTCTACTTTCTTCGCCTGATTCCGCCCAGCAGGGTGCGGAACGCGGGCCGGTCCTTCGGCGCCGCGCTGCCGTTCCCTGCTGGTTGACGCGGTGATCATGCCAGTAGACCGGCGGTTTCCGCGCCCGGGTTATCCGGCGTCCTACCGGCGCCGTACCGGCGCTGTCGCCGGCTGCTGGTAGAAAGGCCCGATGAGCACGGAGCGCACGGCGGTACGCGAGCGGGCCGAGGCGGTGCTGCGCCGGCTGGCCGGGGTGGACGCGCGGTTGCGGGACGACCAGTGGCGGGCCATCGAGGCGCTGGTGGTCGACAAGCGGCGGGTCCTCTGCGTGCAACGCACCGGATGGGGCAAGTCGGCCGTCTACTTCGTGGCCACCGCGCTGCTCCGCGACGGTGTCGGGGCGGGTGCCGCCGGCCCCGGGGACGCACCGGGCACCGGGGCCGGGGCGACGGTGATCGTGTCGCCGCTGCTGGCGCTCATGCGCAACCAGGTCGAGGCGGCCGCCCGGGCCGGGATCCGGGCCCGCACGATCAACTCGGCGAATCTCGACGAGTGGGCCGAGATCACCGCAGAGATCACCGCGGGCAGCGTGGACGTGTTGCTGATCAGCCCGGAACGCCTCAACAACCCGGACTTCCGGGACACCGTGCTGCCCCGGCTCGCGGCCACCACCGGGTTGCTCGTGGTGGACGAGGCACACTGCGTCTCCGACTGGGGGCACGACTTCCGGCCGGACTACCGCCGGCTGCGCACCTTCCTGGCGAACCTGCCGGCCGGCACCCCGGTGCTGGCCACCACCGCCACCGCGAACGCCCGGGTGACCGCGGACGTCGCCGAGCAGCTCAGCGCCGATGCCAGCGGCCAGTTGGGTGGGGACGCCCTGGTGCTGCGCGGCCCGCTGGACCGGGAGTCCCTGCGGCTCGCCGTGCTCGATCTGCCGAGCCCGGCGCACCGGCTCGGCTGGCTGGCCGACCGCCTGGAGCGGCTGCCCGGCTCGGGGATCATCTACACCCTCACCGTGGCGGCGGCGATGGAGACGGCGGACTTCCTGGCGGCCCGCGGGTACGCCGTGGCGGCCTACACCGGGCAGGCGGAGGACGCGGACCGGCGCGCGGCCGAACAGGATCTGCTGGACAACAAGCTCAAGGCGTTGGTGGCCACCAGCGCGCTGGGGATGGGGTTCGACAAGCCGGACCTGGGCTTCGTGGTGCACCTCGGCGCGCCGCCGTCGCCCATCGCGTACTACCAGCAGGTCGGCCGGGCCGGTCGGGCGGTCCAGCACGCCGAGGTGCTGCTGCTGCCCGGCGCGGAGGACGCGGCGATCTGGCGCTACTTCGCCTCGCTCGCCTTCCCGCCGGAGGAACAGGTGCGCCGGGTGCTGGACGCGTTGCATCCGGACCGCCCGCTGTCGACGCAGGCGCTGGAGCCGATCGTCGACCTGCGCCGGGCCCGGCTGGAGCTGATGCTCAAGGTGCTCGACGTGGACGGCGCGGTCCGGCGGGTCCGCGGCGGCTGGGTGGCCACCGGGCAGCCGTGGGTCTACGACGCCGCCCGGTTGCGCCGGGTCGCCGAGGCCCGCGACGCCGAGCAGCGGGCCATGCGCGAGTACGCGGCGACGCCGGGTTGCCGGATGCGGTTCCTGCGGGACTGCCTGGACGATTCCACGGCGGCGGACTGCGGCCGGTGTGATCGCTGTGCGGACGCGCGGTTCGATCCGGAGGTGTCCCCGGCGGCGCTCGGCGCGGCGACCGCGTTCCTTCGCCGGCCGGGTGTGCAGGTGCAGCCGAAGAAGCTCTGGCCCACCGGGCTGGAGGCGGTCGGCGTGCCGTTGAAGGGTCGGATCCCGCCCGCCGAGCAGTTGCTGCCGGGCCGGGCCGTGGGCCGGCTGTCCGACCTCGGCTGGGGCGGGCGGCTGCGGGCGCTGCTCGGACCGGAGGCGCCGGATGGCGACGTACCGGATGATCTGGTCGCCGCGGTGGTCGAGGTGCTGAAGGACTGGGCGCACGGCGACGACCCGTGGCCGCGCCGGCCGGCGGGCGTCGTGGCGGTGGCGTCCCGGCGCCGGCCGCGGTTGGTGCGTTCGCTGGCCGAGCGGATCGCGGCGGTGGGCAGGCTGCCGTTGCTCGGTGCGGTCGTTCCCACGGACGCCGCGGCGGAGGCCGGCGGCGTCGAGCCGGTGTCCGAGGCCGTCCCGCCGGGCGCCGCGTCGGGGGCCGGCGGTGCGCGCGGCAACAGCGCCCAGCGGGTACGCGCGCTGCACGGTGCCCTCGGCGTGCCACCCGAGTTGGCGGCGGCGGTCGCCGGTGCGGACGGCCCGGTGCTGCTGGTGGACGACCTGGTCGACTCCGGCTGGACGATGGCGATGGCCGGCCGGCTGCTGCGCCGGGCCGGCGCCGCGGACGTGCTGCCGCTCGCCCTGGCCGTCGCCGGCTGATCCCGGCCAACCCGGCGGCTCGGCCGGCCACCGCCGGGGTTGGCTCCCGCCGTCAGCGACCGGTGACCGGCGGCCGGTGACCGGTGGTCGGTGGCCGGTGGTCGGTGGCCGGTGGTCAGCGGCCGGGCCGCCTCCGGCCGCCGGTGCTCGCCGTCAGCCTGGCCGGCCGTAGCCGTGCACGGGTTGCGAGTCGACCGAGTCGATCCGGATGCGCTCCCCGGTGCGGGGCGCGTGGATCATCTTGCCGCCGCCGATGTAGATGGCGACGTGATGGATGGACGGGTAGTAGAAGACGAGGTCGCCGGGGCGGAGCGCGGATCGGCCGACCCGGGTCACCGCCTGCCACTGGCGGGCCGCGTTGTGCGGCAGCCGTACGCCGGCCGCGGCCCACGCCGCCGAGGTGAGGCCCGAGCAGTCGTACCCGTCGGGCCCGCTGGCCCCCCACCGGTAGTTCTTGCCGAGCTGGGCGTACGCGAACCGGACGGCCTTCGCCCCGGCGCCGTTGCCGGCCGGTGGCGCCGGAGCGTCCACCGCGCCGGACTCCGCGGCCGCACCCGCGGCCCGACGCAGCTCGGTGAGCCGGGCGATGTCGCTTTCGATCTGCCGTTTGCGCTGGTCGAGCTGGTGTTCCTCGGTCCGCTGCGCGGCCGCCAGCGCCTTGGCGTTGCGGCGGGCCAGCGCGAGCCGGTCCCGGGTGTCGGTGAGTTCGTTCAGCGCGCTGCGCTGGTCCCGACCGAGCCGCTCCAGCGTCATCAGCGACTCGACCAGGTCGCTTGTGGTGCCGTCGAGCACGGCGACCATCGCCACCGTGTCGGTCCGGCCGGTGCGGTACGCGGTGGACGCGATCAGGGCCACCTGGCCGCGGCGGTCCGCGAGGCGCTGCTCCAGCGACACCAGTTCGGCGTCGAGGGCGGCGATCCGGGCGGTGGTGTCGAGGAGTTCCTCGTGCAGGTCGTTGTAGTCCTCGACCACCACCTCCAGCCGTTCGGAGGCGTCGCTGAGCTGTCGTGCGGTCCCAGCCGGGTCGGGTGCGGCGCGGGCCACCCCGGGCGTCGCGCCGAGCGTGACCATCAGAACGGCGGCCAGTGGGGCTATCCGGTGGGACGACAAAGTTGTCGGCACGTTCATCACAACGACTGACGCCGATAGAAGGAGACGGTCTGCCCGCGAGGTCGTCCTCGGCGAGGACGGGGCGCGGGTCGGCTCAGCTCGCCCGGCGGGTCGGCCGACGGGCCAGATAGTGCAACATGTCGCGGATGTCCCGCTTCTCGTCGGCGGCGACCCGGGGGTCGGCCAGCCGGCTCAGGATGATCCTGATGTCCTCGTCCACCCGGGCGCCGGCGCCGCGACCCGCCCGGGAGCCGGCGGCGTCGCCGTCGGGCAGGCCGAGGGCCCGGAAGGCGGCGCCCACCGGTACGCCGAGGGCGGCGCAGAAGCCGCGGACCTTGGCCAGCTCGGGGTAGTCCTGCCAGTCGCCGGCCAGCCAGCGGAAGACCGTGGAGCGGCCCACCCCGGTGTGCGTGGCCAGGTCGGTGACCGTCCAGCCGCGGTCGGACCGGGCATCGTCGATCGCCCGGCGGACGAAGCGGGCGAACGCCGCCTGTGGCGTCTCAGGCACCCAAGCCACCTCCGTCGACAGGCTCAACGCTGGATCGAGCCTATCCCGCGGGACGACCGGTGCAACTGACCGATCGACCGGTTAGTCTCGTGGACCGGACTCACTATCGTGAATCCGACGGCGGGGCCGACCCCGCCCGACGGGTCCCTCCCCGTCGGTCCCGCCGAGTCTCGACCGGTGCTCCGGCCTCGGCCTGCGCAGACGGCGACGTGTACCGGGTGGTGCCCCGACGAACCGAGGGGGTCGGCGGGGCGCCACGGTACACGGGCAGTGAGCGGTCACATCCTCTATGCTCTACAGCTCACGCGTGCCGACGTGTCCGGCCCGCGAGCGGCGACGGTCCGAGACCAGCAAGAGGAGCGACATGGCCGAACCATCCTCCCCGCTCCCGCACCAGCCCGGGGCGATAAGCCTGTTCTTCGTGATCAAGGCCGGGGTCTTCGCCGCGGCGTTCTGGGTCTGGCTGGTCGTGCTGATGGTCCAGGGCGGCGCCGCGTCCGGGCTGCACCTGTTCGTGGCCTCCGGCGCGATCACCACCACCGGCGTGTCGGTGCTGCTCGGCGTCCGGCTGGCGATCCAGCGCAACGCCGCCGTGCGGCACGCCGAACTCAAGCGGCTCCTGGTGGACATCTCCTGGAACGCGTTTGCCGCGGCGGGCAGTGCCGAGGAGGCCGACGCCACGGTCGTACCGTTCCGTGGCTTCGACACCCCGACGCCCCGGCGGGGGCGCGGCGAGAAGAACGACCTCGAACGCCGCCGGTAGCCGCCGGCCGGCGGCGGGTCAGGCCGCCTCGGCGGGGGTCCGCGGCTCGGGTGCCGTGCCCAGCAGCCGTTCCAGGGCGGGCGCGACCCGCCACTGCGCCACCAGCGCGCGGTAGTCCGCCACCTGCTCCGGCGTGCCGGCGGAGCCGGAACGCCGGGCCCGGATCAGCAGGTTGCGCGGGGTGTGCTGGGACTCGACGAACTCGACCACGTCCACCCGGTAGCCGTGCAACCGCAGCAGCGCGGCCCGGAGCGAGTCGGTGAGCACGTCGGCGAACCGCTCCCGCAGGATGCCGTGCCGGGTGAGCGGGTCGTACGGCTGCGGCGGTTCGGTGCGGCGCAGCTGGGCCGCGATGTCATGGTGGCAGCAGGGCGCGGCGAGCACCCAGCGGGCGCCCCAGCGCACCGCCCGGGCCAGGGCCTCGTCCGTGGCGGTGTCGCAGGCGTGCAGCGCGAGCACCAGGTCGGGCGGGTCGGCCACCTCGACGTCCAGGATGCTGCCGGCCACGAAGCGGACCGACTCGGCGCAGTCGAGCTGCTCGGCCAGTGCCGTGTTGCGCCGGCGCTGATCCTCCCGGACGTCCACCCCGACGAGGTCGACCGCCAGTCCCCGCCCGGTCAGGTAGCGGTACGCGGCGAAGCTCAGGTACGCGTTGCCGCAGCCGAGGTCCACCACCCGCAGCGGGCCGGTCAGGTCGGCCGGCAGGGTGGCCTCCAGGGCGCGCAGGAAGGCGTCCACCTGGCGCCGCTTGGCGGCGCTGCCACCGACGGCGGCGAACAGCGGGTCACCCGGATCGAGCAGGTGTTCCTTCACCCGGTCGTGGCCGGCCACCGGTGCCGGCACCCGGTCCGCCGCCGCCCGGTGCACCTGGGCCGCGCCCTTCTTGGTGATCCGTACCTGGAGGGTGGCGGTGGCGGTCTCCACGTGCCAGTTGCCGAACGGCTCGGCCAGCAGCGCGTCGACCGCCGCGTCCGCCTCGGCGCCGGCGACGTTGCGGGTGTGCGGCCGGGCGCCGTCGAAGGTGGCGATCTGCAGGCGCGGGCCGGCCTTGATGGTCACCGGCCGCAGTTCGGCCCGGACCACCGAGGGGGTACGGCCGCGCTGCCGGCCGGCGGCCACGGCACGGCTGAGGTCCGGCCCCAGCAGCAGGGACCGGACCTCGGCGAGCGCCTCGTCCAGGGATTCGGGCATCGACGCGCGGTCAGGCGATCGGCGCGGTGCTGTCCGTGCCGGCGTCCGTGGTCGCGGCCGCGCCGCGGCCACCCCGGCGGCGGCGCCGCCGGCTGCGGGACCGGACGGCCCCACCCTCGTCCTGGCCGGCGGGCTCACCGGTGCGGCCCTCCGGAGCGCGGGCGGTTTCGCCGCCGCGCCGCTCGGTGGCGCCGGTCGGTTCGGCGCTCCGGTCCGCGGTTGCGGCCGTGTCGGCGCCGTCGGCACCGACCACCCGGCCACCGCGCCGGCGCCGGCGGGTACGCGTCGACGGCGGCGTCTCGGCGTCCGCGATCTCGGTCGGCTGGTCGTCCCGGCCGCGTCCACCGCCACGGCGGCGGTCGCGGGACCGGTCCGGCCGGCCGGAGTGCCGGCCGCGCGGACTGCCGCCCAGGTCCTCCTCGACCTCGGCCGAGAGCCCGGCCCGGGTGCGGGCGGCGCTGGGCAGCGTGCCGGCGACGTCCGTCGGGATGGCCAGGTCCGCGTAGAGGTGCGGGGAGGTGTGGTACGTCTCCGGCGGCTCCGGCATGTCCAGGCCGAGGGTCTTGTCGATGATCCGCCAGCGCGGCATGTCGTCCCAGTCCACGAACGTCACCGCGACGCCGGTGGCGCCGGCCCGGCCGGTCCGGCCGATGCGGTGGGTGTAGGTGTCCTGGTCCTCGGGACAGTCGTAGTTGATCACGTGGGTCACGCCGGTGACGTCGAGACCCCGGGCCGCCACGTCGGTGGCGACCAGGATGTCGATCTTGCCGGACCGGAACGCCCGGAGCGCCCGCTCCCGGGCGCCCTGCCCGAGGTCGCCGTGCACGGCGGCCACCGCGAAGCCGCGGAAGTCGAGATCCGCGGCCACCCGGTCGGCGGCCCGCTTGGTACGGGTGAAGATCATGGTGAGCCCGCGCCCCTGCGCCTGGAGGATCCGCGCGACGACCTCGATCTTGTTCAGCGAGTGGGTGCGGTAGACCAACTGCTGGGTCTGCGGCGACGGCCCGGTCTCGGCGGTGTGCCCGGCGTGGATGGTCACCGGCCGGCGCAGGAAGCGCCGGGCCAGCGTGACGATCGGGTCCGGCATGGTGGCCGAGAAGAGCATCGTCTGCCGGTCCTCCGGCAGCATCGACAGGATCTTCTCCACGTCGTCGAGGAAGCCGAGGTCGAGCATCCGGTCGGCCTCGTCCAGGACGAGCGCGCGGACCCGGTCCAGCCGCAGGTGCTTCTGCTTGGCCAGGTCCAGCAGCCGGCCCGGGGTGCCGACCAGGATCTCCACCCCGGCCTTCAGGGTCTCGATCTGCGGCTCGTACGCGACGCCGCCGTAGATCGGCAGCACCCGGATGCCCCGGGTCCGGCCGGCGGCCGCGATGTCCTTCGCGACCTGGAGGCCCAGCTCCCGGGTGGGTACGACGACGAGCGCCTGCGGCAGCCCGTCCGAGCCCTCCGCCGGGGCGAGGAGCCGCTCCAGCAGGGGGATGCCGAAGCCGAGCGTCTTGCCGGTGCCGGTCGGCGCCTGGCCGATGAGGTCGGTGCCGCGCAGGCCGATCGGGAGCGCGTACTCCTGAATGGCGAAGGCGCGGGTGATGCCGACGGCGGCGAGCGCGTCGACGGTCTCCTGCCGGGCGCCCAGCTCGGCAAAGGTCGGTGCCTCCGGGGGTACCGGGGCGATGGCGATCGGTTCTGTGCCGGTCGCGATGTTCTGGATGTTCTCGCTCATCTGGTTGTGGGGGTGCCCTCTCGTGGTGCGCCCCATCAGTCCAAGGGCGCGTTTCGTCGTGTGGCGCGGGCCACACGGTCCGCCTCCTTGACGGGGTCGGACCGGGCCGCACGCGCGTCGTGGACCGGGAACTGGAACACCTCGGTGCCCACGACAACTACTGCATCCTACCCGAGACGCAACGATGTTGCCCCGGGACGCCATTCCCGCTGCTCAGATCGGGTCAGATGGCCGTCGATGAGAAATACGTCCGGTGCTGCGGCTTGCCGGACGGAACGACCGGATGCTGGGCCGGGCGACGGTACCGGCCGGTCATACGTCAGGTACCTCAAACGAGACCGTCGAGGTACCTGACGTATGACTCACGGTCGGGGTGGCTGGGCGACGGCGAGGCTCGGCGGCCGGCGCCGGCCTGCCTCAGCGGACGGTGAAACCGACCGCCCGGGGCGACGCCTCGGCGATCTCCACGTACGCCACCTTGCTCACCGGAACGATGAGCCGCCGGCCCTTCTCGTCGGTGAGCGACAGGGTGCCGTCGCTGGCGATCGCCTCGGTGACGATCCGCTCGATCTCCGCCGGGGACTGCGCGCTCTCCATGACCAGCTCGCGCGGCGCGTACTGCACGCCGATCTTGACCTCCACGGGTCCTCCTCATCCAGGAAAGTACGCTGTGCGAAGGCTATCCGATCAGTGGCCGGACCCGTCAGGCCGGCTCGCCGTGCAGCGGGAAGCTGCCGATGCCGCGCCAGGCCAGGCTGGCCAGCAGCGCCTCGGCCTCGGCCTTCGGCACCCGGCGCCCACTGGCCAACCAGAACTGGGCCGCGGTCTCCGCGGCGCCGACCAGCCCGGAGGCCAGCAGCTCGGCCCGGGACCGGCTCACCCCGGTGTCGGACATGATGGTGTCGGTGATCGCCGAGATGCAGCCCTGCTCCACCCGGTCCACCCGTTCCCGCACCGCCGTGTCGTTGCGCAGGTCGGACTCGAAGACCAGGCGGAACGCCTCGCTCTCGTGGTCGACGAAGTCGAAGTAGGCGCGCATGGCCCCCTTGACCCGCTCCTTGTTGTCCGAGGTGCCCGCCATCGCCTCGCGGACCTTCGCCACGATGGCCTCGCAGTGGGTGTCCAGCAACGCCAGGTACAGCTCCATCTTGCCCGGGAAGTGCTGGTAGAGGACCGGTTTGCTGACTCCGGCCCGCTCCGCGATATCGTCCATCGCGGCCGCGTGATAGCCCTGCGCGACGAACACCTCCTGCGCCGCCGCCAGCAGCTGCTTGCGCCGTGCCGAACGGGGCAGGCGGGTGGGGCGTCCGGCCGTCTGTGCGCCGCCCGCAGCTGTCATGGGGTACCTCCGAACTCACGCACCGGCACCGGTCCGTCGCCGGGTGGCGATGCCTTCGCGCGACTGTTGAAAAGGCGTGCCGCTGTAACTTATCGCCACTGTCAGCACACGGTAGCCTCAGCGAGGGCGACCAAGGAGCGCACGGTGGATGAATCTGGGCAGCCCGGTGCTGCCACGCCGGGAGACCGCGGCCCGGAAACGGGGCACGGCGACGAGCCGACGCGGGCCGGAAACGGCTGGGCGCCGGCCGGCGCGGCCTGGGCCGACGCCGGCTGGGACAGCCGCGGCGGGTATCCGGCCGAGCCCGTCGAGCCGATGCCGCCGGCGGACGAGGACCAGGTGGAGCCCGTCCGTGCGGGGTCCTGGCACACCCCGATCGATCCGGCGGTCCCGGGCTGGGACGACGCCCCCCGGTTCCGCTGGGCTCCCGAGCCGCCGCCCGACCCGGCCGACATCGAGCGGCCGGTCAACGGCTACGCCGAGGAACACCTCGCCGGATCGTTGTCCGGGCTCCGCCCGCCCGTGGCGCCGACGTCCGCCATGCCCATCTCCGCGGCGCCCTCGTCCGCGGCGCCATTTCCCGCGGCGCCTTCGTCCGCGACGCCTTCGTCCGCGACGCCTTCGTCCGCGGCGCCACCGCCCGCGTACGTCGCCGAGGCGGACGGCCCCGGCCGGAACCTGCTGGCCTTCCCGACCCAGCGGCCGGCGCCCGAGCAGGGGCGGCCCGTCCCGGCCAGTTCGTTGCCGACCCAGCCCATGCCGCTGCGCCGGCCGACCGGTGAGCTGCCCGCGCTGACCGATCCCGGCCGGCGTTCCGGCGGCGCGCCCGGCGCCGACCCGGTCGACGCGGCCGGGCCCTGGTCGGGCCGTCCCGGGCGGGAGGCCGATCGGGACGAGGCCGGGCCGTCGCGGGTCGAACCACCGCCGGGTTTCCGTCCCCAGCCCGGCTACTCCACCGAGTCCGCCCGGCCCGCCGTGCCCGCGCCGCGCCCGGCGCGCCGGGAGGAGGCCGCACCGCCGTGGGCCTCGTTGCGGGAACCGGCCGACGGTGCACGCGGCCGGGATCCGTTCGACGACCCGCCGGATCTGGACGGCGGGTGGCGGGAGACGTCCGGGGCGGTGCTGCCGATCTCCGGCGCCGGCGCCGGCCGGCCGACCTCCGGGGCCGGCGCGGGTGGACCGGTCTCCGGCGCGGGTGGACCGGTCAGCGGTGCCGAGCGGTCGACCCCGGACGCCGAGCGACCCACCTCCGGCGCCGGCACGAGCCGGCCGATCTCGGGTGCCGGTACGAGCCGGCCGATCTCCGGCGCCGGCGGCGCGCGGCCACCGTGGACGGTCGCGCCGCTGGACGAGCCGGACCGGGGACCGGACATCGCCGGTTCGGGCGAGTTCCCGGCCGGCGGGCGTTCCGCTGGCGGGCGCCGGCCCGGCATCCCCGATCCCGGTGAGCCGTCCGGGGCGGGCATGTCCGGGCGGGCCGGCGACAGTCCGGTCTGGCCGCCGGTCAGCCCCGCCAGCGGTCGATCGAGCTACCTGGCCCCGGTCCGCTCCGGGGGACGCCGCCGGGCGGCCGAGGAGCCGGATCCGGCCGTCGGCGTCGAATCGGGCTTCGGTGCCGAGCGCCCGGCCCGGCCGGTCCAGCCGGCCGGTCAGGGCGTCGACCCACCCGACTATCCGGCGCCTCCGGCGCCGGCCCTGCCGGCGTACCCGCCGTCGCTGCCGCCCTACGGCGCGCAGCGGTACGCCGGACCGCCGCCGTCAACCGACGCCGGCCGCCCGTCCCAGCCCGGTGAGACGACCGCGTCGGACCCGACCCCGCAGCCGCGGTCGGAGCCCAAGGGTGACACGCTTCCCCAGCGGATCCCCGCCGAACCCGACGTACCCACCGTGCCGGAGCCGCCCACCGTGGAGCCCTCTGCCGAGACGCCCGAGCTGGCTCGCATCGCGACGCACCTGCGTCGGGACGAGCCGACGGCGCCGATGGACGAACGGCCGGACGGCTTCGACGTACAGGCCATTCTCGCGGCCGTGCGGGACGTGCCCGGGGTTCGCGACGGCGTGTTGCGGACCACCCCGGCCGGGGCGCACAGCCTCCGGCTGGAGCTGGCCGACGGCGCGGACCCGGCGGATGTGAGCCGGCAGGTCGCCCGGCTGCTCCAGGAGCGGATGGGCCTGGCCGCGGCACCGCAGAACCTGTCCGGCGAAGCCGTGGCGGAGGGTTCGGAGCCGCCCGCGGGCTTCCGGCGCGGCCTGGCCGAGGCGGCCGGCGGCACGGCCCGTTCCGCCGCGGGTGGCCAGGCCCGGCCGACCGGCGCCGGCCCGGCCCGGCCCGCCGCCGGTGGCCAGGCCCGGCCCGCGAGCGGCGGCGTTTCCCGTGTCGCCGCGGGCGGTCCGGCCCGCTCCGCCACCGGCGGGATGCCGCGTTCGACCACCGGTGGGATGCCCGGCTCCGTCGCCGCCGGCCCATCGCCGAGCCACCGGGCGGGGGCCGGTTCGAGCGGCGGTGCGATGGGAGACCCGGGGGAGGCCGGCTTCGAAGGAGCCGGCGGCCGGCCCGGGGTCGCCCCGGGTGGCGGCCTGCCGGCCGGTTCGGTACCCGCGGTGCCGCGCCGGCGCCGGCAGGGCGGGCCGCCGCGAGGTCGTGCCGCGGTGGGCGAACCGTCCGCGCAGGGCACCGACGAGCAGGCCACCGGCGGCGTGCCGGCGGGTACCTCGTACGCCGCGGGGCAGCAGCTCAGCTCGACGGAACGGGCGCCGTCCCGGCCGCTGAACCCGGACGGGCCGCCCGGACCTCGGGTGATCATCGACCACGTCCAGGTGAGCACGTTCGGGCTGGAGGCGTCGGTCGAGGTGAGCCTCTCGGCCGCGCGACAGCGCGCCACCGGGGTCACCACCGGTCCCGCGGTGGACGGCTACGTGCTGCGGCTCTGCGCCGCCTCCGCGGCCTCGGCCATCGGCGAGCTGCTGCGGTCCGCCGACGGCACCCCGGACCACGGCCGCTGCTTCGTCGAGCACGCCGCGGTGCTGCCGTTCGGTGGTTGCGAGGTGGCGACCGTGGTGGTCTTCCTGGTCTGCGACGGCTGGGTCGAGCAGTTGGCCGGGTCGGCCGTGGTGTCCGGTGACCCCCGGCAGGCCATGGTCCGGGCGACGCTGGCCGCCGTGAACCGGCGGCTGGAGGCACTGCTGGCCTGAGCCGGCGGGATCCGGCCCGAGCCGGCGGCGTCCGGCCGGATCCGGTCGGACCGGCCGACGCGGCCGTGCTCCGGGCATCATGGAGAACATGAAACGCGCTTCCCTCGGGCCGGACGAGCTGTTCCCGCTGGGCGAGGTGCCGCCGCCCTGGCCGGGCCGGTACGTCGAGGTCGGCGGGCTGGCGACGTACCTGCGGGAGACCCCGGCAAGCGCGGACGCGGCGCAGCCGGCGCTGTACGTGCACGGCCTCGGCGGTTCCTCGCAGAACTGGACGGACCTGGCCGGCCTGCTCGCCGCCCGGCTGGACGGGCAGGCGCTCGACCTGCCCGGGTTCGGCCGCAGCCAGCCCGGGCGGAGCTACTCGATCCCGGCGTTCGCCCGGCATGTCGTCCGGTACCTGGAACAGAGCGGCCGGGGGCCGGTGCACCTGGTCGGCAACTCGCTCGGCGGCGCGATCTGCGTACGGGTGGCCGGGTTGCGGCCGGATCTGGTCCGGACCCTGACCCTGATCTCGCCGGCCATGCCGTTCCTGGACCCGCGCCGGTCGTTGCAGGGCCGGATGCTGCCGCTGCTGGCGATTCCGGGCGGGGAACGGCTGACCGCCCGCTATCTCACCCAACTCGCCCCGGAGGAGATGGCGGAGCAGGTCCTGTCGGCCTGCGTGGCGGATCTGAGCCGGATCTGCGAGCAGCGCCGGCAGGAGGCGGTCGAGGAGATCCGGATCCGGTACACCGAGGACCACTACGCGCACGCCTACCTGCGGACCTTCCGTGGTCTGGTGTCCAGCTTCCTGCGCGCGTACCTGCCGGGTTCCGGCTCGTTGTGGCGGCTCGCGCGGCTGGTGAGCGCGCCCACGCTTGTCGTCGCCGGCCGGCAGGACCGCCTGGTGGACGTCCGGGTGGCCCCTCAGGTGGCGCGGGCGATCCCGGACAGCCGGCTGTTGATGCTGGACGGGGTGGGGCACGTGGCGCAGTTGGAGGTCCCGCGCACGGTGGCCCGGTCGGTGATCGGGTTGCTGGACGAGGCGCGTTCGCCGGCCGGTGTCGCCACGGTTCCCGCCCTGGATGATGGATCGGTTCTTTAGCCACAAATCCGGGCAACTGGTGCAACTCTGGGGTTCATGCGGACCCCGAACAGCCCTCCGGCCGCTGCCGACCGCCGTCGCCGACGGATGTGGCGCCGCCGACGGCGTACCGTGCTGCTGCTCCTGGCGCTGGCGGCCGCGCTCGTCGGGGTGGACCGGGCCGTGGCGGCGGTGCTCTCCGGGTCGCCCGCGGGCGACCCGCCGCCAGCGGCCGCGCCGGAGGGCGCCGACCGGCCCGACGGGGCCGCCGGGATAGCCGTCACCCCGGTGCCCGCCGCCTCCGACCCGGGGCAGCGGCCGGGCGGCCCGGTGGAGAACGCGCCGGAGGAGGCGGAGCCGCCGGCTCCGCCCACCGGTCCCGGCACCTTCGCGTACGCGCCGACCGGCGGCGAACTGCTCGGCGCCGCCGGCACGCTGCACACCTTCCACGTGGCGGTGGAACAGCAGGTGGGTCAGCATCCGGAGGACTTCGCCGAGGCGGTGGACGGCATTCTCGGCGACCCGCGGAGCTGGATCGCGGGTGGGGATGTGCGGTTCCAGCGGGTGCCCGGGGCGGTGCAGGCCGACTTCACCATCTACCTGGCCACCGCCGCGACCTCCGAACTCATGTGCGCCGAGGGCGGCCTGAGCACCGAGAAGTTCACCTCGTGCCGGCTGCCCGGACGGGTCATCATCAACCTCAGCCGCTGGCTGGGCGCGGTACCCGGGTACGGCGCGCCGCTCGCGGTCTACCAGGCGTACGCGGTGAACCATGAGGTCGGTCACGAACTGGGGCTGGGCCACGAGGCGTGCCCCGGTCCGGGCGCCCCCGCGCCGGTCATGCAGCAGCAGACGTACGGCCTGGTGGGCTGCGTCGCGAACGCCTGGCCGTACCTGGACGGCCGGCGGTACGCGGGCAGCCCGGTTTCCTGGGGCTGAGCCGGGCGACGGGTGTTCCGGGCGAGGGGTGGGCCGGGCGAGGGGTGGGCCGGGCGACGGGTGTTCCGGGCGAGGGGTGGGCCGGACGATCCGGGCCCGCGGTTGCCGCGCCGCGCCGGTGATATTCCCGCTCCCGGAATCCGGGCAGGTGTTCCCGCTCATGGCCGTGCGGTCGCGGCGCGAGCAACAATGGCGCCGCACACTGTCGTCGATCGGAGCCCATCGTGTCGCTGCCACCGCTCGTCGAGCCCGCCGCCGAGCTGACCGTAGACGAGATCCGCCGCTACTCGCGCCACCTGATCATCCCGGATGTCGGGGTGGAGGGGCAGAAGCGGCTCAAGAACGCCCGGGTGCTCTGTGTCGGCGCCGGTGGGCTCGGCTCGCCGGCCCTGATGTACCTCGCCGCCGCCGGAGTCGGCACGCTCGGCATCATCGACTTCGACACCGTGGACGAGTCGAACCTGCAACGCCAGGTCATCCACGGCCAGTCCGACGTCGGGCGGCCCAAGGCCGAGTCCGCGGCGGCCACCATCCGGGAGATCAACCCGCTGGTCAACGTGATCATCCACAACACGGCGCTGGACCGCGAGAACGTCCGGGAGATCTTCGGCGGGTACGACCTGATCGTCGACGGCACGGACAACTTCGCCACCCGGTACATGGTCAACGACGCGGCGGTGCTGCTGGGCAAGCCGTACGTCTGGGGCTCGATCTACCGGTTCGACGGCCAGGCGTCGGTGTTCTGGGCCGAGCACGGCCCCTGCTACCGCTGCCTCTACCCGGAGCCGCCGCCGCCGGGCATGGTGCCCTCGTGCGCCGAGGGCGGCGTGCTCGGCGTGCTCTGCGCGTCGATCGGCTCGATCCAGGTCACCGAGGCGATCAAGCTGCTCACCGGCATCGGCGAGCCGCTGGTCGGCGGACTGATGGTGTACGACGCGCTGGAGATGACGTACCGCAAGATCAAGGTCCGGAAGGATCCGCAGTGCGTGCTCTGCGGGGAGAACCCGACCGTGACCGACCTGCTGGAGGACTACGAGGACTTCTGCGGCGCCGTGTCGACCGAGGCGCAGGAGGCGACGCTCGGCTCGACGATCACCGCCCGGGAGCTGAAGGAGTGGCAGGACGCCGGCAAGGACTTCCTGCTGGTGGACGTCCGGGAGCCGGCCGAGTACGAGATCGTGCGCATCCCCGGCTCGACGCTGATCCCCAAGGGCGACATCCTCTCCGGCGAGGCGCTGTCCCGGCTGCCCCAGGACAGGCAGATCGTGCTGCACTGCAAGTCGGGTGTCCGGTCGGCCGAGGCGCTCGCCGCGCTCAAGGCCGCCGGCTTCGGCAACGCCGTGCACGTGCAGGGCGGCGTGCTCTCCTGGATCAAGCAGATCGATCCCTCCCTTCCCGAGTACTGAGCGGTCCCTGATACCGACGACGGCCCCTTTCCATCGCTTCCGGCATGGGAAGGGGCCCTTGTCGACAGTTCTTGATCAGGCCGTTGGCCAGCCCACCCCCGGCCGAGCTACCGAGGCGGAACGGCCGACCGGCCAGTAGCCTGTCCGGCGTGATTGACATGGAGGCGGCCGTCGGGTTCGTCGTCGCGCACGGCGACCCCGTGGAACGGGCCCGCCTGCACCGGTTGCGCACCGGTGCCGAGGTACCTCCGGAGATCCTGGAGAACGCGGAGATCGGCCAGACCGCCGACGGCGGCTGGCCGGCGGTCTGGGCCGGCGAGATCCCCTCGGTCGACGCGACCTGTTTCCGGCTCGGCGAACTGGACGACCTGGGCGCCCTCGGCCGGCCGGCCGCCCGGCGTGCCCTGGACTGGCTCGCCGTCCGGCAGCAGCCGGACGGCACCTGGGAGGAGAACCCGGCGCTTGCCGACGTGGCCCCGCCGTGGGCGACGCCGGGCGACCCGGACGCCGCGTACTACCTGACCGCCAACGCCGTCTTCTGGCTCACCGTGGCCGGCCTCGACGCCCGTGCCGCCGGGCCGCTGGACCACCGGGTCGGCGGCGTGTACGCCGGGGTGGTGCACGGCGGCGCCCAGGCCATCGCCGACCGGCTGCGCCCGGACGGCACCTGGCCGTCGTACCTGATCGCCGGCGGGCTGGCCGCGGCCGTGCTCTACCGGCAGCAGATGTTCCAGCCCTGGGCGCGCATCGAGTCGGTGCTGCTGAACCGCCTGCGCGACCTGTCCGCCGCCGAACTCGCCTGGCTGACCGCCGCGCTGCGCCGGGTGGACGTCCCGATCGACGACCGGTTCATCGTCGCCGCGCGGCGCCGGCTGGCCGACACCCAGCGCAGCGACGGCGGCTGGGACAACGACGACGGCGACCGCTTCGCCGTACACACCGCCCTGGCGGCGATCCGCGGCTGCCGCTGAGGCGGGCGCCGCTGAGGCGGGAACCGCTGGCCGGCCCGGGTAGGTCCGGCGAAGCTGGCCCGCGGACCGACCGGGATGGTCCATCCTCGAAACCGGGGGTGGGCGGTGAAGGGCCTTGTGCTGGTGGTCGTGCTGGCCACGGCGGTGCTGGTGGGCACCTCGATCGGTGGTCGCTACCGGGTGGCCCCGCCGGTGCTGCTGATCAGCATCGGGGCGCTGATCGGGCTGACGCCGCCGCTGTCGGACGTGGTGCTCAACCCCGAGGTGGTGCTGCTGCTGTTCCTGCCGGCCATCCTGTACCGGGAATCGCTGTACACGAGCATCCGGGAGATCCGGGCCAACCTGCTGATCATCGCCGGGCTGGCGGTGGCCCTGGTGATCCTGACGACGGTGACCGTGGCGCTGACCGCCCGGGCGTTCGGAGTCCCACCGGCCACCGCTCAGGTGCTGGGCGCGGTGCTCGCACCCACCGACGCGGCGGCGGTGGCCGGCCTGGCGAAGCGGCTGCCCGGCCGCTTCCTCACCATCCTGCGCGCGGAGAGCCTGATCAACGACGGTACCGCCCTGACGGTCTTCTCCGTCTCGGTGGCCCTGGTCGTCGGCGGTGCGGAGCCCGGCGTGCTCGGGTACGCCGGCCGGTTCGCCGGGTCGTTCGCCGGTGGGGTGGCCGCCGGCCTGCTGGTGGCCGGGATCGCGGTGCTGCTGCGGCGGCACCTGGACGATCCGCTTCCGGAGGGGGCGTTGAGCGTGCTCACGCCGTTCACCGCGTTCCTGGTCGCCGAGTTGATACACGCCAGCGGCGTGCTGGCGGTGGTGGTCTCCGGCGTGGTGGTGTCGTACGCGAGTCCACGGGTGATCCGCGCCCCGTCCCGGGTGCTGATCCTGGACTTCTGGGAGCTGTCCACCTTTCTGATCAACGGTGGCCTGTTCGTGCTGCTGGGCCTCCAGATCCCGCGGGTGGTGCGCGGGGTCACCAGCATCTCGCTCGCCCGGGCGCTGATCATGGCGTTCGTGGTGGCCGGCGTGGTGATCGCGACCCGGTTGGTCTGGGTGCACGTCTCGGCGTACCCGATCGGGTTGATGCGCGGGGCCGCACCCCGGCCGAGCTGGCGGGTCCGTACCGCGGCCGGCTGGGTGGCCTTCCGCGGCGCGGTGTCGCTGGCCGCGGCGCTCGCGGTGCCGACGACCATGCGCGACGGCGCCCCGGTACACGATCGTGATCTGGTCATCTTCGTGACGGCCGTGGTGATCCTGTCGACCATCCTGGTGCAGGGCACCACCCTGCCCGCGGTGACCAGCTGGGCGGGGCTGGGCGCCGATCCCCGGCGGGCCGAGCAGGTGCGCCGGGCCAGGTTGCGGGCCGCCGAGGTCAGCCTGGCCGCGCTGCCGGAGGTCATCGCCGAGACGGGCGTCTCGGCGGAGGTGGGTGCGGGGATCCGGCGGGAGTACGAGCACAGCCTGGGCAAGGCCCGCGGTGCCGAGGACGACGACGAGGCGCGCACCCGCGACCAGGAGGCTCGGCAGTTGCGGCTCGCCGCGCTCGAACGCAAGCGTCGGGAGATCACCCGGATGCGGGACGCGAACGAGATCGACGACGCGGTGCTGCGGGAGATCCAGGCGGCGTTGGACATCGAGGAGATCCGCCTGCTCGGCCCGCGGAGCGAGGACTGAGCGCCGGCCGGCGCGGGACCGGGCAATCCCGGCCGGCGCAGGACGGGGCGCCGGCCACAGCGGAACCGGCCGGCTACAGCAGAACCAGGTCGTCGCGGTGCACGACCTCGCGCTCGTAGCCGGGGCCGAGGGTGGCGGCCAGTTCCGGGGTGGACCGGCCGAGCAGTCCGGGCAGCTCAACCGCGTCGTAGTTCACCAGCCCGCGGGCCACCGGGGCGCCCGAGGAGTCCACCAGGTCGACCGGATCCCCGGCGGTGAACGCGCCGTCCACCGCCGTGATGCCGGCCGGCAGCAGCGACTTGCGCCGGCCCACCACCGCCTGCACGGCGCCGGGGTCCAGGTGCAGCCGGCCGCGCGGCGAGGTGGCGTGGGCCAGCCAGAACAGCCGGGCCGCCGGCCGGCGGCCGGCCGGGTGGAACAGGGTGCCGACGGGCTCGCCGGAGAGCGCGGCCGCCGCCAGCGGCGCCGCCGTGAGCACGACCGGGATGCCGAAACCGGTCGCGATCCGGGCCGCCTCCACCTTGGTGACCATCCCGCCGGTGCCCACCCCGGCCCGGCCGGTGCCGCCGATGCGTACCTCGGCCAGGTCCGCCTCGGCGTGCACCTCGGCGATCCGTCGGCTGTCCGGCCAGGCCGGGTCGCCGGTCCACAACGCGTCCACGTCGGAGAGCAGCACCAGCAGGTCGGCCTGGACGAGCGCCGCCACCAGGGCGGCGAGCCGGTCGTTGTCGCCGAACCGGATCTCGTCGGTGGCCACCGTGTCGTTCTCGTTGACGATCGGCACCGCGCCGAGATCGAGCAGCTTGCGCAGGGTGCGGTAGGCGTTGCGGTAGTGCGCCCGCCGGGTCACGTCGTCGACCGTGAGCAGCACCTGACCGACCCGGTGCCCGTACCGGGCGAAGCTGTCCGCGTACCGGCCGATCAGCAGGCCCTGGCCGACGCTGGCCGCGGCCTGCTGGCTGGCCAGGTCCCGCGGCCGGCGGGCCATGCCCAGCGGCGCCAGGCCGGCGGCGATGGCGCCGGAGGAGACCAGCACGATCTCGGCACCCCTGGCCCGCGCCCCGGCCAGCGCGGCCGTGAGGTCGTCCACCAGGCCGGCGTCGAGGCCGCCGCCGGTGGCGGTCAGCGAGGACGAGCCCACCTTGACGACGATCCGGCGGGCGCTGGTCACCAGGTCACGCACCGGCCCATTCTGGTACGCCGGGCTCGGCGCGTTCCCGTCGGTTCCCATATCGTGCTCCAGGTGACACCGCAGGAGTACGTCGAGGAGGTGCTCGGCCTGGTCGAGCGCATCCCGCCGGGTCGGGTGATGTCCTACGGCGCGGTCGCCGACGCGCTGGCCGAGCGGTCCGGTCGGGAGTCCGCCCGGCTGGTCGGCACGATCATGGCCCGGCACGGCGGCGGGGTGCCCTGGCACCGGGTGGTCAACTCGGCCGGACGGCTGCCGCCGGGGCACGAGGGGCGGGCGCGCCGGCTGCTGCTGGCCGAGGGGACGCCGTTGCGCGGGGACCGGGTCGACATGGCCCGCGCCGGCTGGACGCCTGGATCTTCGGATGAGCCGACCGGCGAAGAACATGATTAACATTCGGTTTCATGACCGCACCCCTGGTATCCGCGTCGCGTCCGGCGCCCACCCTGCCGCGTCGGGTGGTCGCCGGGTACGCCGCGGGATCGCTGGTCACCGGGGCCTTCGGTACCGTGCCGGGGCTGTTGCTGCTGCCGTACCTGACTGACTCGCTCGGCATCGCCGCCGGGATCGCGGCCGTGCTGGTCCTGCTGCCCAAGGGCTGGGACGTGCTGGTCAACCCGGTCGCCGGACGCATCTCCGACCGCACCCGGTCCCGCTGGGGCGCCCGCCGCCCGTACCTGCTGGTCGGTGGCCTCACCCTGGCCGTGCTGTTCGCCGCCATGTTCGCCGCGCCCGCCCGGTCCGGGGCCGCGGCCGGCGGCTACGTCGCAGCCGCCTTCCTCGCCGCGGCCACCGCGTACGCGTTCTTCCAGGTGCCCTACGTGGCGATGCCGGCCGAACTGACCGCCGACTACACCGAGCGCACCCGGCTGTTGAGCTGGCGCATCGCCGTGCTCGCGCTGGCCATCCTGGTCTCCGGCGCCCTCGCCCCGCTGGTCGTCACCGCCACCGGCGGCGGCATCCCCGGACACCGCTGGATGGGCGTCTTCGTGGCGACCCTGATGGTGGTCGGCACCATCGGCACGTTCCTCGGCACCGCCGGCCCGGCCGGCCCGGTGGAACAGAGCGAACCGAGCCTGCGCGCCCAACTCGCGGTCGCGGCCGGCAACGGGCCGTTCCGCGCGCTGCTGCTCTGCTTCGTGATCCAGGCCGCCGGTATCGCCACCGTGCTGGCCGGGGTGACGTACTTCGCCGCGCAGGTGCTGAACGACCCGCAGACCGGGCCGACGCTGCTGTTCGCGTGCTTCGTCGGGCCGGCGCTGCTGGTCATGCCGGCGTGGACCCCGCTGGGCCGGCGGCTGGGCAAGCCGCGCGCCTTCGTCGTCGCGTCGCTGCTGTTCGCCGTGGGGGCGCTCGGCCTGGTCGCCGCGCCCGCGCTGCCGGCCGTCGCCTGCTATCCGCTGGTCGCGCTGATCGGCGCCGGGTACGCCGGGCAGCAGGTCTTCGCGCTGGCCATGCTGCCGGACTGCATCGCGTACGACACCGTGCGCACCGGCCGGCGCCAGGCGGGCGTCTTCACCGGGCTGTGGACCGCGGGCGAAACCCTCGGCCTGGCCCTCGGACCGGGCATCTTCGGGCTGGTGTTGCAGATCTGCGGGTACGTCCCGTCCCGCACCGGTGCGGCCGTCCAGCCCGACTCGGCCCGGCTGGGCATCCTGCTCGGCTTCACGGTGCTGCCCGCGCTGCTGGTCGGCGGGGCGCTGGTGCTGATGCGCGGGTACCGCGAACAACTCATCATGATCGACGGGAAAGGGGAGGACCGAGGGTGATCGAGGCGTTGCCGAGCCGGGGCGTACCGGCCGAACGGGTGCTCGCGGAACTGGACGAACTGCGCGGCGCCGACCTGCCGACCACCGGCGGCCGGCTGTTCGCGTACGTCTTCGAGTCCGCGGTACCCGGGCTGGACGAGCTGGCCGCCGCCGCGTACGCGCGCTCGGCGCACGTCAACGGGTTGGACCCGACCGCGTTCCCGTCCCTGCTGGCGATGGAGAACGCCCTGGTCGCCGCGGCGGCCCGGGTGCTGGGCGCCGGCCCCGGCACCGCCGCCCCGGACGTGGTGGGCAGCGTCACCAGCGGCGGCACGGAGTCGATCATCCTGGCCGTCAAGGCCGCCCGGGACGCCCGGCCGGACATCACGGCGCCCCGGCTGGTCGCCCCGGCCAGCGCGCACGCCGCCTTCGCCAAGGCGGCGCACTACCTCGGGCTGACCCTGGACACCGTGCCGATCTCACCGCGGACCCTGGTGCCGGCGCCCGAGGACATCGCCCGGGCGATCCGGCCGGAGACCGTGCTGGTGGTCTGCTCGGCGCCGGCGTACGCGCACGGCGTCGTCGACCCGGTGGCGCCGATCGCCGCCGCGGCGGCCGAGGCCGGCGTGCGGTGCCACGTGGACGCCTGCTTCGGCGGCTGGTCGCTGCCCTGGCTGCGCCGGCTCGGCGTGCCGGTGCCCGAGTTCGACTTCGCGGTGCCCGGCGTCACGTCGGTCTCGGTGGACCTGCACAAGTACGCGTACTGCCCGAAGGGCGTCTCCGTACTGCTGCACCGGGACGCGCAACTGCGCCGGCCGCAGTACTTCGGGTACGCCGACTGGCCCGGATACCCGCTGGTCAACCCGGTGATCTCGTCCACCCGCTCCGGCGGGCCGATCGCCGCCGCACTGGCCACGCTGCGGCACCTGGGCGACGCCGGGTACCTCGCGCTGGCCGAGCGCACCCGCTCGGCGGTCCGCGACATCTGCGCCGCCGTCCGCGACGTACCCGGGTTGCGGCTGCTGGCCGACCCGGCGGCCACCGTGGTCTGCTTCGTCGCGGACGACCCTGAACTGGACGTCTTCGTGCTCGCCGACGAACTGGCCGGGCGGGGCTGGCACGTCCAGCCCCAGCACCGGTACGGGGAGATACCGCCCAGCCTGCACCTGAGCGTGACGGCCGGCGCCGCCGCGGGCGCCGCCGACTTCGGGCCGGCGCTGCGCGACGCGGTCGGCGCCACCCGGGCCGCCGGCCCGGTGCGGCTGCCGGCCGAACTGCTGGCGCTGGCCGGGTCGCTGCGCCCGGAGGACCTGACCCCGCAGTTGATGGCCGGCCTGGTGGCGGGCCTCGGCCTGGACCCGGCCGGCCCGGGCATCGACACGAACCGGATGGCGCTTGTCAACACGCTGCTCGGCGCCGCTCCCGCGGCGCTGCGCGAGCGGCTGCTGGTGGAGTTCCTCAGCCTGTTGCAGACCCCGTCCTGGTAGCCCCGGAGCGCGCCGCCGGCCCGGCGACCGCGCGCCGGCGCTGCCGGGCGGTCTCGTAGAGCAGGACGGACCCGGCCGTCGCGGCGTTCAGCGAACTCGCCGCGCCGGTCATCGGGATGCGCACCATCCGGTCGCAGGCGTCCCGCCACGCGGCGCTCAGGCCGCGCGTCTCGTTGCCGATCAGGATCGCCACCGGGCCGGTCAGGTCCTCGTCCGCCACGTCGGTGTCGCCGTGCTCGTCCGTGCCGACGATCCGCAGCGGTACGCCCCGCCGGCGCAGCCGGTCGATCCAGTCGAGCACTTCCTGGTGGCCGCCGGCCCGCACCGTGGGCACGGCGAACAGCGAACCGGTGCTCGCCCGTACGGCCTTCGGGTCGTACGGGTCGGCGGCGTGCCCGGTCACCACCACGCCCGCGGCGCCGAACGCGTCGGCGGACCGGACCACCGTGCCGATGTTTCCCGGCGCCGTGGGGCGGTCGAAGACCAGCACCAGGGAATCCGGTGCCACGGATATCCGGTCGAGCCGGTCGGCGGGCGTCCGGACCACGGCCACCAGTTCCGGGGCGGTGTCCGACTTGCCGCCCAACTCGGCCAGCAACTCCCGGTCCATGGCGACCCGGGTGGCGTCCGGGACCCGGTCGATGACCTCGCGAGCCCAGCCGGACAGCGGCCCGGTCCCGTCGTGCAGCAGCGCCGAGACGGGCCAGCCGTGCTCGACGGCGAGCGTGATCGGCCGTACGCCCTGGACCAGGAACTCCCCGGCCCGGTGCCGCTTCGTCCGGTTGGCCAGCAGCGCCTGCCACTGCTGGAAGCTGGCGTTCCTGGTGGTCACCCGGACGGATCTGGGCACGTTCCGGGCTCCTCTCCGGTCGCCGTGACTGTCACAGACCCTAATCGGTTGGCCGGCGGGCCCCGCCGTGGGTGACGATCCCAGCGAACCATGGGCGACTTGGGGCGGGCTGGTGGAGATCCGGGGAGGGCTGGTGGAGATCCGGACGGCCGCCGCGCGCACCGGGTAGTCGATCAGGCGTACCGGATGCGGAATTCGTATTCGTTGTCCGCGGGGTGCAGATCCGGCCAGGGCTCGTCCTGTTCGTTGTACCGGTCCAGTCGCAGCACCGACGACGACGGGTCGCCGTCGGTGGACTCCGCCGCGCGGCGGAAACCGAACGTGTACGTCCGCTGTTCGCCGGCGGCGATCCCGGGCAGCAGACAGGTCTGCGCGGGGTACGGGTCGGCGGGCCGCCCCTGCCAGCAGGCCGACCAGTCGCCACCGTCGGGCGTGCCCAGCCCGCCGGAGAAACGGTCCGGCCGGCGGCGTACGTTGCGTCGATCGGCGAACAACCGCGGTGGGTTAGGGTCGAATCGGGAACAGCGGGAGGGAGTGGCCGTGCAGCTGCCGCAGGTGCTCGGCGAGCCGATCCGGTTCGTGTTGAACTGGGGGCGGCGCTATTCGCTCTGGGTGTTCAACTTCGGCCTGGCCTGCTGCGCCATCGAGTTCATCGCCACCAGCATGGGCCGGCACGACTTCATCCGGCTCGGGGTGATCCCGTTCGCGCACGGTCCGCGGCAGGCCGACCTGATGGTGGTGTCCGGAACGGTCACCGACAAGATGGCCCCGGCCATCAAGCGGCTGTACGACCAGATGCCGGAGCCGAAGTACGTGATCTCCTTCGGCGCCTGCTCGAACTGCGGCGGCCCCTACTGGGACTCGTACTCGGTCACCAAGGGCGTGGACCAGATCATCCCGGTCGACGTGTACGTCCCCGGCTGCCCGCCCCGGCCGGAGGCGCTGCTGCACGGCATCCTGCGGTTGCAGGAGAAGATCGCCGGCGAGCGGTCCGGACTCGGCGGCGTATCCCGCCCCGACGCGCTCACCGCTCCGCTGGTCCGGCCGCCCGACTGACCACGGCCACGGCCACGGCCGCGGCCACAGCCGCGACCGCGACGGCGACCACGACCACGACCACGGCCGCGGCGCGCCGGCCGGAACGGCCGGTCAGCTCGCGAATTCGAGTACGACCTTGATCTCCCCACCCGAGGCGGCGAACGCCTCTTCGTACCGGTCGACCGGTACGCGGCGGGTGATCAGCGACGACAGCCATTCCGGGTCGGCCCTCGCCAGCGCCTCGGCGGCCAGCTGCCAGTGCCGCCGGTTGGCGTTGACCGAGCCGAACACCACGTTGTTCTCCAGCACCAGCGCCCGGTTCAGCGCCCCGGCGTCGAAGTCGATGCTGCGGCCGCCGCTGGACACGCCGGTCAGGCAGACGATGCCGTTGTTGCCGGCCCGGCACATCGCGTCCAGCACCACCGACGGCGCGCCGGTGCACTCGATCACGATGTCCGGCTCGAAGTCGAGGTCGGCGACGGTGCCGGCGTGGTAGGACCCGCCGAGCGCCTGCACCAGCGCCGGCTTCGGACCCTCGGTGACCAGGTCCAGCACGTGCACGTCCAGGCTGCGCTGCGCGGCCAGCAACGCCGCCAGCAGGCCGATCGGCCCGGCCCCGGTGACCAGCACGGTCCGCGGGTCCCAGGCCGCCCGCCGGCCGATGCGCTCGATGTGCTCCCACGCCTTGGCCACCACGCTGGCCGGTTCGAGCAGCACGCCGATCCGGGCCAACGACGGGTCCAGCCGTACGGCGCAGGACGGCTCGATCCGCCACCGGTCGCGGCCGAAGCCGGGCAGCCCCTTGATGCCGTGTTCGGTGTACCGGTCGTTGCGGCACATGTCCCACTCGCCGACGGCGCAGTTGGGGCAGGGCAGCGGGTCGGCATGGCGGACGATCCCGGCCACCAGGTCACCCGGGCGCAGGGTCCCGGTCGGGTCCTCCAGCACCCGTCCCAGCGACTCGTGACCGAGCACGAGTACGTCGCTGCCCGGCTGGGCCTCGCCGTACCTGCCCTCGATGATCTCGTGGTCGGTGCCGCAGATTCCCAGGGCGAGTGCCTCGACGAGCACCGCGCCCTCCCGGTGTGGAGGTTCGGGGAAGTCGGCGTCCAGCCGTAACGAACCGGCCGTGCCCGGGACGATGGTGATGGCGCGCACGGGCTCACCTTTCCCGGGCTGCGGGGTTTCACGCGTCCCGGCGCCACTTCGGTGCGGGTCGGCGTTCCCGACACGCCCTAGGATCGGCACATGACTCCGGAGGAGATCGGCGCCCGGCTGGTGGAACTGCTCGTCGACGGCGCCGGCTCCGCGCCCGAGGGTACGGTCCGCGGCGGGGTCTCCGGCGGTCAGGCGTACGCGCGGGCCACCGTGGACGTACCGGCGCAGCGCTGGCGGGAGGCGGTGCTTGCCGCCCGGGACGACCCGGAGCTGGCCTTCGACTTTTTCGACTGGCTGTCGGCGGTGGACGAGCTGACCGACGGCTTCGACGTGGTCGCCCACCTGTGGTCGACCCGGCACCGGCACGGCGCGCTGGTCCGCGCCCGGGTCCCGCGCGACGCGCCCGAACTGCCGTCGGTGCGGGACATCTATCCGGGTGCCGACTGGCACGAGCGGGAGACGCACGAGATGTTCGGGATCGGCTTCACCGGCCGGGACGGCCTCGCGCCGTTGCTGCTGCCGCCGGAGTTCGAGGGCCACCCGCTGCGCAAGGAGTTCGTGCTGGCCTCGCGGGTGGCCAAGCCCTGGCCGGGGGCGAAGGAGCCGGGCGAGTCGGAGTCCGGGGCGGCCCGCCGGCAGCCGATGCGCCCGCCCGGGGTACCGGCTCCGGGGCAGTGGGGACTCGCGGCGGCCGCGCCCGCCGGTCCGGCCCGACGCCCGGGAACGGCCCGACCGGCGCGACCGGACCGCCCGAGCCGGTCGGCGCGGCCGGACGGCTCGGCGAGCCCCGCGCGGCCGGACGGTTCGGCGCGGCCCGGCGCCGCTCCGGCGGAACCGGCGGACGGCCCGCACGACGGTGAGGAGGGCGCCTGATGCCGGTCTGGCTGGAGCTGGTCCTGCGGGTCGTGTGCGTGCTGGCGGCATTCCTGACCCTGCCGCTGGTGGTGGGGCAGGCCGAACACAAGGTGATGGCGCACATGCAGGGCCGGCTCGGCCCGATGTACGCGGGCGCGTTCCACGGCTGGGCGCAGCTCATCGCCGACGGCGTGAAGTTCGTGCAGAAGGAGGACGTGACGCCCAGCGGCGCGGACCGGCCGGTGTTCCGGCTGGCGCCGGTGATCGCGCTGCTGCCGTACCTGCTGGCGCTGCTGGTGATCCCGCTCGGCCCGCACGGCCTGGTCGCGCAGCCGCTGGACGTGGGGCTGTTCTTCGTGCTCGCCGTGGTGGGCATCGGCGTGGTCGCGGTGCTGATGTCGGCCTGGGCGTCGGCCAACAAGTACAGCCTGCTCGGCGGCCTGCGCGGGGCGGCCCAACTGCTCGGCTACGAGCTGCCGCTGGTGCTCGCCGCGGCCAGCGTGGCGATGGCCGCCGGCACGCTCAGCCTGCCCGGCATCGTCGAGGCGTGGCGGCCCTGGTGGCTGCTGTGGCAGGCGCCCGCGCTGGCGGTCTTCTTCGTGGCCGGGCTCGCGGAGATCCGCCGCCCGCCGTTCGACATGCCGATCGCCGACTCCGAGCTGGTCTTCGGCTACCTCACCGAGTACACCGGCCTGCGGTTCGCGTTCTTCCTGCTCGCCGAGTACGTCGGGATCGTGGTGATCGCGGCGCTCACCACCGTGCTGTTCCTGGGCGGTTGGCGCGGGCCGTTCGGCGACGAGTACCTCGGTTGGCTGTGGACGCTGCTCAAGTTGTTCGCGGTGGCGTTCGTGGTGATCTGGTTCCGGGTCTCCTACCCCCGGCTGCGCGAGGATCAGCTCCAGCGGCTGTGCTGGCTGGTCCTCGTGCCACTGGCGCTGGCCCAGCTCGTGCTCACCGCGGCGGTCCGGCTGATCTGGTGATCGTGCCGGCGCCGCGCGGCGCCGGCCTCGGATTCGGACGCCGGCCGAGCCGCCGACTCGATCGCGGCATCACGCACGGTGACCCCAATGGTCGCGACAAAACTTTTGACCGCCATACCTGAGGGTCATAAAAATGACCCTCAGGTATGGCCGCGAAAAATGTGACCGATCCCCGCCCGGCGTCCCACATCCCCGCGGCGTGATCCGGGCGATGGGCAGGTCCACCGGCGATGGTCTGGTGGATCCGGGTGGGGGGTGGTCGCGCGCGCCGCTCGAAGAGGGCAGGATGAACGGCATGGGCGTGCCGGGAGAGGGACTCGCGAAGGGGTTGGCGATCACCCTCAGGACGATGACCCGGCGATCGCACACCCAGCAGTACCCGGACGTGCAGCCCGAGCTGCCGCCCCGGTCCCGGGGTGTGATCGCGTTGCTGGAGGAGAACTGCACGGTCTGCATGCTGTGCGCCCGCGAGTGCCCCGACTGGTGCATCTACATCGACTCGCACAAGGAGGAGGTCGAGGTCCCCGGCGCGGCCCGGCCCCGGCAGCGCAACGTGCTGGACCGGTTCGACATCGACTTCTCGCTCTGCATGTACTGCGGCATCTGCATCGAGGTCTGCCCGTTCGACGCGCTCCACTGGTCGCCGGAGTTCGAGTACGCCGAGTACGACATCCGCGATCTGCTGCACGACAGGGAGCACCTGGGCGAGTGGATGGCGACCGTGCCGCCGCCGCCCGCGCACGACCGCAACGGCGAGCCGGCCAAGGAGGAGACCGCCGCCGCGCGCCGGGCCTCCACCCCGGCCGGGCGGGGTGTACCGCCGCCGGGAGGCGCCGGCGAAGGCGCGGCCGGATGACCGGCGTGGATGTGCTGCTGCTGGCCCTCGGCCTGGTGGCGACCGGCGCCGGTGCCCTGGTGGTGAGCAGCCGGCACCTGGTCCGGGCCGGGCTGCACCTGGTGGTCTGTCTCGGGGCGGTCGCCGGGCTCTACCTGGTGCTCGGCGCGGAACTGGTGGCCTGGGTGCAGATCCTCATCTACGTGGGCGCGATCGTGGTGCTGTTGCTGTTCGCCGCCATGCTCACCCGGGCACCGATCGGCGCCTCGCCCGAGCACGACCGGCCCGGGTGGGCGGCCGGCCTGGTCGGCGGCGGGGTCGGGCTCGGCCTGGCCGTGCTGCTTGTCGACGCGTACCGGTGGACCGCCGTCCCGACACCGCCGGCCGGCACCGCGGAGCGGCTGGGCGCGGAGATCTTCCGCGGCTGGGTGCTGCCGTTCGAGGCGCTGTCCATCCTGCTGCTGGCCGCGCTGGTGGGCGCGATCGTGGTGTCCCGGCCCGAGATCGGCGGCCGCCGGTGAGGCCGGTCATCCCGTACGTCACCGCGGCGGCGCTGTTCGGGCTCGGCTCGTACGGCGTGCTGCGCCGGCGCAACGCGGTGCTGCTGCTGATGGCGGTCGAGCTGATGCTCAACGCGGTCAACCTGATCCTGGTCACCGCCGACGCCACGGTCCGGACCGCGGTGCCGGCCGGCGGCCAGGTCTTCACGCTGTTCGTGATCGTGCTGGCCGCCGCCGAGGTCGGGGTGGGGCTGGCGATCGTGCTCCAGCTCTACCGGCTGCGCGCGGACGTTGCCCTGGACACGGTACGCCTGGACGGTCCGGCGCAGGACGTGGTGCGGCTGCCGCCGGACGACGAAGCGTCCGACCCGGATGCCGCGCCGGCGGGTCCGGACACCGCCGTTGCGGGGATGGTGCCGCGGTGAGCCGGTCCGTGCTGCTCGGCGCGCTGCTGCCGGCCGTACCGTTCGGGGTCGCCCTGGTCGGGCTGCTGCTGCCGCCGTCGCCCCGCGGCCTGCCCTCCGGCGCGCTGGCGGCCCGTTCCCGGGCCGTGCCGATCGCGCTCGGCGTGGCCGGCGCGGCGGTGTCGCTGGTGGTGTCGGTCTGGCTGCTGGCCACCCTCACCGGACCGGTCGACGCCGCGGTGCGGTGGGTCGACCTGGGTGGGCTGACCGTGCGGCTCGGGCTCCGGCTCGACCCGGCCGCCGCGCTGGTCGCGGTCGCGGTGTCGGCCGTGGCGCTGGCCGTCCAGGTGTACTCGGTGGCGTACCTCAAGCGGGACGGCGACGACGTCGACCACCGGTACGCCCCGTACGCCGCCCAGATCAGCCTCTTCACCGCGGCCATGCTGCTGGTGGTGGTGGCCGGCGACCTGATCATGCTGCTGGTCGGCTGGGAGGTGATGGGCCTCTGCTCGTACCTGCTGATCGCCCACGACCGCCGGCTGCCCGAGGCGCCCGCCGCGGCGATGAAGGCGTTCCTGGTCACCCGGGTGGGCGACGTGGGCTTCCTGCTCGGCATCGCCCTGCTGGGCGTGGGCGCCGGCAGCTTCCGGATCGCCGACGTGCTGGCGCACGACTACTCCACCGGCACCCTTACGGCGGCCGGCCTGCTGCTGCTGGCCGGGGTGGCCGGCAAGAGCGCCCAGTTCCCGCTGCACACCTGGCTGCCGGACGCGATGGCCGGTCCCACCCCGATCTCCGCGCTGATCCACGCGGCCACCATGGTGGCGGCCGGCATCTACGTGGTGACCCGGCTCTACCCGCTGTTCCTGGCCGCCCCGGTGACCCTGGCCGTGCTCGGGGTGCTGGCCGCGGTGACGCTGCTGCTGGGCGCGCTGGCGGCCACCGCGCAGGACGATCTGAAACGGGTGCTCGCCTGGTCGACCGTGTCGCAGCTCGGCTACATGGCCGGGGCGCTGGCCGTGGGCTCGCCGGCGGCGGCGCTGTTCCACCTGCTCACCCACGCCGCGTTCAAGGCGCTGCTGTTCCTCGGCGCGGGCGCCGTGATCCACACGATCGGCAGCACGCTGCTGCCGGCGATGGGCGGGTTGCGGCGCAGCATGCCGGTGACGTTCTGGTCCATGCTGGTCGGGCTCGGCGCGCTGGCCGGGGTGCCGCCGCTGTCCGGCTTCTGGAGCAAGGACGGCATCCTGGTGGTGGCCGAGGAGGCCGCGCTGCACGGCGGCGGCCCGGCCGGCGCCCGGGTCGGCTGGCTGGTCTGGCTGGCCGGGCTGCTCGGCGTCGGGATCACCGCCTGGTACGCCACGCGGCTGCTGCTGCTCACCTTCGCGGGCGAGACCCGCAGCCCCGCCGCGCACCCGCACGACCCGCCGCCGGCGATGCGCTGGCCGATCGTGCTGCTGGCGGTGCCGGCCGCGCTGCTCGGACTGGCCGGCTTCGCCGGGCCGTTCGTGCGCCGGCTGTCCAACCCGGCCGCCGACCTGGTCGCCCTGGGGCCGGGCGTGCTGCTCCCGCTGGCGCTGCTGGCGGCCGGTGCCGGCGGAGCCTGGCTGGCCTGGCGCCGGGACCCGGCCACCGACCCGGCCGCCGCGCTGGGCCGGCTGCGGCCGCTGTTCGCCGCCGGCTTCCGGCTGGACGACGTGCAGGACCTGCTGGTGGTACGCCCCTGCCGGGCGCTGGCCCGAGGGGTGCGCCGCGGCGACGAGGCGGTGGTCGACGGCGCGGTCGAGGGCACCGGCCGGGCCACGCTGCGGATCGGCGGCGGGCTCGGCGCGCTGCACCGGGCCGGGCTGCCCCGCGCGGCCGCCGCCGTACTGGCCGGCGCCCTGCTGATCGGCCTGGCCGCCGCGGTGCTGGGCGGTGCCGCATGACCGCCGGGCAGCTCGGCCTGATCGCGGTGCTCGCCCTGCCGGCCGCCGGCGCCGGCGCCGTGTTCGCGGTGCCGGCCCGCGCCGACGCGGCGGCCCGGATCCTCGGTACGGCGTTCGCGGCCGGCACGTTCGTGCTCACCGTCCTGCTCGGCGTCCACGGCCCGACGGGCTGGTTCAGCTACAGTGCCGGCCCGCCCGCGGTGCTGCCCTGGCACAACCTCGACCTGCCCTGGGTGCCCGGCCTGGACCTGCGGTTCCACCTGGGCGTGGACGGCATCTCCTATCCGCTGGTCGTGCTGACCGGCCTGCTCACCCTGCTGTGCTGCGCGTACACCGTGCGGCACGCGCCGGCCCACCGGCCCGGTCGGGGGCTGGTGGCGCTGCTGCTGGTCATCGAGACCGGCATCCTGGGCACCTTCCTCGCCCTCGACCTGGTGCTGTTCTTCCTGTTCTTCGAGGTCGTGCTCCTGCCCATGTACGCGGTCATCGCGGGCTGGGGCGGCGACGCCGCCATGCCGCGCCGCTACGCCGATCACCTGCCCCGGCCCGGCACCGGGCCGCAGCGGGCCGCGGCCCGCAAGTTCGCCCTGTACACCCTCTTCGGTTCGGTGCTGCTGCTGGTCGGGGTGTTCACCGTGGTGACCGCCGCCGGCACCGCCGACATCGTCGCGCTCACCGGTGGGACCGGGCTGTCCCGCACCGTCCAACTGGTCGCGTTCACGCTGTTCGCCCTGGCGTTCGCCGTGAAGAGCCCGCTCTGGCCGCTGCACACCTGGCTGCCCGACGCGCACACCCAGGCGCCCACGGTCGGCAGCGTCATCCTGGCCGGCGTGCTGCTGAAGATGGGAACGTACGGGCTGATCCGGATCGGCGTGGGGGTGACCCCGCTGGGCGTGGGCTGGGCCGGACCGGTGCTGGCCGTCCTGGCGGTGGCGGCCATCCTGGTCGGCGCGCTGGTGTGCCTCGCCCAGGACGAGCTGAAGCGGCTGATCGCGTACTCCAGCGTGGGACACATGGGCTTCGTGCTGCTGGGCATCGCCACCGGCACGGCCACCGGCATCAGCGCGGCGCTGGTCGGTAACGTGGCGCACGGCATCATCACCGGCCTGCTGTTCTTCCTGGCGGGCGGGCTGAAGTACCGCGCCCACACGGGCGCGCTGGCCGACCTCGGCGGGCTCCGGGAGACCTCGCCCCGGCTGGCCGGGCTGTTCGGCTTCGCCGCCGTGGCGTCGCTCGGGCTGCCCGGGCTGGCCGGCTTCTGGGGGGAGGCGTTCGCGGTGGTCGCGGCGGTCCGTCGCGGCGGCGCACTCTGGCTGACCCTCGCGGTGCTGGCCGCGATCGGTGGCGCGCTGACCGCCGCGTACCTGCTGCGGCTGCTCCGGCGGGTCAGCCACGGCCCGGCCACGCCGGCGCTCGCCGGACTCGACCCACGGATCGCCGGCGGGGAGTGGCTGGCCTGGTCACCGCTGGTGCTGCTGGCGCTGGTCGTGGGGTTGGTGCCGGCCCTGGTGCTGGGCATCGCCGACGAGCCGGTGCGGGCCCTGGTGACGGCGGTGTCCCGATGAGCGGCATCGACCATCTCGCGCTGCTGCCCGCGTACCTGGCGGCCGGCACCGCGGTGCTGGTGCTGCTGGTGGACCTCGCGCTGGCCCGGTGGCTGGCGACGCTGCTGACCGCCGCCGCCGGGACGGTGGCGACGGCCGTGGTGGCGTCGCTGGCCGGTCGCGGCGCCGGCCGGGCTACGTTCTGCCGGGGCGAGGACTGCTCGTACCTGTTCACCGGCCGCTCGGCGCTGGTGGCGGCGCTGTTCGCGCTGCTCACCCTCGGCGTGCTGGCGCTGTCCGCGCCGCTGCTGCGGTCCGCCGCGGTACCGGCCGGGGAGTACTGCTTCCTGCTCGCCTGCTCGATGACCGGCGGCGTGGTGCTGGGCTCGGCCGCCGACCTGATCACCCTGGTCGTGGCGCTGGAGACGCTGACCCTGCCGCTGTACGTGCTGGTGGCCGCCCGCCGGACCAGCCGGGCCGGTGCCGAGGCGGCGGTGACGTTCTTCGTGGTCAGCGTCGTGGCCAGCGCCGTGACGCTGCTCGGCGCCGCGCTGCTGTACGCCGGCACCGGGCGGCTGCACCTCAACCAGCTCGGCCCGGCGTTGACCGGCGACCTGCCGGCGGCCCGCGTGCCGCTGGCCTCCGCGGCCGTGGCGCTGGTGGTGCTCGGGCTGGCCTTCAAGGTGGCGGCCGTGCCGTTCCACGCCTGGGCGCCGTCCACCTACGACGGCGCGCCGCTGCCGGTGGCCGGCTACCTGTCCACCGCGTCCAAGCTGGGCGGGGTGGTGGCGCTGCTGGCGGTGACCACCAGCGCCGACCCGACCGGCGGGAGCCTGCCGGCGGTGCTCGGCGCTGCCGGCTCACCGGCCCTGCCGGTGCGTACCACCGGTCCGGTGCTGGCCGTGCTGGCGGTGCTCACGATGACGGTGGGCAACCTGGTGGCGCTCCGGCAGACCCGGATGGTCCGGCTGCTGGCCTGGTCCTCGGTGGCCCAGGCCGGGTACTTCCTCGCCCCGCTGGGCGCGCTTGCCGTACACCCCGAGCCGGGTGCGGCCCGCGGGCTGGCCGGTGCCGTCCTCGCGTACGCGGTGTTCTACGTCCTGCTGGAGTTCGCGGCCTTCGCCGCGGTGGTGGCGCTGCGGCCGGCCGGCGCCGACGGCGGCCCGATCGCCGGCTACCGCGGCGCGGCCCGACGGCATCCGCTGGTCGGGGCCGCCTTCGTGCTCGCCCTGGTGGGGCTGGCGGGTCTGCCACCGGGATTGGCGGGGTTGTTCGCCAAGGTGGTCGTGGTCCGGTCGCTGCTGGTGGGCGGGGCGGGCTGGCTGGCCGTGGTGGTGGCGCTGAACGCCGTGGTCGGGCTCGCGTTCTACCTGCGGGTGGCGGCGACCCTGTACGCCCCCGCGGTGTCCGGCGCCCCCGTGGCGTCCGGGCGGCCGGCGGCCTCCGGGCGGTCGGGGGTGTCTCCGGGGCCGGCGGCGCCTCCGGCGCGGCCGGGCTGGGCCGTCGCGGTGGCGCTGGCGGTGGCCACCGGGCTGATCATCGTGCTCGGGTTCGCGCCGCAGCTGGTGCTGGACGTCGCCGGCCGCTGAGTATTCAGCCAGTTCTCAGCAATATCCGGATGATGGAGGGGTACCGGGAGTGTTGTAGCGGTTGGCGGGCCGGAGTTCGGTCCGCGCACCGAAGGAGTGATCGTGCACAGCCACCGAAACGGTCTCAAAACGGCCGCTTTGCTCGGCCTGCTCACCGCCCTGATCCTCGGCGTCGGATACTGGTTCGGCGGTAGCGCCGGCCTGATCATCGCCGTGCTCATTTCGCTGGTCATGAACGGCGTGACCTACTTCTTCTCCGACAAGCTGGCGCTGCGCTCGATGCGCGCACAGCCCGTCAGCGAGGCGGAGTTCCCCGCGCTGTACCAGATGGTGCGGGAACTGGCGACGGCGGCGAACCAGCCGATGCCCCGGCTGTACGTCAGTCCGACGATGCAGCCGAACGCCTTCGCCACCGGCCGCAACCCGGCCAACGCGGCGGTCTGCGTGACCCAGGGCATCACCAGGATCCTCGACTACCGCGAGCTGCGTGGTGTCATCGGGCACGAGCTGTCGCACGTCTACAACCGGGACATCCTGATCTCCAGCGTGGCCGCCGGGCTGGCCGGGATCATCACCGCGCTCGCCCAGCTCATGTGGTTCATCCCGCTGGGCGGCGGGGACGACGAGGACTCGCCGAACCCGGCCGTGCTGCTGGCCATGCTGATCCTGGGTCCGATCGCGGCGACCATCATCCAGCTCGCGATCAGCCGGAGCCGGGAGTACCAGGCGGATGCCTCCGGGGCCGCGCTGACCCGCGACCCGATGGCGCTGGCCAGTGCCCTGCGCAAGATCCACATGGGTACCCAGCAACTGCCGCTGCCGGCCGATCGCCAGCTCACCAGCACGGCGCACCTGATGATCGACAACCCGTTCCGGGGTGGCGGCCTCAGCGCGCTGTTCTCCACCCACCCGCCCATGGAGGAGCGGGTGCGGCGGCTGGAGGCCCTGGCCGGCAACTCGGGTCCGATCCAGTACATGCACTGAGCGGGTAGCACGCCGTACCCGCCCTGCCAGCCCTGAGTCGGGGTGGCGCCGACCGGGCGCCGCCCCGACTCGTCGGTACGTCGGGTGCCTCACCCGGGCCGGGTGAGGCACCCGACGTACCTCTCGTCGCCGGCCGCGCGCGGCCTAGCGGTAGTTGGTGAACTGGAGCGCCACGCCGAAGTCGGCGGACTTGAGCAGCGCGATGACGGCCTGGAGGTCGTCCCGCTTCTTGCCGGTGACCCGGAGCTGGTCGCCCTGGATCTGGGCCTGCACGCCCTTCGGGCCCTCGTCCCGGATCTTCTTGCTGATCGCCTTGGCCTTGTCGGCGGCGATGCCCTGGAGGACCTTGCAGTCGATCCGGTAGACCTTGCCGGACTGCCGGGGCTCCCCGCAGTCCAGCGACTTGAGCGAGATGTTGCGCTTGACGACCTTCTCCTTGAAGACGTCCAACGCCGCCTTGGTGCGCTCCTCCGTCTCCGCCTGGAGGGTGATCGCCTCCTCCCCGGCCCAGGAGATCTCCGCTCCGGTTCCGCGGAAGTCGAAACGCGAACCAAGCTCCTTCTCCGCTTGCCGCAGGGCGTTGTCCATCTCCTGCCGGTCGACCTTGCTCACGATGTCGAACGACGGGTTCGCTGCCATGATCATGCTCCTGAGGTATGGATGGTTCGGTCCGGTCTCCGGCCACCGGCGCAACCGGCGCCGCGCCCGGGAGCCCGACCCCGGTCTGACCCGGTTTCCGGCCTGCCGGCCGCTGGTGTCCGATGCCGCCCGAGGTCGGCACATCCTGCCGACGGTACCCGGTTGCGCCGGCACCGGGGACAACCGCTATCCTTGCTTCCGCTGCCGCGCCGAGGTGCGGTGGCACGCCCAGGCGGGTTGCCCGAGCGGCCAATGGGAGCGGACTGTAAATCCGTCGCGAAAGCTACAGAGGTTCGAATCCTCTACCCGCCACGCCTGCGCAAAGCGGCCCCCGACCAGCACGAAAGCCGGTCGGGGGCCGCTTTCGTGGTTTCGCCCGGCTCCGGCGGCCCGGTTGCGTCCCGCCGGCTGTGTCGCATATGTGTCGCAGAGATCGTCGGGAGGCTGGTGCGACCGGCGGGGTGTCGTCGTTGGTTGCAGTGGGTGACTGACCGGTCAACCCAGCCGGCGGCTCGTCGACCAGCGCCCGTGCCGCTCGGCTCCGCTCCGCGGCCGCCCACCGCCGGTGCCCGGGCGCCGTCCGGTCGGCGCGTACCGCCGCCCTCCGGCGCGACCGGCCGGGTCGCCCCGCCGGCCGCATCCGTGCGCTCCGGAACATTCTTTGCAAGGGCTGAGGAAATGGTCGCGGCCGTGCTGCGGTCGGTCCGCCCGGTCCCCTTTGTGCGAGTGGTGGGTCATCGGCCGTACGGCGTGCCCGGCTCGGGTCCGTCCCGGTTTCCGGGGGATTTTCCGAGGAAATGCATCCCGCTTCGCGAAGTAATTCCATTGCTTCCGAGAGTCACCTCGGAGGGTCGTGTCGAAACGCGAGGGCGACGGCTAGCTAGACATGCATCAATGCGATTCATCTCGATGTAGCGGTGGGTCGCCGGGCGGTGCCACCCGGGTGTCCGCCGGGCACGCGACGGGGTCCACCGGTCAGCCGTGCCGGGTGGTCGGGTCCTGGCGGAGCCGGTCGAGAAAGTCGGCGCAGGCGTCGGCTTCGGTGGGAAAAACCCGAAGGGCGGTCTTGCTGCTGGAGGCCGTGTAGTAGACCTCCCAGCCGGCCGGTACGTGATCGATCACGTAGCAGTGACCGATGCCCTCGCCGCCGTACAGCCGGTAGCAGTCGGGCCGGAAGCCCTCCTGGGGTAGCAGTGTCTCCAAGTCGGCGCGCGTCCTGGCGTCCCGATCCACCATGCCGGTCATCATGACGGGTGAGCCGTCGCTGCGCTGGGCGGCCACTCCGGCCATTTTTACGACGCCCGATTTTTCCCCAAAGAAGATCTTGCCCTGATATGCCAGAGGTGAAGGCATTTGATACTGCTGGCGTTATCTGGGGTTCTTTGTAGGTTACATCTGATCTTACTGGCTACCGCAACCGCGACCTAAGGTGAATTTAAAGGTAATGGGGCCGCCTGGGGGATGTCCTGCCTGCCAAACGGGCGGATCTGTCCGCTGGGACAGTGAACAGGGCCCGCTCCGGCTTTGCCGCTGCTTTCCACTGTGGCACCATCATGGAACCTCCACCGTTGTATCAACCCCTCGCTCAGCTCGTTGATAGGAGCCATCGATGTGTACTCGACGGCTTGGCCGGTTCATCGGCGTCGCCATGACGCTCACGGCAATGGTCGCGTTGGCGGCTTTTGTCGTTGGCAGTCCCCAACTGCTCGGGGTCGACTGGACCGCGAGCTTCGGAACCCTGCTGATTCCGTAACACCCCCACGACCTTCGTAGCCGGCGCACGCTGACAGCCCCGGCAGGCGGGAGGCTGATGCGATCCCGTAAACTGCCGGGGCGAAACTCGGAGCGGGCCTGGCTGATCACGGGACCGCTGGCGGCCTTGGCCGTGCTGTCCTGTGTTCTGCTCGGTGTGCTCGGCTCCAACCGGTCGGGCTGGTGGAACGACGCCGCGCCGTTCGCACGGATGGTGCTCTTCGTCGCGCTGCTGGCCGCCCTCGTGCTGGCCAGCATCCCGACGCTGCAGCTGGTGGTCCGCCGGCAGGGCATGACGGTGTCGATCACCGAGATCCCGATCGTGCTCGCCCTGCACTATCTGCCGCCGCTGCTCGTGGTGCTCCTGGTCACGTTCGCGACCCTGATGATCCAGGTTCGTCGGCGGATGAGTCGGGTGAAGCTGTGGTTCAACGTCGCCAACTCGGCGGCGGCGATCTCGCTGGCCAGCCTCGTTCTCGCCCAGTTGCCGGCGGACGCGGGAGTCGGTCCGGTGACCTGGGCGGTCCTGTGCGTCGCACTGGCCGTCTACACCCTGGTGACCGTGTCGGCCGTGAGCGGCGTGATCGGTCTGCTCCAGGGCTGGCAGGCCGGCCGCGAGGTGCTCGGAACGGCCCGGCTCGTCCTGGTCACGCTGGGTCTCAACACGGCCGTCGGCCTGGTGATCCTGCTCGCCCTGGACGCGACCTGGTGGTCACTGCTGCCGCTCACGGCGCTCGCCGCCGCACTGGCACTGGTCTACCGCTCGTACGCGACCTCGCTGCGCCAGCACCGGATGCTCGAGGACATGTACGAGCTGACCCGAGCCATGACGGAGAGTGGCCAGGACGGCACGCTGCCGGACGCGATGCTGGGTCGGGTCCGGGCGCTCATGCAGGCCGAGTACGCGACGCTGTGGCTGCCGGCCCAGGGCCGGCACCCGGAGGTGCTGCTCTCGGCCCGGGTGGACGACTCCGGGCTGCTGGACGTGGCACCGATCCCGGCGGCCGTGCGTAAACGGGCCATCCAGGAACGCCGCACGCTCGCCATCGGCAGTCGGCTGGAGGGCGGAGACCGGCTCCGGACGATGCTGCACGGCACCGACGTCAAGGACGCGCTCGTCGTACCGTTGCGGTCCGGCTCGGCCATGATCGGCACGCTCGAGGTGGTGAACCGGCTCAGCGACGTCGGGCACTTCCGCCCCGGCGACGTACCGGTCTTCGAGACGGTGGCCGCGCACACCGCCGTGGCCCTGGAGAACTCCCGGCTGGTCGACCGGCTGCGCTTCGACGCGTACCACGACGGGCTGACCAAGCTGCCGAACCGGCGGCGGATGACCGCGGCGCTCGGCGAGGCCGTGCAGATCCGGGCCCCCGACGAGGTCGTGGCAATCCTGCTTTTCGACGTGGATGACCTGCGCCGGGTCAACGAGACGCTCGGGCACGCGGCCGGCGATCAGGTGCTGGTCGAGGTCGCCGAGCGGCTGCGCAGATCCGCCCCGTCGTCGTCGCTCATCGGGCGGATCGGCGGCGACGAGTTCGTGGTCCTGCTGCGGCTCGACGACGCCGACGCCGCGCTCGACCTGGCCGCGCGGCTGCGCGAACAGATCCGCGACAAGATGGTGTTCGGCGAACTGACCCTGGACGTGGACACCGTGGTCGGGGTGGCGCTGCACCCGGACCACGGCGGCGACGCGCACACGCTGCTCCAACGGGTCGACCTGGCCGCAACGGCGGCCAAGGCGGTACCCGGCGGCATCCAGTTGTTCAGTCCGATGCTCGAATCCCGCTCGCTGCACCGGCTCAGCCTGGCCACCGACCTGCGCCGCGCCCTGGACCAGGGCGAGTTGGAGGTCTACTTCCAGCCGAAGGTGACGCTGCACGACCGGCGGCTCGTGGGCGTGGAGTGCCTGGCCCGCTGGGAGCACCCGGCGCACGGCGCGGTGGCGCCGGAGGACTTCGTCGCGGTGGCCGAACACACCGGCCAACTCGGCCGGCTCACCGAGGTGGTGCTCCGGGAGGGCCTGCGACGCAGTCGTGACTGGCCGGACCAGCAGCAGCCGCTCAACATCGCGGTCAACCTGTCGGCCCGGTCGCTGGCCGACCCGCACTTTCCGGCCCTGGTGGACGGCCTGCTGGCCGAGTACGGCGTACCCGCCGAACGGCTCACGCTGGAGATCCGCGAGTCGGGCGTGCTGGACGGCACGGACCGGCCGGTGCCGATCCTGCGCCGGTTGCGCGAGATCGGGGTACGGCTCTCCGTCGACGACTTCGGCACCGGCTACGCCTCACTGCTGTACCTGCGCCGGCTTCCGGTGCACGAGGTGAAGGTCGACCGGTCCTTCGTGCAGGGCATGGCGACCGACCCGGTCGACCTGGCCATCGTGAACGCCGTGGTGACGCTGTCCCAGCAGTTCGGCCTGGCCGTGGTCGCGGAGGGCGTGGAGAGCGAACTGACGCTCGAACTGCTCCAGGACATCGGCTGCCAGATCGCCCAGGGCTTCCTGTTCAGCCGGCCGCTGCCGTACGAGCGGCTGGCCGCCTGGGTGGACGCGCAGTCCGAGCCGGAACCGCTGACCGCCGCGGACGTCCGGAGGCTGCGGGCGGTGCCCTGAAACCGCCCTCGGAACGTCCCTGACCGGGGCTGATGCGTCCCTGGTCCGGTGCTGTCCGGCTTCGGCATCGGGGAGGGTCCGGCGGACCGGGGATCCGATTTCACCTCCCGGGCGGCGCCGTGTACTCTTACCCCTGCGCGCCTCCCAGGGAGATCGCGCAGGCCCCCTTAGCTCAGTCGGCAGAGCGTCTCCATGGTAAGGAGAAGGTCTACGGTTCGATTCCGTAAGGGGGCTCAGAGGGTTCAGCTGGACCCGTTCACGGCGGTGTAGCTCAGTTGGCAGAGCAAGCGGCTCATAATCGCTGTGTCGCCGGTTCAAGTCCGGCCACCGCTACTCTCGGGCGCCGGGCCGATCCCGGCGAACACACCGTTCGGACCCTGGTCCGTTCGGCCCGATGCGAGGGGCGCCACAGGCGCCCACTTTGCGTGTCTGCGTGGCAAGCGTCTACGCTGATATGCCGAGTTCAGACCGTTAGCGAGGAAGGCGCCCCGCCGTGGCCAAGGCGACCGACATCCGTCCAAAGATCACTTTGGCGTGCGTGGAGTGCAAGGAGCGCAACTACATCACGCGCAAGAACCGCCGGAACGACCCGGACCGCATCGAGCTGAAGAAGTTCTGCCCCCGGGATGGCAAGCACACCCTGCACCGCGAGACCCGCTGACGTTGCCGTTCGGCCTCCGGGCCGATCCGCGGCTTCGGACCGCCGCTTCGGCGTCGACCACCATGGTCGTCCGCCGGAGCGGCGTTTCCGCGTCTCCCACCCACCCACCCACCCACCCACGCGGGCGCGCGGGCGCGGAACCCCCACAGCTCACCCCACGCCCAGCCCGGCGCAACCGCGCCCCCGAACCGGGCGTGTAGGTTCGCGGGCATGCCCTTGGACCCTTCCTACGTCGGGCGGAGTTACCCGCCCACCGCGCCCTACCAGGTGGGACGCGAGAAGATCCGCGAGTTCGCCACGGCGATCGGC
Source organism: Plantactinospora sp. KBS50 (assembly GCF_002285795.1). Classification (GTDB taxonomy): domain Bacteria; phylum Actinomycetota; class Actinomycetes; order Mycobacteriales; family Micromonosporaceae; genus KBS50. The sequence continues at coordinate 868,818 of NZ_CP022961.1, forward strand.
GCCACCGACGAGGCCCATCACGATGTCGACGCCGCGCGGGCGCTCGGCCACGCCGATCTGGTCGCGCCGCCGACGTTTCCGATCGTGATCTCGATGGCATCCGGGAACCAGGTCTTCACGGATCCCGAACTCGGCCTCGACTACAGCCGGGTGGTCCACGGCGACCAGCGGTTCGTCTACGCCCGGCCGATCGTCGCCGGCGACGAGCTGGTCTGCGTGAGCGGGATCGAGGAGATCACCAGCCGCGGCGGGCACGACTTCCTGACCACCCGCTCCGAGCTGTCCACGGTCTCCGGGGAGCCGGTGGTCAGCGTCTGGTCCAAGATGGTCGTACGGGGGGAGGGCTGAGATGGAGCTGCCGACCAGGACGTTCCGGATCACCCGGGCGGATCTTGTCCGGTACGCGGGCGCGTCGGGTGATTTCAACCCGATCCACTGGAGCGACCGAGTGGCCACCAGGGTGGGTCTGCCGGGGGTCATCGCCCACGGCATGTTCACGATGGCGCTGGTCGGGCGCGCGGTGACCGGTTGGGCGGGCTCGCCGGACGCGGTGCTGGACTACAACGTCCGGTTCACCCGCCCGGTCGTGGTGCCGGACGACGACGAGGGCACCGAGATCGAGGTGAACGCCACCGTGCGCGAGGTGACCGGGGACGGCCGTACGGTGCTGGACCTGACCGCGACCTGCCGGGGCGAGAAGGTGCTGGCCCAGGCTCGGGCGACGGTCCGCACCCCGGACCGGGGAGCCGAGGACTAGAGAGCCGAGTCGATCATCACGGGGGACCGGACCGCCCTCGGACCTGCCGGCGGAGCGGGCACGGGGACACGATGCGGATCCGGGGGCGGTACCGGTTGGGAAAGTCGCGGCGCTACCCGTACACTGGTCCGCCGTGGGGCCGTGCGACCCCCGCTCAGGCATGCGCGTCCGGGCGGGATGGACGACCCGCAGAGGGGTGTAGCTCAATTGGCAGAGCAGCGGTCTCCAAAACCGCAGGCTGCAGGTTCAAGTCCTGTCACCCCTGCGCCTTGGGCCTGACCGTGCCATCGGGGGTCGGAGTTCCGCCGGCCATCGTCGGGACGGCGGTTCATAAGCAGTGTGCGTCACCGACGTACCAACCCATCACCCCGCGACGGAGGGCGAAATGGCCGACAGCAATCGGCGTGGCGAGGACGCTGCGGACGAGCGTGACGACCAGGTGACCGACGACGTCGTCGAGGGCGACGAGGAGGACGAGCCGGTCTCCCGTGGTGGCACGGCCACCCGGGCGCGGAAGCGGGCCGAGGCGGCGGACAGCCGACCGAAGGCCAAGTCCGAGACCGGTCGGGTGGGAATCTTCGGCCGGTTCGGCAGGTTCTTCCGTGAGGTGGTCGCCGAGCTACGTAAGGTCATCTGGCCGACCCGGAACGAGCTGCTGACCTACACCGCGGTGGTGGTGGTCTTCGTGGCCGTGGTCCTGGCCATCGTGACCGGCCTGGATTTCGCCTTCGGTAGGGGCGTCCTCTGGGTCTTCGGCGGCTGAGAGCCGATCCCGCTGATAGTGACGGAAGTGAGCAAGCGTGCCTGAATACGACGAGACCGCCCAGTCGACCGACGACCAGTCGCCGGTGGCGACGGCGACCGGTGACGAGTCGGTCGGTGACGAGTCGGTCGGGTCCGCCGGCGAGCTGGACGTCGCGACCGGTCCGGAGTCCGACGAGGAGTTCGACCCGGTGGCCGAGCTGCGGCAGAAGCTGCGCTACGCCCCCGGCGACTGGTACGTCGTGCACTCGTACGCCGGCTACGAGAACAAGGTGAAGACCAACCTCGAGACCCGGATCACCAGCCTGGACATGGAGGAGTTCATCTTCCAGGTCGAGGTGCCGACCCGGGAGGAGGTCGAGGTCAAGAACGGCAAGCGCCTGCAGGTGCAGAACAAGGTCTTCCCGGGCTACATCCTGGTCCGGATGGACCTCACCCCGGAGTCGTACTCCTGTGTGCGGAACACGCCCGGGGTCACCGGCTTCGTGGGCGCCACCGACCGGGCCGACCGGCCGGCGCCGCTGTCGCTGGACGAGGTGCTCAAGTGGCTCGTCCCCGCGGTGCAGACGGCCGAGCAGAAGAAGGCGAAGCCCGAGGTCAAGGTGCTGGACTTCGAGGTGGGCGACTCGGTGACCGTCACCGACGGCGCGTTCGCGTCGCTGCCGGCCACGATCTCGGAGATCAACGCCGACCAGCAGAAGCTCAAGGTCCTGGTGTCGATCTTCGGCCGCGAGACGCCGGTCGAGTTGAACTTCAACCAGGTCGCCAAGATCTGATCCGCGCCGACCTCGGCGAATCGGCGGCCGTCGGGCTGCGTTACCCTAGAACGTCGCCCGCGACGCGCTCGACCGTGCCCGCCGCGGGCGTCATCAGGTGCACATTCACCAGATCAAGCCCAGGAAGAGACATGCCTCCGAAGAAGAAGCTCGTCAAGACGTTCACCCTCCAGCTGCCGGCGGGCCAGGCCACCCCGGCGCCGCCGGTCGGTCCGGCGCTCGGCCAGCACGGCGTGAACATCATGGAGTTCTGCAAGTCGTACAACGCGCAGACCGAGTCGCAGCGCGGTGACATCGTGCCCGCCGAGATCAGCGTGTACGAGGACCGGACCTTCACCTTCGTCCTGAAGACCCCGCCCGCCGCCCGCCTGCTGATCAAGGCGGCCGGTGTGGCCAAGGGCTCCGGGGTGCCGCAGCAGGACAAGGTCGGCGCCGTGACCCGCGCCCAGCTGCGGGAGATCGCCGAGAAGAAGATGGCCGACCTCAACGCGAACGACCTGGACCAGGCCGAGAAGATCATCGCCGGTACCGCCCGGTCCATGGGCATCACCGTCAAGGACTGATTCCCTCGCGGTCCGCGGGTGACCGGGGACCGACTTTCCCCCACGTGGGAGGGCGCGCAACGGCGTGGCCCGACATCAACCACAGGAGCACAGCAGACATGCAACGCAGCAAGAGCTACCGCAAGGCCGCCGAGGCCATCGACAAGGACCGGCTGTACACGCCGGCCGAGGCCGTGAAGCTGGCCAAGGAGACCACCACCGCCAAGTTCGACGCCACGGTCGAGGTCGCGATGCGCCTCGGCGTCGACCCGCGGAAGGCGGACCAGATGGTCCGCGGCACGGTCAACCTGCCGCACGGTACGGGCAAGACCGCCCGGGTGATCGTCTTCGCGGCGGGCGCCAAGGCCGACGAGGCCGTGGCCGCCGGCGCCGACGAGGTCGGCACCGACGAGTTGGTCGCCCGGATCCAGGGCGGTTGGCTGGACTTCGACGCGGCCATCGCCACCCCGGACCAGATGGCCAAGATCGGTCGGATCGCGCGGATCCTGGGCCCGCGCGGTCTGATGCCGAACCCGAAGACCGGCACCGTGACGATGGATGTCACCAAGGCGGTGCAGGACATCAAGGGCGGCAAGATCACCTTCCGGGTGGACAAGCACTCCAACCTGCACCTGATCATCGGCAAGGCGTCGTTCTCCACCGAGCAGTTGCTGGACAACTACATCGCCGTGCTGGAGGAGGTGCTGCGGGTCAAGCCGTCCGCGGCCAAGGGCAAGTACCTCAAGAAGGTCACCCTCACCACCACGATGGGCCCCGGCGTGCCGGTCGACCCGAACCTGGTGAAGAACCTCCGCGAGGTTCCGGTTCCGGCCTGAGCCACCGGCGACAACGACGAACCGGGGTGCCCCGCCACGTGCGGGGCACCCCGGTTCGTCGTTGCGTGGGACCCTTGCGGGCATGCGGCTGCACGACGTCTGGTTCCGGTACGACCGCCGCGGTCCGTGGGTGCTGCGCGCCGCGTCGGTGCGGATCGAGCCCGGCCGGGTGGCGATCGTGCTGGGGCGCAACGGTGCCGGCAAGTCGACCCTGCTGCAACTGGCCGCGGGCGTGCTCCGGCCGGTCCGCGGGGCGGTGCTGGATCGACCGGGTCGGGTGGGCTGGGTGCCGGAGCGGTTCCCGACGGAGCAGCCGTTCACGGTGCGGCAGTACCTGACCGCGATGGGCCGGATGTCCGGGCTCTCCGCTGCCGCCGCGCCGGTCGCGGTGGACCGGTGGGTCGAGCGGCTGGGGCTGGCGCCGTACCGGGACGTCCCGTTGCCGCGACTGTCCAAGGGCACCGGTCAGAAGGTCGGCCTGGCCCAGGCGCTGCTGGCACCGCCGGGTCTGCTGGTGCTGGACGAGCCGTGGGAGGGGCTGGACGCCCAGGCCCGGGAGTTGGTGCCGGAGCTGGTGGCCGAGGTGCTGGAGGCGGGCGGCAGCGTACTGGTCAGTGATCATCGGGGGGAGACGGCCCGGCTGCCCGGGGCGCGACGCTGGCTGGTGGCGGAGCAGACCGTCCGGATCGAGGAGCCGCCCGAGGGCGGCGGCGTCGCGGTGGTCGAGGTGGTGGTGCCGGCCGCGCGGGCCGCGAGCACCGTGGCGGCCCTGCGCGCCGCCGGGCACGAGATCCGCCGGGTACGCGAGGAGTCCGATCGATGAGCCCGGGGAGCGGCCCGGCGCGGGGGCGCCGTACCGGTGCGCGGGAGGTGGGGCGATGACCGCGCTGCTGTCGATGCGGCTGGCGGCGTTCGTACGCACCGGCCGGGCGCTGGCGCCGCTGCTGGCCGGGCTGCTGATCCTCGGGGTGCTCAACGGTGGCGGCCGGTCGCAGGCCGGCGAGGCGTACGCGGTCTCCTCGGTGGTGCTGTTCCCGGTGCTGGCCTGGCAGACGAAGCTGTTGCTGGACATCGAGCCGGACGTGCAGCGCCGGCTCGCCGTGGTGGCCCTCGGCCGCCGCCGGGAGGCGGTGGCCGGGCTGCTCGCGGCGGCGGCCGTCGGCCTGGTGACGGTGGCGCTCGCCCTGGCCGTGCCGTGGCTGCTCGGCGGGGTGACCCCGCCGCGTCGGGTCACCGACGCCCCGTTGGGGGTGCAGCTTGCGCTGGGTGTCTGGGGTCATCTGGTCGCCGTGCCGGCGGCGGTCGCGCTCGGCGCGCTGGCCAGCAGGGTGTCCACCCGCGGCGCCCTGTCCGGGCTGGTCGTGCTGGCCTGCGGGGTGGTCGGCGCGATCGTGCTGAGCCTGCCGCACTCTCCGCTGGCCTGGTTGGCGCCGCCGCTGATGTCGGCGGCGCGGGTGATGGCGGGCACGGCCGATGGCGTGGGCGTCCGGGTGGCGCTGCTGACCGCGCAGGCGGTGATCTGGACCACAGCCGGGCTGGCCGGCTATGCCGCGCTCCGGCGGCGCCGGGCGTGACGACCCGGGGCGGATTTGGCGGTGTGGCCGCGCGTCCCGTACTCTTGCCGCGAAGTACCACCCAAAGACCGCTGGTCGCCGTGCTCCGGCACGGTCGAAGGCCCCGCCACGGCGGGCGGCCCGCGTAGGGCGGCAAGCGAACACCGGCAGTGCACATGGTCCCGCCGACCATGTTCAGCGGTGCGGTCCGACGATCGCATCCGGCACCGCCCTCCCTCGCCCCGTGCGCCCTGCGCCGGGGCGTTTTCCGTTGTGTGATGGCCGCCGATCATCCGCCCGGGCAACCGGGACGGGGACCAGCACGACGCAACGAGAGAGGAGGGACATGGCGGACAAGCCGGTTCGGGCCGACAAGGCCACGGCCGTCGCCGAGCTCACCGAGCGTTTCCGGGACGCCGGCGCCACCGTGCTGACCGAGTACCGCGGGCTGACGGTTGCCCAGCTGACCCAGCTGCGACGGTCGCTCGGTCGCGAGACCTCGTACACGATCGCGAAGAACACGCTGGCCAAGCGTGCGGCGACCGATGCGGGCATCGACGGCCTCGACACGCTGTTCTCCGGTCCTACCGCGCTCACCTTCGTCGGCGGCGATGTCGTCGAGGCCGCGAAGGGCCTGCGTGATTTCGCCAAGGCCAACCCGCAGCTCGTGATCAAGGGCGGCGTGTTCGAGGGCAAGGCGATCTCGGCCTCCGAGGTCACCCGGCTCGCGGACCTGGAGTCCCGTGAGGTGCTGCTGGCCAAGCTGGCCGGTGCGATGAAGGGCAACCTGAGCAAGGCCGCGGCCCTGTTCCAGGCGCCTCTGGCGAAGACCGCCCGCCTGGCGGCCGCCCTGCAGGACAAGCGCGCGGAGGGGCAGCCTGCGGAGCAGGCCGCCGAGTAGGAGCCTGCGGAGCAGGCCGAGCGGGCGGTCGGAGGCGGGCGCTCGCACCCACCAGCAACAAGATCTTGAGAAAGGACGCCAGACATGGCGAAGCTCAGCACCGACGAGCTGCTCGACGCGTTCAAGGAAATGACGCTGATCGAGCTGTCGGACTTCGTGAAGCAGTTCGAGGAGACCTTCGAGGTCACCGCCGCCGCACCGGTCGCCATGGCGGCCGCGGGCGGCCCGGCCGCGGCGCCGGCCGAGGCCGAGCCGGAGAAGGACGAGTTCGACGTCGTCCTCGAGGCCGACGGCGGCAAGAAGATCCAGGTCATCAAGGTCGTGCGCGAGCTGACCGGCCTGGGCCTGAAGGAGGCCAAGGACCTGGTCGAGTCGGCGCCGAAGCCGGTCCTGGAGAAGGCCAACAAGGAGACCGCGGACAAGGCCAAGGCCAAGCTCGAGGCCGAGGGCGCCAAGGTCACCCTCAAGTAGGGTCGCGCGATCGGCCGGCCGGGGCGGTAGCCCCCGGCCACCGTCGGATGACGGGCGGTGACACCCGATGGGTGTCGCCGCCCGTCTGCGTTCGCGGGGGCGGGTCGATCGAAAGACGACCCGACAACCGGCTCGGGCCTTGACGCGGCACGCGAGGGCAGGCACGCTGACATGAGCAAGACCTTCCGCGCTTGCGGCGGGCGCCCAGTGGGTATTGGCAGCAGCACCGAGGGCGCCCCGCGGCGCTTCGGTCGGGCGGCTCGCAGGAAGCGTGCGAGAGACGTGCTCGACGCTCGTTTCGAGCGTCCAGCGACCTAGGTCGCGGCACGTCCGCAACGCAATGCCGTGGCGGGCTGGACAGCGGTTAGCCGCTCGGCTACACTGCTAGTTTGCGCTGCCTTCCGACGTGACCCCTGCTCGGAATGTCCGGATTTGGGCGTTTGGAGTGGGGCCATTGGAGTGCACGCGTACCAGCCGTTCTGCAGCACCGGTCCTCGGAAGGACGCATCTTGGCAGCTTCCCGCCCTGCGAAGACCAGTCGTACGTCGAGCGCTTTCGCTCCCCGCCGAGTTTCCTTCGGCAGGATCACGGAACACCTCGAGGTCCCCAACCTCCTCGCCATCCAGACCGAGTCGTTTGACTGGCTGGTCGGCAACGAGGCATGGCAGGGCCGGTCGACGGACGACCCGCACGCCCGCTCGGGTCTCGCGGAGATCCTCGATGAGATCAGTCCCATCGAGGACTTCTCCGGCACCATGTCGCTGTCCTTCTCCGCACCGCGCTTCGACGAGGTCAAGGCCTCGATCGAGGAGTGCAAGGAGAAGGACCTGACCTACTGCGCCCCGCTGTTCGTCACGGCGGAGTTCACCAACAACACCACCGGCGAGATCAAGAGCCAGACGGTGTTCATGGGTGACTTCCCGATGATGACGCCCAAGGGCACCTTCATCATCAACGGCACCGAGCGCGTCGTGGTCAGCCAACTCGTCCGGTCACCGGGCGTCTACTTCGACAAGCAGCCGGACAAGACCTCCGACCGCGACCTCTCCAGCGTCAAGGTCATCCCGAGTCGGGGTGCCTGGCTGGAGTTCGATATCGACAAGCGCGACACCGTCGGCGTCCGCATCGACCGCAAGCGCCGCCAGGCCGTCACCGTCCTGCTCAAGGCCATCGGATGGTCCGCCGAGCGGATCCGGGAGCGGTTCGGGTGGTCCGAGCTGATGATGACCACCCTGGAGAAGGACCACATCGCCGGGGCGGACGAGGCACTGCTCGACATCTACCGCAAGCTGCGGCCGGGCGAGCCGCCCACCCGGGAGAACGCCCAGACGCTGCTGGACAACCTCTTCTTCAACCCCAAGCGGTACGACCTGGCCAAGGTCGGCCGGTACAAGTTCAACAAGAAGCTCGAGATCGACGTGCCGATCACCACCGGCACGCTGACCGAGGACGACATCGTCGCCACCGTGGAATACCTGTGCCGGCTGCACGCCGGTGAGGACGGCTACGAGGCCGACGACATCGACCACTTCGGCAACCGGCGCCTGCGCACGGTCGGCGAGCTGATCCAGAACCAGGTCCGGGTCGGCCTGTCCCGGATGGAGCGGGTCGTCCGCGAGCGGATGACCACCCAGGACGTCGAGGCCATCACGCCGCAGACCCTGATCAACATCCGCCCGGTGGTGGCGGCGATCAAGGAGTTCTTCGGCACCTCGCAGCTGTCGCAGTTCATGGACCAGACCAACCCGCTCGCGGGTCTGACCCACCGGCGCCGGCTCTCGGCGCTCGGCCCGGGTGGTCTGTCCCGGGAGCGCGCCGGCATGGAGGTCCGGGACGTCCACCCGTCGCACTACGGCCGGATGTGCCCGATCGAGACCCCGGAAGGCCCGAACATCGGCCTGATCGGTGCGCTGTCGGCGTACGCCCGGGTCAACCCGTTCGGCTTCATCGAGACGCCGTACCGCAAGGTCGTCGACGGCCGGGTCACCGACCAGATCGACTACCTGACCGCGGACGAGGAGGACCGGTTCGTCAAGGCCCAGGCCAACGCGCCGCTGCGGGCCGACGGATCGTTCGCCGAGGACCGGGTGCTGGTCCGCCGTAAGGGCGGCGAGACCGAGGACGTCCCGCCGAACGCCGTGGACTACATGGACGTCTCGCCGCGCCAGATGGTGTCGGTGGCGACCGCCATGATCCCGTTCCTGGAGCACGACGACGCCAACCGGGCGCTGATGGGCGCCAACATGCAGCGTCAGGCCGTACCGCTGGTCAAGGCCGAGTCGCCGCTGGTCGGCACCGGCATGGAGTACCGCGCGGCGGTCGACGCCGGTGACGTCGTGGTGGCCGAGGTCGGCGGCGTGGTCGAGGACCTCTGCGCCGACTACATCACGGTGCACCAGGACGACGGACACCGCCGGACGTACCTGCTGCACAAGTTCCGCCGGTCGAACGCGGGCTCCTGCGTCAACCAGAAGCCCGTGGTGTTCGAGGGCGACCGCGTCGAGGCCGGCCAGGTCATCGCCGACGGTCCGTGCACCGACGAGGGCGAGATGGCACTCGGGCGCAACCTGCTCGTGGCCTTCATGACCTGGGAGGGGCACAACTACGAGGACGCGATCATCCTGTCCCAGCGGCTGGTGCAGCAGGACGTCCTCACCTCGATCCACATCGAGGAGCACGAGGTCGACGCCCGGGACACCAAGCTGGGTCCGGAGGAGATCACCCGCGACATCCCGAACGTCAGCGAGGAGATGCTCGCCGACCTCGACGAGCGCGGCATCATCCGGATCGGCGCCGAGGTCGTGCCGGGTGACATCCTGGTCGGCAAGGTGACGCCGAAGGGCGAGACCGAGCTGACCCCCGAGGAGCGGCTGCTCCGCGCGATCTTCGGGGAGAAGGCGCGGGAGGTCCGCGACACCTCGCTCAAGGTCCCGCACGGCGAGAACGGCACGGTCATCGGTGTCCGTACCTTCTCCCGGGAGGACGGCGACGAGCTGCCGCCGGGCGTCAACGAGCTGGTCCGGGTGTACGTCGCGCAGAAGCGCAAGATCCAGGACGGTGACAAGCTCGCCGGCCGGCACGGCAACAAGGGCGTCATCTCCAAGATCCTGCCGGTCGAGGACATGCCGTTCCTGGAGGACGGCACCCCGGTGGACATCGTGCTCAACCCGCTCGGCGTGCCGAGCCGGATGAACATCGGGCAGGTGCTGGAGACCCACCTCGGGTGGGTGGCCAAGACCGGGTGGAAGGTCGAGGGCGACGACGCCGACTGGAAGGCGGCGCTGCGCACGATCGACGCGGCGGAGTCCGAGCCGGACACCAACGTGGCGACGCCGGTCTTCGACGGGGCCCGGGAGGAAGAGATCCACGGCCTGCTCGCGTCGACCCTGCCCAACCGGGACGGCAACCAGCTCATCGGGTCGAGCGGAAAGGCTCGGCTGTTCGACGGCCGCTCCGGTGAACCGCTGCCGGACGCCATCGCGGTGGGTTACATCTACATCCTCAAGTTGAACCACCTGGTCGACGACAAGATCCACGCCCGGTCCACCGGTCCGTACTCGATGATCACCCAGCAGCCGCTGGGTGGTAAGGCGCAGTTCGGTGGCCAGCGGTTCGGCGAGATGGAGTGCTGGGCCATGCAGGCGTACGGCGCCGCCTACGCGTTGCAGGAACTGCTCACCATCAAGTCGGACGACGTGCTCGGCCGGGTGAAGGTCTACGAGGCGATCGTCAAGGGCGAGAACATCCCCGAACCGGGGATCCCGGAGTCGTTCAAGGTGCTGCTCAAGGAGCTGCAGTCGCTGTGCCTGAATGTTGAGGTGCTCTCCAGCGACGGTGTGGCGCTGGAGATGCGCGAGACCGACGACGAGGTGTTCCGGGCCGCTGAGGAACTCGGCATCGACCTGTCCCGGCGTCCGAACGAGGGCGTCAGCAGCGTCGAAGAGATTTGAGGTTGTGTTGTCGGAGCCGGCCCATCCCGCCCCGGGCGGTCAGGCCTGATCCCCTCGCGGGACGGCCGGCTCCGACAACCAACAGAGTGAGCTAGTGAGATATACGAGACGACAGAGGGACACATAACGTGCTCGACGTCAATTTCTTCGACGAGTTGCGCATCGGTCTGGCGACCGCGGACGACATCCGGCAGTGGTCGCACGGCGAGGTCAAGAAGCCCGAGACGATCAACTACCGCACCCTCAAGCCGGAAAAGGACGGGCTCTTCTGCGAGAAGATCTTCGGTCCGCAGCGGGACTGGGAGTGCTACTGCGGTAAGTACAAGCGGGTCCGCTTCAAGGGCATCATCTGCGAGCGCTGCGGCGTCGAGGTGACCCGGTCCAAGGTCCGCCGCGAGCGGATGGGCCACATCGAGCTGGCCGCCCCGGTCACGCACATCTGGTACTTCAAGGGTGTGCCGAGCCGGCTGGGCTACCTGCTCGACCTGGCCCCCAAGGACCTCGAAAAGATCATCTACTTCGCGTCGTACGTGGTGACCGGGGTGGACGTCGAGGCGCGGCACCGCGACCTCGCCACGATCGAGAACGAGATCCTGGCCGAGAAGCGGCAGGCGGAGAACAGCCGCGACTCGGAGATCGAGAAGCGCGCCGCCAAGCTGGAGTCCGACCTCGCCGACCTGGAGGCCGAAGGCGCCAAGGCCGACGTCCGCCGCAAGGTCAAGGAGGGCGGCGAGCGGGAGATGCGCCAGATCCGGGACCGGGCGCAGCGCGAGATCGACCGCCTGGACGAGGTGCTGGACACCTTCCGCAAGCTGGAGCCCAAGCAGCTCGTCACCGACGAACTGCTCTACCGGGAGCTGCGCGACCGGTTCGGCGAGTACTTCACCGGCGGCATGGGTGCCGAGGCCATCAAGGCGCTGGTCCAGAACATGGACCTGGACGCCGAGGCGGAGAACCTGCGCGAGGTCATCCGGTCCGGCAAGGGCCAGCGGAAGATCCGGGCGCTCAAGCGGCTCAAGGTCGTGGCGGCGTTCCAGAACACCCGCAACTCCCCGCTGGGCATGGTGCTGGACTGCGTACCGGTGATCCCGCCGGACCTGCGGCCGATGGTGCAGCTCGACGGTGGCCGGTTCGCCACCAGCGACCTGAACGACCTGTACCGCCGGGTGATCAACCGGAACAACCGGCTGAAGCGGCTGATCGACCTGGGCGCGCCGGAGATCATCGTCAACAACGAGAAGCGGATGCTCCAGGAGGCCGTCGACGCGCTGTTCGACAACGGCCGCCGGGGTCGCCCGGTCACCGGGCCGGGCAACCGTCCGCTCAAGTCGCTGTCCGACATGCTCAAGGGCAAGCAGGGCCGGTTCCGGCAGAACCTGCTCGGCAAGCGCGTCGACTACTCCGGCCGGTCGGTCATCGTCGTCGGCCCGCGGCTGAAGCTGCACCAGTGCGGCCTGCCCAAGCAGATGGCGCTGGAGCTGTTCAAGCCGTTCGTGATGAAGCGCCTGGTCGATCTCAACCACGCGCAGAACATCAAGTCGGCCAAGCGGATGGTCGAGCGGCAGCGGCCGGTCGTGTGGGACGTCCTCGAAGAGGTCATCACCGAGCACCCGGTGCTGCTCAACCGGGCGCCGACCCTGCACCGGCTGGGCATCCAGGCGTTCGAGCCGCAGCTGGTGGAGGGCAAGGCCATCCAGATCCACCCGCTGGTCTGCACCGCGTTCAACGCGGACTTCGACGGCGACCAGATGGCGGTGCACGTGCCGCTGTCGGCCGAGGCGCAGGCCGAGGCCCGGATCCTGATGCTGTCCTCGAACAACATCCTCAAGCCGGCCGACGGCAAGCCGGTCACGATGCCCACTCAGGACATGGTGATCGGGCTGTACCACCTCACCCACCTGACGCCGGACGGCCCGGGTGCGGGTCGGGCGTTCAGCTCCGACGCCGAGGCGCGGATGGCGTTCGACGCGGGCGAACTGGACCTGCAGGCGCCGGTCCGGATCCGGCTGCGGGACGTCGAGGACGTGGACAACGGCCGCGGCGCGCAGCCGTGGACCGCACCCGAGGACTGGACCCCGGGCGAGCCGCTGACCGTGGAGACCACCCTCGGCCGGGTGCTGTTCAACGAGACCCTGCCCAAGGGCTACCGGTTCGTGAACTACGAGATCCGCAAGGGCCAGCTCTCGGCGATCGTGAACGACCTCGCCGAGCGCTTCCCCAAGGTCGCGCTGGCGGCGACGCTGGACGGCCTCAAGGAGGCGGGCTTCCACTGGGCCACCTGGTCCGGCGTCACCATCGGCATGGGCGACGTCATCGCTCCGCCGCGCAAGCGGGAGATCCTGGAGCGGTACGAGAAGGAAGCCGACCGGATCGACAAGCAGTACCAGCGTGGTCTGATGACCGCCGAGGAACGTCGCGGCGAGCTCATCGAGATCTGGACCAAGGCCACCAACGAGGTGGCCAAGGAGATGGACACCGCGCTGCCGCAGGAGAACCCGCTGTGGAAGATGATCAACTCGGGTGCCCGCGGTAACCTGCTCCAGCTCCGGCAGATCGCGGCGATCCGCGGTCTGGTGGCCAACCCGAAGGGCGAGATCATCCCGCGGCCGATCAAGGCCAGCTACCGGGAGGGTCTGTCCGTGCTGGAGTACTTCATCTCCACGCACGGTGCCCGGAAGGGTCTCGCCGACACCGCGCTGCGGACCGCCGACTCGGGTTACCTGACCCGTCGTCTGGTGGACGTCTCGCAGGACGTGATCATCCGCGAGGTGGACTGCGGCACCGACCGGGCCATCCCGATGCAGGTCGGTGAGTGGGCCGACGGCAAGCTCGTGGTGCACGAGCACGCCGAGACGGGCGTGCACGCCCGGACCCTGGCCGACGACATCAAGGGCTCCGACGGCACCCTGGTGGCCGAGCGGGGCGCGGACATCAACTCGATCCTGGTGGACCGGATCGTCGCCGCCGGTGTGGAGACGGTCCGCGTCCGCAGCGTGCTGACCTGCGAGTCGAAGCTGGGCGTCTGCGGTGCCTGCTACGGCCGGTCGCTGCCGACCGGCAAGACCGTGGATGTCGGCGAGGCCGTCGGCATCATCGCCGCCCAGTCCATCGGTGAGCCGGGTACGCAGCTGACGATGCGTACCTTCCACACCGGTGGTGTCGCGGGTGAGGACATCACCCAGGGTCTGCCCCGGGTCCAGGAAATCTTCGAGGCCCGGATCCCGAAGGGCAAGGCGCCGATCGCCGACACCCCGGGCCGGGTCCGGATCGAGGACGGCGAGCGGTCGCGGAAGATCATCGTGGTGCCGGACGACGGCAGCGACGAGATCGTCTACGACAAGATCTCCAAGCGGGTCCGGCTGCGGGCCCACGACGGCGACCACGTCGACGTCGGGGAGAAGCTCACCGAGGGCACCATCGACCCGCACGAGTTGCTGCGCATCCTCGGCCCGCGGGCGGTCCAGGTCCACCTGACCCAGGAGGTCCAGGAGGTCTACCGGTCCCAGGGTGTGCTCATCCACGACAAGCACATCGAGATCATCATCCGCCAGATGCTCAAGCGGGTGACCGTGATCGACTCCGGCTCGACCGAGTTCCTGCCGGGTGTGCTGGTCGACCGCGCGGTCTTCGAGTCGGAGAACCGGCGGTTGGTCTCCGAGGGCGGCGAGCCGGCCGCCGGTCGTCCGCAGCTCATGGGTATCACCAAGGCGTCGCTGGCCACCGACTCGTGGCTGTCGGCGGCGTCGTTCCAGGAGACCACCCGGGTGCTGACCGACGCGGCGATCAACGCCCGCAGCGACTCGCTGATCGGGCTCAAGGAGAACGTCATCATCGGAAAGCTCATCCCGGCCGGTACCGGCATCAGCAAGTACCGCAACATCCGGGTGGAGCCGACCGAGGAGGCGAAGGCCAAGGTCTACTCGATGACCGGGTACCCGGAGACGGACTACGGCTTCGGGCCGGCCAGCGGCCAGGCGGTACCGCTGGACGACTTCGACTTCGGGTCGTACCGCTAACCGCTTGGCGGACCCCGGGGTGTTCCGCACCTCGGGGTCCGGAAGCAGGCATCAACGCCGGGCGTTCCGGTCACCGTCGCACGACGGTGGACGGAACGCCCGGCGTCTTTTGTAGGCTGACGGCGTGCAGAGCTTTCCCGGTCCGCAACCGGCGTGGCCGCGGCACCCGATGGATCCGGATCCCGTCCGGTCCAGCAAGGCGCCCACCGTGTTCGCGCTGGGCCTGGTCGCGATGCTCACCGGGCTGTTCGTCGGTGGCGTCGTTCCGGCAACCCTGACGCTGCTGCTCGCCCGCCAGGCGCGACGGCAGGCGTACGCCTCGGGCGGCTACCTCACCGGTGCGGCGTTGCTGCGTCGGGGCGAACGGCTGGCCTGGATCGGCCTGACCCTCGCCGCCACCACCGTGGTGCTGGCCCTGATCGTCGCGATCCTGCACTTCGTGGCCACCGCCGGCACCCGGGACTACGCCCCCAGCGTCAACTGAGCCCGGGTCGGCGGCGCCCCCGCCGCCGCGTCCCGACCGGACCGGGCCTTCCGGCCGTCCGTGCCCACCCTCGGCGATCCGGCCGCGGCGGTAACCTGAAACCGGATGTCCCGCCCCAGCCGGGTCGGATGTTCCGCCATGGCAGGGGAGGATCGTTGGCGCAGGACGAGCAGCCGTCGCGGGACGTGACGGAACCGGTCGCTCCGCCGGAGCGGGCGGATCCCGTGACCGGCCGGGCGCCGGAGGCGGCAACGCCGTACGCTCCGGTCCCGGAGCCGCCGTCGGCTCATCCGCCGCAGGGACCGTCGAGCGTCCAACCAGAGCCGAACCCGTGGGCGCGGCCGGAGCCGGCCTGGTCCGGTGGGCAGGCGTACCCCGGTGGCACCGGTGGAGGTCTGGTTCATCCGGGCGGTCCGAGACATCCGGATCCGGGTGGTCCGGGACATCCCGGCGGTCCGGGATACGCCGGCGGTCCGGGATACGCCGGCGGTCCGGGATACGCCGGCGGTCCGGGATACGCCGGCGGTCCGCGATACGCCGGCGGTTCGGCTTACCCCGGTGGTCCGGGTTACCCCGGCGGTGCGGGACACCAGAACGGTCCGGGATACCCGAAGGGTCCGGCCCGTCCCGCTGGTCCGGCGTATCCGAGCGGCTGGGCGTACCCGGGCGGTCCGGGACATGCGGGCGGCCCGGGGCATCCGGGTGGTCCGGGGCGCCCCGGCGGGGCGCCGGGGCCGGGCGTGCACAACGGCTACGGGCCGCCGCGGGTGCCGCCGCCACCGGCCGAGGCGGTCCGCCCGCCGCGGCGGGTCGATCCGGTGCCGGGCACCCCGTTCGGATTGGTGCAACTGGATGTGCCGCCGGTCACATCGGGGCCGGCTATCGGCGGGCTGCTCGCCGGGATCGGCTCGATCGTCGTGGCGTTGCTGGTGGGATGCTTCGGCCTCAGCGGCGCGCGGGCCGGCTGGGGAGCCTGGGCCGCGGGGGCGTTCGCCGTGCTCAGCGGGCTCGCCGGGCTGGCCGCGGTGGTCCTCGGCCTGATCGGGCGGCGGCAGATCAACCGGCCGGCACCGCCGCCGGCGGTCCGGTTCACCGGCCGCGGCATCGCGCTGGCCGGGATCAGCTGCGGGGCCGCCGGCCTGGGTCTGACCGTGCTGGCGTTCATCGCCAGCCTGGTCGCCACCGTCGTCTGAGCCGTCCCGGGGTGTTCACGCCCGCCGCCGTTCGGGAGGTCGGAACGTCGGTGCCGCGGGTTGGGCGATGATCGGACCACCTGGGCGGTGTGCCGGTTTGGGCGCTACACTTGACTACCGGAGCCGCCCATGTGGGCGGGCGACACGGTGACACGGGCCGGACGAGAGCAATCGCACACTCTCCCCGGGCATTCCGTTTTGACCTGTGCCCGTCTGGTGGGTACGCTTTTCCTGTGCTCGGGTTCGCCCGAGCAATTTGCGCGTGCGCTCGTGCCGGCAGGATCGCCTTCCGCAGGCGGCGCGTGACAGTCACAAGGACGCGCGTCCGCAGGGCGTGCGCGGAGAAGATCCCGAGCAGGTGCGAACGTGTGAGGGAAAACCGTGAGCGGGCGACACGCCCGACCGCGGGTGCCGGGACCACCGCCTCGGGGGTTGCGGTTCGGAAGGTAAGAGGGTCGCCCACCCAGGGAGACCACGGTAGAACGGCGCGGCCACAGCGGTGGCCGAAGGGAGCGGAGAAACCCGGTGCCAACGATCCAGCAGCTGGTCCGCAAGGGCCGCCAGGCAAAGACCACGAAGACCAAGACGCCGGCGCTGAAGGGCAGCCCGCAGCGGCGCGGCGTGTGCACGCGCGTTTACACCACCACCCCGAAGAAGCCCAACTCGGCGCTGCGCAAGGTCGCTCGTGTCAAGCTGAGCAGCCAGATCGAGGTGACGGCGTACATCCCTGGTGTCGGGCACAACCTGCAGGAGCACTCGATCGTGCTCGTCCGCGGCGGCCGGGTGAAGGACCTCCCCGGTGTGCGGTACAAGATCATTCGCGGTTCGCTGGACACCCAGGGTGTTCGCAACCGCAAGCAGGCCCGCAGCCGCTACGGCGCCAAGAAGGAGAAGAGCTGACATGCCGCGTAAGGGCCCCGCACCGCGTCGACCGCTGATCGCCGACCCGGTGTACAACTCGCCGCTGGTCACCCAGCTGGTGAACAAGATCCTCCTGCGTGGCAAGCGTCAGCTCGCCGAGAAGATCGTCTACGCCGCCCTCGAGGGCTGCCGGGAGAAGTCCGGCACCGACCCCGTGGTGACGCTCAAGCGGGCGATGGACAACGTGAAGCCGACCCTCGAGGTCCGCAGCCGCCGGGTCGGTGGCGCCACGTACCAGGTCCCGGTCGAGGTCCGGCCGGCTCGCGCGACCACCCTCGGCCTGCGCTGGCTGGTCTCCTACTCGCGCGCCCGCCGGGAGAAGACCATGGTCGAGCGCCTGATGAACGAGCTGCTCGACGCGAGCAACGGTCTTGGTGCCGCCGTGAAGCGGCGCGAGGACACGCACAAGATGGCGGAGTCGAACAAGGCCTTCGCGCACTACCGCTGGTGAAACCAGTCATCGAGACGACGATAAGTAGGGATTGAAGTGGCCGCCGCAGAAGCGCTCGCCAAGGTACGCAACATCGGCATCATGGCGCACATCGATGCCGGTAAGACCACCACCACTGAGCGGATCCTGTTCTACACCGGCATCACGTACAAGATCGGTGAGGTCCACGAGGGCGCTGCCGTCATGGACTGGATGGAGCAGGAGCAGGAGCGGGGGATCACCATCACCTCCGCCGCGACCAAGTGTGAGTGGAAGGGCCACACGATCCAGATCATCGACACGCCCGGCCACGTCGACTTCACGGTCGAGGTCGAGCGGTCGCTGCGGGTGCTCGACGGCGCGGTCGCGGTCTACGACGGTGTGGCCGGCGTCGAGCCGCAGACCGAGAACGTCTGGCGCCAGGCGGACAAGTACAACGTCCCCCGGATGTGCTTCGTCAACAAGCTCGACCGGACGGGCGCGGACTTCTTCCGCTGCGTGCAGATGATGATCGACCGGCTGAACGCCACTCCGCTGGTGCTGCAGATCCCGATCGGCCTTGAGGCCGACCACATCGGCGTCGTCGACCTGGTCGGCATGCGGGCCCTCACCTGGCGCGGCGAGACCGTCAAGGGCGAGGACTACACGATCGAGGAGATCCCGGCCGACCTCGCCGACAGCGCCGCCGAGTGGCGCGAGAAGCTGATCGAGACCCTCGCCGACGTGGACGACTCCATCATGGAGAAGTACCTCGAGGGCGAGGATCTGTCGGTCGACGAGATCAAGCACGCCATTCGCCGGGCCACCATCGCCGGCAAGGCCAACCCGGTCGTCTGCGGTTCGGCGTTCAAGAACAAGGGCGTGCAGCCCATGCTCGACGCCGTGGTCGACTACCTGCCGTCGCCGCTGGACGTTCCGGCGATCGAGGGCACGGCGACCGACGGCGAGACGCCGATGCAGCGCAAGCCGTCCACCTCGGAGCCGTTCTCCGGCCTGGCCTTCAAGATCCAGACCGACAAGCACCTCGGCAAGCTCACCTACGTCCGGGTCTACTCCGGCGTGGTCGAGTCCGGGTCCCAGGTGGTCAACTCCACCAAGGACCGCAAGGAGCGGATCGGCAAGATCTACCAGATGCACGCGAACAAGCGTGAGGAGCGGTCGAGCGCCGCGGCCGGCGAGATCATCGCCGTCCAGGGCCTCAAGCAGACCACCACCGGCGACACGCTCTGCGACCCGGCGAACCCGGTGATCCTGGAGTCGATGACGTTCCCGGAGCCGGTCATCGAGGTGGCCATCGAGCCGAAGACCAAGGCCGACCAGGAGAAGCTCAGCACCGCCATCCAGCGGCTCGCCGAGGAGGACCCGACCTTCCGGGTCAAGCTCGACGACCAGACCGGTCAGACGGTCATCTCCGGCATGGGCGAGCTGCACCTGGACATCCTGGTGGACCGGATGCGCCGCGAGTTCAACGTCGAGGCCAACATCGGCAAGCCGCAGGTCGCGTACCGCGAGACCATCCGCCGCAAGGTGGAGAAGGTCGAGTACACGCACAAGAAGCAGACCGGTGGTTCGGGTCAGTACGCGCGGGTCATCGTCAACCTGGAGCCGCTGCCGATGGGCAGCGACGCCCCGACGTACGAGTTCGCCAACGAGGTCACCGGCGGACGCGTGCCGAGGGAGTTCATCCCGTCGGTGGACGCCGGCGCCCAGGACGCCATGCAGTACGGCATCCTGGCCGGCTTCCCGCTGGTCGGCCTCAAGCTGACGCTGACGGACGGCCAGTACCACGAGGTCGACTCCTCGGAAATGGCGTTCAAGATCGCCGGTTCGATGGTGCTCAAGGAGGCGGCCCGCAAGGCCGACCCGGCGCTGCTCGAGCCGATGATGGCGGTCGAGGTCACCACGCCCGAGGAGAACATGGGCGACGTGATCGGCGACCTGAACTCCCGTCGCGGCATCATCCAGGCGATGGAGGAGCGCAGCGGCGCCCGCGTCGTCCGGGCCCTGGTGCCGCTGTCGGAGATGTTCGGCTACGTCGGCGATCTGCGGTCCAAGACCCAGGGCCGGGCGAGCTACAGCATGCAGTTCGACTCCTACGCCGAGGTTCCGGCCAACGTGGCGAAGGAGATCATCGCGAAGGCGACCGGCGAGTGAGCCCTCGGGCGCACCTCGCGGGTCACCGGGTCCGGTGATACCGCACTGGTCGCGGGCGGGTAACCTCGCCCGCGACCGGCACGGGGCGAGCTGCACGAGACCAGTCGAAATGGTTTCACCGCCGCACGACCCAGTGCTGTCCGGCGCGGTCAGCCGCACCGGAAAGCCAGTGCTTCCCGGCCCCTAGGGCCGGAAGGGCTGTCGACAGAGTCCCAACGCCGAACGGCGTGCCGGGCGTACGAACCAAGAAGTCCTTGAGGAGGACACCAAGTGGCGAAGGCGAAGTTCGAGCGGACTAAGCCGCACGTCAACATCGGCACCATTGGTCACATCGACCACGGTAAGACGACGCTGACGGCGGCCATTACGAAGGTCCTGCACGACAAGTACCCGGACATCAACCCGTACACGCCGTTCGACGAGATCGACAAGGCGCCGGAGGAGAAGGCCCGGGGCATCACGATCTCCATCGCGCACGTCGAGTACCAGACCGAGGCGCGGCACTACGCGCACGTCGACTGCCCCGGTCACGCCGACTACATCAAGAACATGATCACCGGTGCCGCCCAGATGGACGGCGCGATCCTGGTGGTGGCGGCGACCGACGGCCCGATGCCGCAGACCCGTGAGCACGTGCTGCTGGCCCGTCAGGTCGGTGTGCCGTACATCGTCGTGGCGCTCAACAAGAGCGACATGGTGGACGACGAGGAGCTGCTTGAGCTCGTCGAGCTCGAGGTTCGCGAGCTGCTCTCGTCGCAGGAGTACCCGGGCGACGACCTGCCGGTCGTGCGCGTCTCGGCGCTCAAGGCGCTGGAGGGCGACCCGGAGTGGACCGAGCGGCTGATGGAGCTGATGAACGCGGTGGACACCGCGATTCCGCAGCCCGAGCGGGAGACCGACCGGCCGTTCCTCATGCCGATCGAGGACGTCTTCACGATCACCGGTCGCGGTACGGTCGTCACCGGCCGCGCCGAGCGGGGCATCCTCAAGCCGAACGAGGAGGTGGAGCTCGTCGGCATCCGCGAGAAGTCGATGAAGACCACCTGCACCGGCATCGAGATGTTCCGCAAGCTGCTGGACGAGGCGCGGGCCGGTGAGAACGTCGGTCTGCTGCTGCGTGGTGTGAAGCGCGAGGACGTCGAGCGCGGCATGGTGGTCGTCAAGCCGGGCACCACCACCCCGCACACGGAGTTCGAGGCGACGGTCTACATCCTCTCCAAGGAGGAGGGTGGCCGCCACACCCCGTTCTTCCAGAACTACCGTCCGCAGTTCTACTTCCGGACCACGGACGTCACCGGCGTCGTCACGCTGCCCGAGGGCACCGAGATGGTCATGCCGGGCGACAACACCTCGATGACCGTCAAGCTGATCCAGCCGATCGCGATGGAGGACAACCTCAAGTTCGCGATCCGCGAGGGCGGCCGGACGGTTGGCGCGGGTCGCGTCACCAAGATTCTCAAGTGAGTCAGGTAACCCCGATTGGCGTTGCCGTGCGCTAGTACGGCATACTAGTCAGGTTGCGTAGGCGACGGGTGGTTGGCTGCCCTGGTGGCCAACCACCCTCGCTCGGCGTCCGGGTTCAGGCACGACGTTCCCGGCGCTCCCGACCTCCTGCACGGGCCTCGGGGTCGCTCCGCGCGGAGCGTGTCCCGTACGGCCACGGTGTGCCGGGCCGCCGTTCACGGTGGGCCGGAACCGATCGCGGACCTCCGGATTCCCGGAGTGCGAAGCAAGGGCGCGACACGCCCGACCGCGGGGGTCGGCGGAGCGGGGTCCAGCCAGCCGGCGGACCTCCGCACAACAGCGGCATCGAGAGAAGGAACAGAAGCCACCATGGCGGGACAGAAGATCCGCATCCGGCTCAAGGCCTATGACCACGAGGTCGTCGACTCCTCGGCGCGGAAGATCGTCGAGACGGTGACGCGTACCGGGGCGCAGGTCGCGGGCCCGGTGCCGCTGCCCACGGAGATCAACCGTTTCTGCGTGATCCGTTCGCCGCACAAGTACAAGGACTCGCGCGAGCACTTCGAGATGCGCACGCACAAGCGTCTGATCGACATCATCGACCCGACCCCCAAGACGGTCGACTCGCTCATGCGCCTCGACCTGCCGGCTGGCGTCGACATCGAGATCAAGCTGTAGGGACCGGACTAATGGACAGGCAAGTTAAGGGCATCCTGGGCGCCAAGCTCGGCATGACCCAGGTCTGGGACAACAACCGCGTTGTCCCGGTGACCGTGGTGCAGGCCGGCCCGTGCGTCGTGACCCAGGTCCGTACCGCCGACAAGGACGGCTACGCCGCGGTCCAGTTGGCGTACGGCGCGATCGACCCGCGGAAGGTGAACAAGCCCGAGAGCGGGCACTTCGCCAAGTCCGGTGCTGCTCCGCGCCGGCACCTCGTCGAGCTGCGCACCACCGACGCGACCGACTACGAGCTCGGCCAGGAGGTCACCGTCGAGGCTTTCGAGCCGGGCAGCGTGATCGACGTGACCGGCCGGACCAAGGGCAAGGGCTACGCCGGTGTGATGAAGCGGCACGGCTTCCACGGTCTGCGCGCGAGCCACGGTGTCGAGCGCAAGCACCGCTCGCCGGGCTCCATCGGCGGCTGCGCCACCCCGGGCCGGGTCTTCAAGGGCATGCGGATGGCCGGCCGGATGGGCCGGGTCCGCTACACCGTGCAGAACCTGCGGATCCAGGCCGTCGACCCGGAGAACAACCTGCTGCTGGTGCGCGGCGCCATCCCGGGCCCCAAGGGCGCCCTGGTGCTGGTCCGCTCGGCGGCCAAGGACCAGGTCAAGAAGGGGGCCGGCAAGTGACCACCGTTGACGTACTGAACGTCGAGGGCGCCAAGAGCGGCTCGGTCGAGCTGCCCGCGGACGTCTTCGATGTGCAGGCCAACGTGCCGCTGATGCACCAGGTCGTGGTGGCCCAGCTCGCGGCCGCCCGGCAGGGCACGCACAAGACGAAGACCCGCGGCGAGGTGTCCGGCGGCGGCGTGAAGCCGTACAAGCAGAAGGGCACCGGTCGGGCCCGGCAGGGTTCGATCCGCGCGCCGCAGTTCGCCGGCGGCGGTGTCGTGCACGGCCCGGTGCCGCGCGACTACCGGCAGCGGACCCCGAAGAAGATGAAGGCGGCCGCCCTGCGGGGCGCGCTCTCCGACCGGGCGCGGGCCGGCCAGGTGTACGTGGTCGAGGCGTTCGTGGCCGGCGAGAAGCCGTCGACGAAGGCGGCCCTCGGCGTGCTGCGCAAGGTCACCGAGGCCCGCCGGGTGCTGGTGGTGCTGAGCTCCGCCGACGAGCTGAACTGGCTGTCGCTGCGCAACGAGCCGTCGGTGCACCTGATCGAGGCCGGCCAGCTGAACACCTACGACGTGCTGGTCGCCGACGACGTGGTCTTCACCAGGGACGCGTTGGACGAGTTCCTCGGCGTCCCGGCCGAGTCCGGGCAGGAGGGTGACAAGTGACGACCATCGCGGACCCGCGCGACATCATCGTGGCGCCGGTCATCTCGGAGAAGAGCTACAGCGAGCTGAACCGCAACTGGTACACCTTCCTGGTGCACCCGGACGCCAACAAGACCCAGATCAAGATCGCCATCCAGCAGATCTTCGACGTCCGCGTCCTGACGGTGAACACCCTCAACCGCGAGGGCAAGCGCAAGCGGACCCGTACCGGGTTCGGCAAGCGCAAGAACACCAAGCGGGCGATGGTGAAGCTGGCTGACGGTGACCGTATCGAGGCCTTCGGCGGCCCGGTCAGCTGAGGGGTTAAAGACAAATGCCTATCCGTAAGTACAAGCCGACGACGCCGGGCCGGCGCGGTTCCAGCGTCTCCGACTTCGCCGAGATCACCCGATCGACGCCGGAGAAGTCGCTGCTTGCGCCGCTGCCGAAGAAGGGTGGCCGGAACGTCCACGGCCGGGTCACGGCCCGGCACCAGGGCGGCGGCCACAAGCGGCAGTACCGCATCATCGACTTCAAGCGGGTCGACAAGGACGGCGTGCCGGCCAAGGTCGCGCACATCGAGTACGACCCCAACCGGACCGCCCGGATCGCGCTGCTGCACTACGCGGACGGCGAGAAGCGCTACATCCTCGCCCCCCGCGACCTGAAGCAGGGCGACGCGGTGGAGTCGGGGCCGAGCGCGGACATCAAGCCGGGCAACAACCTGCCGCTGCGGAACATCCCGGTCGGTACGACCGTGCACGGCGTGGAGCTGCGCCCGGGCGGCGGGGCCAAGCTGGCCCGCTCGGCCGGCGTCGGCATCCAGCTGCTGGGCCGGGAGGGTGCGTTCGCCACCCTCCGGATGCCCTCGGGTGAGATCCGCCGGGTCGACGTGCGCTGCCGCGCCACCGTCGGCGAGATCGGCAACGCCGATCAGTCAAACATCAACTGGGGCAAGGCCGGCCGGATGCGGTGGAAGGGCAAGCGCCCCAGCGTCCGCGGTGTCGCCATGAACCCGGTCGACCACCCGCATGGTGGTGGTGAGGGCAAGACCTCCGGTGGTCGCCACCCGGTGAACCCCCAGGGCAAGCCCGAGGGTCGTACCCGGCGCAAGGGTCTGCCGAGCGACCGGATGATCGTCCGCCGCCGCTACGCCACGCGGAAGCGCGGCTGAGGGAGATAAGAGATGCCTCGCAGCCTGAAGAAGGGCCCGTTCATCGACGACCACCTGCTCAAGAAGGTGGAGACGCAGAACGACAAGGGCTCGAAGAACGTCATCAAGACCTGGTCGCGGCGCTCGACGATCATCCCGGAGATGCTCGGGCACACGATCGCCGTGCATGACGGCCGCAAGCATGTCCCGGTGTTCATCACCGAGGCGATGGTCGGGCACAAGCTCGGCGAGTTCGCGTTGACCCGGACCTTCAAGGGTCACGAAAAGGACGACCGGAAGAGCCGCCGGCGCTGACGCCGCGGGCATACGGATAGAGGATCAAGGGGTTACAGCGATGCCAGTTAAGGGCGACGCTCCGGTGCTTCCGGGCGCGCGGGCGGTTGCGCGGCACGTGCGCATCTCGCCGACCAAGGCGCGCCGGGTGGTCAACCTCGTCCGCGGTCTGCCCGCGAAGGAGGCGCTCACGGTGCTCCAGTTCGCGCCGCAGGCCGCCAGTGAGCAGGTGTACAAGGTGCTCGCCAGCGCGATCGCCAACGCGGAGAACAACGAGCGGCTGGACCCCGACGCGCTGCTCGTCAGCGAGGCGTTCGTGGACGAGGGCCCGACCATGAAGCGGTTCCGGCCGCGTGCGCAGGGCCGGGCGTACCGGATCCGCAAGCGCACCTGTCACATCACGATCGCGGTCGAGGCGGTCGTGGCCGCTGCGCCGGCGCGCAAGGCCGGCAAGAAGGCCGCGCCCGCCAAGCAGAGCGCGGCGACGCAGGACGAGCCGGCCGCCGCGGCGCAGGGCGAGGCCGCGCAGACGCAGAGCAACACGGAAGGTGCCGAGTAATGGGTCAGAAGGTCCACCCGCACGGGTTCCGGCTCGGCATCTCGACCGACTGGAAGTCCCGGTGGTTCGCGGACAAGCTCTACAAGGACTACATCGGCGAGGACGTCAAGATCCGCCGGATGATGTCCAAGGGCCTGGAGCGGGCCGGTATCTCGAAGGTCGACATCGAGCGCACCCGGGACCGGGTCCGGGTCGACATCCACACCGCCCGGCCGGGCATCGTCATCGGCCGTAAGGGTGCGGAGGCCGACCGGATCCGCGGTGAGCTGGAGAAGCTGACCGGCAAGCAGGTCCAGCTCAACATCCTTGAGGTGAAGAGCCCGGAGTCGGACGCGCAGCTGGTCGCGCAGGGCGTGGCCGAGCAGCTGTCCAGCCGGGTGAGCTTCCGGCGGGCGATGCGCAAGGCCATGCAGTCGGCCATGAAGAACCCGGTCTGCAAGGGCATCCGGGTGCAGGTCTCCGGTCGTCTCGGCGGCGCGGAGATGAGCCGTACCGAGTTCTACCGCGAGGGTCGGGTTCCGCTGCACATGCTGCGGGCCAACATCGAGTACGGCTTCTTCGAGGCCCGGACCACGTTCGGCCGGATCGGCGTGAAGGTCTGGATCTACAAGGGCGACGCCGTACCCGGTCGGGAGGCACCGGCCGAGACCGCGCCGTCGCGGCCCCGCCGCGAGCGCGGCGACCGGCCCGATCGTCCGCGTCGGGGTCGGTCTGGTTCGTCCGGCACGACCGCCGGTGGCACCGAGGCCGGACGCGCCGCCGCGGCGGCGCGGGGTGGCGACACCCCCGCCGCGAGTGAGTCGGCCGGCACCGAGGCCACCGCCCCGGCTCCGGCAGAACAGCAGCAGGAGGGCTGAAGAAATGCTGATGCCGCGCAAGCCCCCGAAGGGCTTCCGCAAGCCGCACCACCCCGACCGCAGTGGCGCGTCGAAGGGCGGCAACCGGGTGGTCTTCGGCGAGTTCGGGATCCAGGCGCTTGAGCCCGCGTACGTGACGAACCGGCAGATCGAGTCGGCCCGTATCGCCATGACCCGCCACATCAAGCGTGGTGGCAAGGTGTGGATCTCCGTCTTCCCGGACCAGGCCCTGACCAAGAAGCCGGCCGAGACCCGGATGGGCTCCGGTAAGGGCTCGCCCGAGTGGTGGGTGGCCAACGTGAAGCCGGGCCGGATTCTGTTCGAGATGTCCTTCCCGAACGAGCAGATCGCGCGAGAGGCGATGCGCCGCGCGATCCACAAGCTCCCGATGAAGTGCCGCATTGTGACGCGCGAAGTGGGTGAAGCCTGATGGCAGCGGGCGTTAAGGCCGGCGAGCTGCGCGAACTCTCCGAGGAGGAGCTGGTCGCCCGGCTGCGTGAGGCCAAGGCGGAGCTGTTCAATCTCCGCGTGCAGGCCGCGACCGGGCAGCTGGACAACAACCGCAGGTTGCAGGTCATCCGGCGGGACATCGCCCGGATCTACACGATCATGCGTGAGCGTGAGCTTGGGCTTTCGGCCGCTCCCACCGAGGGGATGTCATGAGCGAAGAGACCAACACCGCCGCTGTCCAGCGGGGCCGTCGCAAGGTGCGCGAGGGCCTGGTGGTCAGCGACAAGATGGAAAAGACCGTGGTCGTCGAGGTCGAGGACCGCGTCAAGCACGCCCTGTACGGCAAGGTCATGCGCCGTACGAGCAAGCTGAAGGCGCACGACGAGCAGAACTCGGCCGGCATCGGCGACCGGGTACTGATCATGGAAACCCGCCCGCTGTCCGCCACGAAGCGGTGGCGGATCGTGGAGATCCTCGAAAAGGCCAAGTAAGAGCCGCCAGCGCTGCGCACCAGCAGGCTCACCAGTTCCGCCAAGCTCGACCGGCGTGGCCGGTCGAGAACTGGCAGACATAGGAGATAGACGTGATTCAGCAGGAGTCGCGACTGCGCGTCGCCGACAACACGGGTGCCCGGGAGATCCTGTGCATCCGGGTGCTCGGCGGCTCCGGTCGGCGCTACGCGAGCATCGGCGATGTCATCGTGGCCACGGTCAAGGACGCCATCCCGGGCGCGGGCGTTAAGAAGGGTGACGTCGTGAAGGCGGTCGTCGTCCGGACCGCGAAGGAGAAGCGCCGCCCGGACGGCTCGTACATCCGCTTCGACGAGAACGCCGCCGTCATCATCAAGGACGGCGGGGACCCGCGCGGTACCCGCATCTTCGGCCCGGTCGGCCGTGAGCTGCGGGACAAGCGGTTCATGAAGATCATTTCCCTCGCGCCGGAGGTGTTGTGACCGTGGGCATGAAGATTCGGAAGGGTGACACGGTCGTCGTCATCGCCGGCAAGGACAAGGGAGCCAAGGGCAAGGTCATCGCGGCCTACCCGCGGCAGGAGAAGGTCCTGGTCGAGGGCGTGAACCGGGTCAAGAAGCACACCCGTATCACCACCACCCAGCGTGGTGCGAAGACCGGTGGCATCGTCACTCAGGAGGCCCCGATCCACGTGTCGAACGTGATGGTCCTGGACTCCGACGGCAAGCCGACCCGGGTCGGCTACCGGTTCGACGACAACGGCCAGAAGGTCCGCATCGCACGTAGCACCGGTAAGGACCTGTGATGAGCACCGCTACCGAGACCAAGACCATCCCGCGGCTCAAGGAGCGGTACCGCAACGAGGTCGCGGCCAAGCTGCGCGAGCAGTACCAGTACGCGAACCCGATGCAGGTGCCCGGCCTGGTGAAGATCGTCGTGAACATGGGCGTCGGTGAGGCGGCCCGGGACGCGAAGCTGATCGACGGGGCGATGCGCGACCTGGCCACGATCACCGGTCAGAAGCCGCAGGTCCGCCGGGCGACCAAGTCCATCGCGCAGTTCAAGCTGCGCGAGGGCATGCCGATCGGCGCGAAGGTGACCCTGCGCGGCGACCGGATGTGGGAGTTCCTGGACCGGCTGCTGTCGATCGCGCTGCCGCGTATCCGCGACTTCCGCGGCCTGGACGGGCGCAAGCTCGACGGGCACGGCAACTACACGTTCGGCCTGACCGAGCAGTCGGTGTTCCACGAGATCGATCAGGACCGGATCGATCGGCAGCGGGGCATGGACATCACCATCGTGACGACCGCGAACACGGACGACGAGGGCCGGGAGCTGCTCAAGCACCTGGGCTTCCCGTTCCGTGCGGATCGCAACAAGGAGAGCTGAGCAGATGGCCAAGAAGGCGCTGATCCTCAAGGCGGCCGCGAAGCCGAAGTTCTCGGTTCGCGCGTACACCCGCTGCCAGCGGTGCGGACGTCCGAAGGCGGTCTACCGCAAGTTCGGCCTCTGCCGGGTCTGCATCCGGGAGATGGCCCACCGCGGTGAGCTGCCGGGTGTGTCCAAGGCTTCCTGGTAACGACCCCGTCCGGAGTTAACGCTGTAACACCTCTTCGCCGTAGGCCCACCGGCGCAACGCCCGGGAACCCCGGCGAGAAAGGCTGACGAAATCCATGACGATGACCGACCCCATCGCAGACATGCTCACGCGTCTGCGTAACGCCAACCAGGCGTACCACGACCGGGTGACGATGCCCTACTCGAAGCTCAAGGCGAACATCGCCGAGGTGCTCAAGTCCGAGGGTTACATCAACGCCTGGGTAGTCGAGGAGCCCGCAGAGGGTGTCGTCGGCAAGCGACTGGTCGTCGAGCTGAAGTACGGCCAGAACCGCGAGCGGAGCCTGGCCGGCATCAAGCGCGTGTCCAAGCCCGGTCTGCGGGTGTACGCCAAGTCGGACGAGCTCCCCCGGGTGCTCGGTGGGCTGGGCGTGGCGATCATTTCGACGTCGCAGGGGCTGCTGACCGACCGGCAGGCCCGCAAGCGGAGCGTTGGCGGGGAAGTCCTCGCCTTCGTCTGGTAACGGGAGACTGGGTGTGAACGCGAGGAGCGAGCGCAGCGAGCCCCGCAGTCGCGAACGAAGGAATGATCGATAATGTCGCGTATTGGACGTAGGTCGATCCCGGTACCCGCCGGCGTCGACATCACGATCGACGGGCCCACCGTCAAGGTGAAGGGCCCCAAGGGCGAGCTGTCGCACACCCTGGCCGAGCCGATCACCGTCGAGCGGGCCGAGGACGGCGCGCTGAGCGTCAACCGGCCCAACGACGAGCGCCGCTCGAAGGAGCTGCACGGGCTGAGCCGGACGCTGGTCGCCAACATGATCATGGGCGTGACCGAGGGGTACCGGAAGACCCTCGAGATCGCCGGCACCGGTTACCGGGTGACCGCCAAGGGCAAGGACCTCGAGTTCGCCCTCGGCTTCTCGCACCCCGTGCTGGTGCCGGCCCCGGACGGCATCACCTTCACGGTGGAGCGGCCGACCCTCTTCCACGTGGCCGGCATCGACAAGCAGCAGGTCGGTGAGGTCGCGGCCAACATCCGGAAGATCCGCCCGCCGGAGCCGTACAAGGGCAAGGGCGTCAAGTACCAGGGCGAAGTGATTCGTCGCAAGGCCGGTAAGGCCGGTAAGAAGTGACCGCGAGGAGCGAGCTTGCGAGCCCCGCGGTCGCGAGCAAAGGAGTGATCAAGTGAGCGCGACCCTGCTCAAGCGCCGTCGCGGCGTTGCCGCCAAGCGCGCCGTCGGGCGGGCGCGTCGGCACTTCCGCGTACGCAAGAACGTCAGCGGTACGGCCGAGCGCCCGCGTCTGGTCGTCACCCGCTCGCTGCGGCACATCACCGTCCAGGTCGTCGACGACACCAAGGGGCACACCCTGGCGTCCGCCTCGACCATGGACCCGTCGCTGCGCGGCAGCGAGGGGGACAAGAGCGCCCTCGCCGCCAAGGTCGGTGCGCTGGTGGCCGAGCGGGCCCGGGCGGCCGGCATCGAAAAGGTCGTCTTCGACCGCGGCGGCAACCGGTACGCGGGGCGGATCGCCGCGCTGGCCGACGCCGCTCGTGAAGCCGGACTCAAGTTCTAGGCGTCTGATGCGAGTCGGACGAGCAGCACAACCAGCAAACCCCGTCACGAGAGAAAAGGAAGGCTGCTGATGCCAGGTCAACAGCGCCGTGGCGGCGGGTCCGGTGGCAACGAGGGTGGTCGCCGCGACAACCGCCGTGAGGGCGGCCGCGGAAACGCGCCCGTCGAGAAGACTCCGCACCTTGAGCGGGTCGTCGCGATCAACCGGGTCGCGAAGGTCGTCAAGGGCGGTCGTCGGTTCAGCTTCACCGCCCTGGTGATCGTCGGCGACGGCGAGGGCACCGTGGGCGTGGGCTACGGAAAGGCCAAGGAGGTGCCCGCGGCGATCGCCAAGGGCGTCGAGGAGGCCAAGAAGCACTTCTTCAAGGTGCCGCGGATCGCCTCGACGATCCCGCACCCGGTGCAGGGCGAGGACGCCGCGGGCGTCGTGCTGCTCAAGCCGGCCAGCGCCGGTACCGGCGTCATCGCCGGCGGCCCGGTGCGCGCCGTGCTGGAGTGCGCGGGCATCCACGACGTGCTCTCCAAGAGCCTCGGCTCGTCGAACCCGATCAACATCGTGCACGCGACGGTCGCGGCGCTGAAGGGCCTGGAGTCGCCCGAGGCCGTCGCCACCCGCCGTGGACTGCCGGTCGAGGACGTCGCACCGGCCGCGATGCTGGCGGCACGGGCGGAGGTGGCGTCCTGATGGCACGTCTCAAGGTCACCCAGGTCCGGTCCAAGATCGGGGCCAAGCGCAACCAGCGGGACTCGCTGCGGTCGCTCGGCCTCAAGCGGATCAACGACGTGGTGGTCAAGGAGGACCGTCCCGAGATCCGGGGCATGATCTTCGCTGTGAACCACCTCGTGACGGTCGAGGAGGTCGACTGATGACGATCAAGGTTCACCACCTGCGTCCGGCGCCGGGTGCCAAGACCGAGAAGACCCGGGTGGGTCGCGGTGAGGGCTCCAAGGGCAAGACCGCCGGCCGCGGTACCAAGGGCTCGAAGGCGCGGAAGAACATCCCCGCCAGCTTCGAGGGTGGCCAGCTGCCGATTCACATGCGGCTGCCCAAGATGAAGGGCTTCAAGAACAAGTTCAAGGTGGTCTACCAGGTGGTCAACCTGGACCGGCTCGCCGAACTGTTCCCGAACGGCGGCCAGGTCGGGCCGGCCGAGTTGGCGGAGGCGGGCGCGGTCCGCAAGGGCCACCCGGTCAAGGTGCTCGGCAGTGGCGACCTCGGCGGGGTCGCGATCCAGGTGTCGGCGCACGCGTTCAGCGCGTCGGCCAAGGAGAAGATCTCCGCCGCAGGTGGCTCGGCCACCGAACTGTAGGACGTATGGCGGCGTGGCGCCCGTTCAGTTGACGACTGACGGGCGCCACGATGTCTACCCGGCATGCCCCGGTCCGCACGGCTGGACCCGGTCTCGCCGGCCCTGTGACATAGGACCTGATGTATGTTGCCGGGCAGACCTGCCCGCAGCCGCACCGTACTGTTAGAGTCCGAGTCCCAGCCCTGGATTTCGGGTAGTCGCCCGACAACCACCCCGTCCCGCCACAAAACAGCGGCGGGCCGCCCCGCGCAGGAGGAAGAAGTTGCTCTCCGCCTTTGTCAGCGCGTTCAGAACGCCTGACCTGCGCAAGAAGCTGCTGTTCACGGTCGGCATCATTGCGGTCTATCGGCTCGGCGCAACTCTGCCCAGCCCGGGTGTCTCCTACGGCAACGTGGAGAAGTGCCTGGACGCCACCAAGTCCGCCGACCAGAGCGGCGTCTTCACGCTGCTGAACCTCTTCTCCGGTGGCGCGCTGCTGCACCTGTCGGTCTTCGCGCTGGGCATCATGCCCTACATCACCGCCTCGATCATCCTGCAGCTGCTCACCGTGGTGATTCCGCGGCTGGAGCAGCTCCGCAAGGAGGGCCAGGCCGGCCAGGCGAAGATCACCCAGTACACCCGCTACCTGACGCTCGGCCTGGGCATCCTCCAGGCGTCGGCGTTCGTCGCGCTGGCCCGCTCCGGCCAGCTCTTCAACGGTCTGTGCGACCAGTACCCGATCATCCCGGACGGTCAGGGCCTGCCCACCTGGCTCACCCTCGGCACCCTGGTGGTCACGATGACCGCCGGTACCGGTGTGGTCATGTGGCTGGGCGAGCTGATCACCGACCGCGGCGTCGGCAACGGCATGTCGGTGCTGATCTTCACCTCGATCGCCGCCCGGCTCCCCGGCGAGGGCTGGCAGATCAAGCAGTCCAAGGGCTGGTGGTGGTTCCTGCTGGTGCTGGCGCTGGTGATCGTGATCATCACGCTGGTCGTCTTCATCGAGCAGGCCCAGCGCCGGATCCCGGTGCAGTACGCCAAGCGCATGATCGGCCGGCGGATGTACGGCGGGACCTCCACCTACATCCCGCTGAAGGTCAACCAGGCCGGTGTCATCCCGGTCATCTTCGCCTCGTCGCTGCTCTACCTGCCGCAGTTGATCCTGCAGTTCTTCGACCGGAACAACCTGCACGGCTGGCAGCTCTGGGTGCAGAACAACCTGGCCAAGCCGAGCGCCGTCACGTACATCACGGTCTACTTCCTGCTGATCATCTTCTTCACGTACTTCTACGTCTCGATCACGTTCAACCCGACCGAGGTCGCGGACAACATGCGGAAGTACGGCGGCTTCGTGCCGGGCATCCGGCCGGGCAAGCCCACGGCGGAGTACCTCGACTTCATCCTCAGCCGGATCACCCTCCCCGGTGCGCTCTACCTGGGTCTGATCTCGATCCTGCCCAACTTCTTCTTCATCTGGCTGGACACCCAGCAGTACCAGAACTTCCCGTTCGGCGGTACGGCAGTGTTGATCATGGTTGGCGTCGGTCTGGAGACCGTGAAGCAGATCGAGAGCCAACTCATGCAACGCAACTACGAAGGGTTCCTGCGGTAGATGCGACTGGTTCTGGTCGGTCCCCCGGGGCGGGAAAGGGGACCCAGGCCGAGTTCATCGCCGCCCACCTGGCCGTGCCCAAGATCTCGACCGGAGACATCTTCCGGGCCAACGTCTCGCAGGGCACGCCGCTGGGTGTCGAGGCCAAGCGCTACATGGACGCCGGCAAGCTGGTTCCGGACGAGGTCACGATCAACATGGTCCGGGACCGGCTGGCCGAGCCGGACGCCGGCGAGGGTTTCCTGCTGGACGGGTTTCCCCGGACCACCCCGCAGGCGGCGGCGCTGGACAAGCTGCTGGCCGACCTGGGCACGGCGCTCGACCTGGTGATGGAACTCGTGGTCGACGACGACGAGGTGATCCGGCGGCTGTCCGGCCGGCGGACCTGCCGCGGCTGCGGCAAGATCTGGCACATCGAGTTCGACGCCCCGAGCCGGAAGGGCTTCTGTGACCGGTGCGGCGCGGAGCTGTTCCAGCGCGACGACGACAAGCCGGAGACGATCGCCGAGCGGCTGCGGGAGTACGCCGCCAAGACGGCACAGCTGGTCGACTACTACGGCGCGCAGGGCAAGCTCGTGGGCATCGATGCGACCGGTCCCGTCGAGGACGTGACGGTCCGGGCAATCGACGCGCTGCGCTCGTACGGGGGATAGGCTCGAACGGGTCGCGGGGCCGACCCGGCCGGTCCGTTGCCCGGCCACCGGCCGCCCCGCGATCGCGCGACGAAAGGCAGACACCTCATGCGCCGTCAGCAGCTGGACATCCAGCTGAAGACCCCGGAACAGATCGACAAGATGCGGGCGGCCGGCCTGGTGGTCGCGGCGGCGCTCGCCGCGATGCGGGACGCCGTCCGTCCCGGGGTCAGCACGGCGGACCTGGACGCCATCGCCGAGTCGGTGATCCGCGAGGCCGGTGCGGTTCCGTCGTTCCTGGGCTACCACGGCTATCCCGCGTCGATCTGCGCCTCGGTCAACGAGCAGGTCGTGCACGCGATCCCGGCGCCGGAGCAGGTGCTGGTCGAGGGTGACCTGATCTCGATCGACTGCGGCGCCGTGCTCGACGGCTGGCACGGCGACGCCGCCATCACGGTGCCCGTCGGCGAGGTGTCCCCGGCGCTGCTGCGGATGGCCGAGGTGGCCGAGGACGCGATGTGGGCGGGTATCGCCGCCGCGGCGCGCGGCACCGCCGCCGGCACCGGCCGGCTCACCGACATCTCGAGCGCGGTGGAGACCGCGGTACGCCGGGCCGGCCGGTACGGCATCGTCGAGGGGTACGGCGGGCACGGCATCGGCACCGAGATGCACCAGGACCCGCACGTGCTCAACCACGGTCGGCCGGGGCGCGGGCCGCGGCTCGTGCCCGGGATGGCGCTGGCGATC
The DNA here is from genome assembly GCF_002285795.1 of Plantactinospora sp. KBS50. Classification (GTDB taxonomy): domain Bacteria; phylum Actinomycetota; class Actinomycetes; order Mycobacteriales; family Micromonosporaceae; genus KBS50. Next base: position 903,209 of record NZ_CP022961.1, read on the forward strand.
GAGCCGATGATCACGCTGGGCTCGCCGCGCACCGCGGAGTTGTCCGACGGCTGGACGGTGGTCACCCGGGACGGCTCGGTGGCCGCGCACGTCGAGCACTCCATCGGCCTGCTGGCGGACGGGGTGTGGGTGCTGACCGCGGTCGACGGCGGCCGGGGCCGGCTCGGCGACCTGGTGACCGGCCGTCAGCCGGTCTCCTCACCGTCGGCCTGACCGGGCGTTGCCACTCGCGGAAGGTGGTCGCGGGGTGGCATGCTCGATGGTATGAATCCGCGTTCGGACATGCGCGCCTCGGACGCTGACCGTGAGGCCGTCGCCGAGCAGCTGCGTAGCGCCCTCAACGAGGGCCGGCTCGATCTTCCCGAGTACGACGAGCGCCTGCAGCGGACGTACGCGGCAAGGACGTACGGCGACCTGGACGGCCTGCTCACCGATCTGCCCGGCACCGTGCCGCCGGAGCACTCGCAGGTGGCGCGGCGGGGCTCCGGCGACTCCCCGGCGCCGGCCGAGACGGCGGAGCGGGGCGCTGGGCCGGATCGGAAGGCGGCCACCCGGGGTTGGCTGCTGGCCACCTGGAGCAGCTACTTCAGCGTGGTGGCGATCACCTCGGCGATCTGGCTGGTGACAAGCGTCGCGTCGGGCGAGTTGCACTATTTCTGGCCCATCTGGGTGGCCGGCCCGTGGGGTGCGGTGCTGCTGGTCTCCACGATCACCGGGCTGCTCGGCGGCGCGCCGCACCGGCACCACGGCAGTCCGGTGGCCCGCAACCGCGCCCGGGACACGGCGTGGCAGGCCAGGCAGGCGGCCCGGGAGGCCCGATTCGCCGCCCGGGACGCCCGGCGGCGTTCCCGGCGGGGCTGATCCCGGCGCCGGTTGCGCGCACGGCCGGCCCCGACTCCGGCCCGGCCCCGGCCCGTCGCGGACCGACCTCCGACCTCCGCCAGCCTTCATCCCCACCCGCCGCACGCCGACCTCCGACCCCTCGCCGCGGGGCCGCCCCCGGCGCCCCCCCGCGGGGCGGATGTGACGCGACCCACCCGGGGGGCTCGGTTTGGTGTCCATCCTGCGGCGGCGTACACTGACTAGTCGGCGCGCAGCGTCCACTCCGGCATGCCCATCCTGCGCTTCGATGGGTGCTGGAGCCGCGGCTGGCCTGGACCTTCGGGTTCGGGAAATGGCGTTGTGGGCCGTCCGGAGAAACCGACGTCAGGACAGCGGAGGACATGCCGAAAAAAGACGGAGCCATCGAGATCGAAGGTCGGGTCATCGAGCCCCTACCGAACGCGATGTTCCGGGTGGAGCTGGCCAACGGCCACAAGGTGCTGGCTCACATCAGCGGCAAGATGCGGCAGCACTACATCCGCATCCTGCCCGAGGACCGGGTCGTCGTCGAACTGTCGCCGTACGATCTGACCCGCGGGCGCATCGTCTACCGCTACAAGTAACCGACACCTGGCGCGGCCGGGGATTTCCCGTCCGTCCGTGAGAGCCGACGACGCATCGCGCCGTCGGCGCGATGGAGAGTAAGGCAAACCGTGAAGGTCAAGCCGAGCGTCAAGCGGATCTGCAACAAGTGCCGGGTGATCCGCCGGCATGGCCGGGTCATGGTCATCTGCACCGACCCGCGCCACAAGCAGCGTCAGGGCTGACACCAGCTCCCGCCGCAGCAGACCCGTAGACCGCACCACAACACAAGCTCGTCCCAGCCACGGGCACCGAGGCGCCGTTCGTACTCGTTGTCGTGGCCGACCCCCGGTCGGAGGCCGGGGCCCGTTCGGGCAACGGCCGTTCCTGGTCGTGGCGCGTCACGCGCCGCGCGGAGCGGCCGGAACGGGGTGGGCCGGGCCCAGACCTCCGCGACAACACCACGAGGAGTACGCCCACAGATGGCACGTCTAGCCGGCGTCGATCTTCCCCGCGACAAGCGGATGGAGATCGCGCTCACCTACATCTTCGGGGTCGGCCGCACCCGCGCGGTCGAGACGCTGGCCGCGACCGGCATCTCGCCGGACAAGCGCGCCCGCGACCTCACCGACGACGAGCTGCTGCAGCTGCGGAACCACATCGAAGCCAATTACAAGGTCGAAGGTGACCTGCGCCGCGAGGTCGCTGCGGACATCCGCCGCAAGGTGGAGATCGGCTGCTACGAGGGCATCCGGCACCGCCGGGGCCTGCCTGTCCGGGGCCAGCGCACGCGTACCAACGCGCGTACCCGCAAGGGCCCGAAGCGGACGGTCGCCGGCAAGAAGAAGGCCGGCAAGAAGTAATCCTGCCGGACTCGTGCCGGACAGCCGAGAGTTTTCATAGGAGCGCACACACTCATGCCACCGAAGGCTCGCGCCGGAGCCGCCGTCAAGAAGGTTCGGCGCAAGGAACGCAAGAACGTCGCCCACGGGCAGGCGCACATCAAGAGCACCTTCAACAACACCATCGTGTCCATCACGGACCCGACCGGTGCGGTCATCTCCTGGGCCTCCGCGGGCCAGGTGGGCTTCAAGGGCTCCCGCAAGTCGACTCCGTTCGCCGCGCAGCTGGCCGCCGAGGCCGCCGCGCGCCGGGCCATGGAGCACGGCATGCGCAAGGTCGACGTCTTCGTCAAGGGACCCGGCTCCGGCCGGGAGACCGCCATCCGTTCGCTGCAGGCCGTGGGTCTGGAGGTCGGGCAGATCTCCGACGTGACCCCGCAGCCGCACAACGGATGCCGTCCGCCGAAGCGTCGTCGGGTCTGAGAGGTTAGGAAGAGATGGCTCGTTACACCGGTCCTGACTGCCGCCGTTGCCGTCGGGAGAAGATGAAGCTGTTCCTCAAGGGCAGCAAGTGCGATGGCCCGAAGTGCCCGTTCGAGTCCCGGCCGTTCCCGCCCGGACAGCACGGCCGGGGGCGGACCAAGGAGACCGAGTACCTGCTCCAGCTTCGCGAGAAGCAGAAGGCCCGCCGGGTGTACGGCGTGCTGGAGAAGCAGTTCCGCGGGTACTACGAGGAGGCGGTGGCCAAGCAGGCCAAGACCGGTGAGGTCCTCCTGCAGATCCTCGAGTCGCGGCTGGACAACGTGGTCTACCGGGCCGGTCTGGCCAAGTCCCGGGACCACGCCCGGCAGCTCGTCAAGCACGGGCACCTGACGGTGAACGGCCGCAAGGTCGACATCCCGTCGTACCGCGTCAAGGAGCACGACATCGTCGAGGTCCGGGCGAAGTCCAAGGAACTCACGCCGTTCGTCGTGGCTCAGGCCGAGGCCGGTTCCCGGCCCGTGCCGGCCTGGCTGGAGACGATCCCCAGCCAGCTCAAGGTTCTGGTTCACTCGCTCCCGGCCCGCCAGGTCATCGACACGCAGGTCCAGGAGCAGCTGATCGTCGAGCTCTACTCGAAGTAGGGATGCTCGTGGTGCGTGCGGCGGCGCAGCCCGGCTGAACCTGGCCGGGCGGCGGTTCGCCGCCGCCGCACGCACCGGGCTCCGGCTCCGGGGTGGGCTCGATCCGCACCACAAGTTTGGGCATCAAATAGCGGGTGCCCCGAACGAAAAGAGAAGTCATGCTCATCAGTCAGCGGCCGTCTCTGTCCGAAGAGTCGATCAACGACACCCGCTCCCGGTTCGCCATCGAGCCGCTTGAGCCGGGGTTCGGCTACACCCTGGGCAACTCGCTCCGGCGTACCCTGCTCTCCTCCATCCCCGGCGCCGCGGTCACCTCGATCAAGATCGACGGTGTGCTGCACGAGTTCACCACGATCCCGGGCGTCAAGGAGGACGTGGTCGAGCTCGTCATGAACATCAAGGAGCTGTGCGTCAGCTCCGAGCACGACGAGCCGGTCAGCATGTACCTGCGCAAGCAGGGCCCCGGCGACGTCACCGCCGGTGACATCCAGCCGCCGGCCGGCGTCTCGGTGCACAACCCGGACCTGAAGCTGGCCACCCTGAACGGCAAGGGCCGGCTCGACATGGAGCTGACCGTCGAGCGGGGCCGCGGCTACGTCACGGCGGCGCAGAACAAGCAGGCCGGAGCCGAGATCGGGCGCATCCCGGTGGACTCGATCTACTCGCCGGTGCTCAAGGTGACCTACCGGGTCGAGGCGACCCGGGTCGAGCAGCGCACCGACTTCGACCGCCTGGTGATCGACGTCGAGACCAAGGCGTCGATCGGTCCGCGTACCGCACTGGCCTCGGCCGGGTCCACGCTGGTGGAGCTGTTCGGCCTGGCGCGTGAGCTGGACGAGACGGCCGAGGGTATCGACATCGGCCCCTCGCCGCAGGACGCCCAGCTGGCCGCCGACCTGGCGCTGCCGATCGAGGAGCTGGACCTGACGGTCCGCTCGTACAACTGCCTCAAGCGCGAGGGCATCAACACCGTTGGTGAACTCATCGGGCGTACCGAGGCCGACCTTCTCGACATCCGGAACTTCGGTCAGAAGTCGATCGACGAGGTCAAGATGAAGCTCGCCGGGATGGGTCTGGGGCTGAAGGACTCGGCTCCGAACTTCGACCCGGCGCAGGTCGTGGACACCTTCGGCGAGGCCGACTACGACACCGACGACTACCGCGAGACCGAGCAGCTCTAGTCCGGCTGCCGCCACCACTGAGGAGCACCAACCATGCCCACGCCCACCAAGGGCCCCCGCCTCGGCGGCAGCCCCGCGCACGAGCGGATGATGCTGGCGAACCTGGCCACCGCGCTGTTCCAGCACGGCAAGATCCAGACCACCGAGACGAAGGCCAAGCGGCTGCGTCCCCTCGCCGAGCAGCTCATCACGAAGGCCAAGCGCGGAGACCTCGCGAGCCGTCGTCGGGTGCTGGCCGTCGTTCGGGACAAGGACGTGGTCTTCCAGCTGTTCGACCAGATCGCACCCCGCTACGCGAGCCGGCCGGGTGGCTACACCCGGATCGTGAAGACCGGTCCGCGCAAGGGTGACGCCGCGCCGATGGCGATCATCGAGCTGGTCGAGGAAATGGCTGCCGCGGCGCCGGCCAAGGCGACCCGGAAGGCGACCGCTCGCAAGGCCGCCCAGCAGGACAAGGTCGAGGCGCTCGCGCCGGAGGAGCAGGTGCCGTCGTCGCAGGCCGTCGACCAGGACGCCGAGGCGCCGGAGTCCGTCTCCGGTGACACCGCCGCCGCCCGCGAGGACACCGACGAGGCCGACACCAGCAAGTCCTGAACCGCAAGCGTACGACAGGCCGGCCCGGCACCCGTCCAGGTGCCGGGCCGGTCCGTTCCCGATCCAGGTGAGCGAGGTGAGCCAGGTGACCCGGGTACGCCTGGACGTGGCGTACGACGGCGCCGACTTCTCGGGATGGGCGGCCCAGCCGACCCGGCGTACCGTCGCCGGGGTGCTGCAGGCGGCGCTGGACCGGATCCTCGGTCCCGAGGCGGCCACCGGGCTGACCGTGGCCGGGCGGACGGACGCCGGGGTGCACGCCACCGGCCAGGTCTGCCACGCCGACCTCGCCGACCCGGCCTGGCGGCCGGTCGAGCACAGCCTGGACCGCCGGCTGAACGCGGTGCTGCCGCCGGATGTCCGGGTCCGGGCCGTGACGGCGGTGCCGGCCGGGTTCGACGCCCGCTTCTCGGCCACCTTCCGGCGGTACGAGTACCGGGTGACAGACGCACCGTACGGCGCCGAGCCGCTGCGTCGGCACGAGGTGCTGGCCTGGCCCCGCCCGCTGGACCTCGACCGGCTCAACGCCGCGGCGCGCGGCCTGGTCGGCGAACACGACTACGCCGCGTACTGCCGGCGCAAGGAGCACGCCACCACCGTGCGGGAGCTGACCCGGCTGGACTGGCGACGCGACCCGGACGGGCTGCTGGTGGGAACGGTGCAGGCCGACGCCTTCTGTCAGTCCATGGTGCGTAGCCTGGTCGGCGCGATGCTGCTGGCCGGGGACGGTCGGCGCCCGACCGACTGGCCGGGCGCCCTGCTGAGCCGGCGCGAGCGGGCCAGCGAGGTGACGGTGGTGCCGGCGCACGGCCTGACCCTGGTCGCGGTCGGCTATCCGGAGGACCCGGCCGAGTACGTCCGGCGGGCCGACACCACCCGCCGGCTGCGGCTGCCGGCCCAGGCGTGACCGACGGGAGCGACAATGCCTGACATCACCGGTGACCACTACTTCACCGCGCAGCCCGAATCGGCGCAGCGGGAACGGGAGATCGAGTTCCGGATCGCGGACCGGGACTACGCCCTGACCACCGCCGCGGGAGTCTTCTCGGCCGACCGGCTCGACCTGGGCACCGCCGTCCTGCTGCGCAAGGCCGACCTGCCCGGCCCCGGCGCCGCCGGTCCGTTCCTCGACCTCGGCTGCGGCTACGGCCCGATCGCCTGCGTGCTGGCCACCCGGGCGCCCGGGGCCGGGGTGTGGGCGGTCGACGTCAACGCCCGGGCCCGGGAACTGGCCGCCGCCAACGCGCGCCGGCTGGGCGTGCACGACCGGCTGCGGGTGGCCGATCCGGACGCCGTACCGGCCGGGATCGAGTTCGCCGAGATCTGGTCCAACCCGCCCATCCACGTCGGCAAGGCGGAACTGCACGGCCTGCTGCTGCGCTGGCTGCCGCGGCTGGCGCCGGACGGGGCGGCCTGGCTGGTGGCCGGCCGTAACCTCGGCGGCGACTCGCTGCACCGCTGGCTCACCGAACAGGGCTGGACCGTGCAGCGGCGGGCCAGCCAGAAGGGCTTCCGGGTGCTGCGGGTCGCCCGGTAGCCGCGGCGCCGGGCCGGTCAGCGGAAGTTCTTCAGCGGCAGGTCGCCGCGGAGGATGGCGATTTCCAGCGCCCGCAGGTCTGCGCCCGGTTGTATGCCGAGATCGTCGGCGAGGCGGGCGCGGGCCTGGCGGTAGAGGTGCAGGGCTTCGGCGCTGCGGCCGCTGTGGTGCAGCGCGAGCATGTAGAGCGCGAGCAGGCGTTCGCGGAGGGGATGGTCGGCGACGAGGCGGGGAGGGTTTCCAGGAGGTCGTGGTGGTGGCCGATGGCCAGGCTGGCGGCGATGCGGTCCTCGACGGCGGAGAGGCGTGCCTCCTCAAGACCGCGGCAGAGGGACTCGGCGGCACTGGCGGGGCGGTGTCGTGCAGGGCGGGGCCCGACCAGAGGGCGAGGGCGCGGTCGAGCAGGTCGATCCGCAGATAGGGGTCGGAAGTGGCGCGGGCCCGACGCTGCAGGTCGCGGAAGCGGTAGACGTCGAACTGCGTGGGGTCGGCGCGTAGGACGTAGCCGCCGCCGACGCCGGCGAGTTCGACAGCGTCGGTGAGGATGGAGCGCAGCCGGGAGATGATGACGTGCAGCGCGTGGCGCGCGGTGCGGGGCGGGGTCTGGGACCAGGTGATCTCGGTGAGCCGGTCGGTGGGGACGACCTGGTTGAGTTCGAGCGCGAGGACCGCGAAGACGAGTCGTTGCTGGCGTGGGCCGAGGTTGATGCGGATGCCTTTGACGTGTGCCTCGACCGGGCCCAGTAAGCAGAATTCCATGCTGGCCCCCGGGGACGTGACGCTGTACGGCTCAACTCTTTCCGCTAGTGGCTGAGTGGATCAATTCTTGCCTCTGGAAATTTGTTGAGTCAAGGGTTGATCGCCGGGGAATCGATCGACGGACGTTGACAGGTGTCGGGCGGCAAATAGTCTTGCGACGGTGAATGCGCTGGTTACCGCCCTCGTCGGAAATCCGCAGGCTGGACGCTATCGGTGAGTTGGGTGACACATACTGTCCGGACGGCTGACGGGTGGAATCGGTCGGTCGGTGACTCGCCAGATAGCGTCGGAACACACAGTGACAGGGTGCGGATCCGACATATCTGCACGCTGTTACTGTGTGGTATGAATAGGTTATAAGAATTGCGCGTCGAGGCTTATCGGCGCATTGCGGCCCGCTGTCGCAGCGCCAGTGTGCCGAACCGGACGGCGCTTCGCTCCAGGCCGGGCAGGGTCAGGAAGCCGCGCCGGGCGAGCGCGTGCGGCACCGTCGGGCCGGAGGCGCCCCACCGGTGCAGGAACAGCATCGCGGCCACCTCCGGACGAGCCTGCGTCCCGCCGTCGTTGCGCGCGTCGTCGGCCCGGTGCACCAGTGCGGTCCACTCCGGCCAGGCCGGGTGCCGCCGCAGCAGGGCGAGGACCCGCGGCCGCCAGTCCCGGCAGAGGTTGATCGGCCAACTCCGGAGCAGGATCAGCACCGCCTGCTCCGGTACGGGCAGCGTGCGCTCCGGCGCGGACAGCAGCATGGCCAGGCGCTCGGGCGGCGGCGAGTCCACGCGCAGGCCCAGGGAGCGCATCGCGAATCCGGCCGGGTCCGGGGTCAGCTCGCGGAGCATTCCGGACAGCGCCTCGTGGTGCAGCTCGGGATAGCCGTCGAAGTGCAGCCGAGCCGCTTCGAGCACGTCCACCGCCGCCACCCAGTCCCCGGACGGGCCGAGTTCGGCCTCTTGCCAGTAGGTCACCCAGTCGCGCAGGTAGCTGGTCCGCCACGGCGGAGCCGTTCCGGCCGACGCACCAGCGGTGGCGGCCGGTCCGGAGGCGGCCGGTCCGGAGGCGGTGGCCGGGGCGGCGGCGGCCGGGGCGGTGGCGGCCGGTCCAATGGTGGCCGGTCCGGAGGCGGTGGCCGGGGCGGCGGTGGCGGCCGGCCCGGTGTCAGCGGTCGCGGTCGCCACGGACATCGCGTGGGCGACCGCCTCCGCGGCGTCCCGTGCCTTCACGTCGCATTCGGCCCGGCGCAGGAACTGGATCAGCGATGCCGGGGCGAACGAGGCCAGCCGCGTCCAGGTCCGCTCGTCGAAGACCAGCCCGCGGGCCGCCTCGATCAACGACTCGACCGCCGAGGCCGGCGCCACCTGTCGGGACACCGCCAGCTTCCCGCCGTACCGCAGATTCACCAGGGCCACGGAGTCGGCCCGATATCCCAGCTCCTGCGGGCTGTGCCGGACCGCGACCTCGTCGTCACCGTCGATGTCGCCGCTGGCGTACATCCGGTACACCTCGCCGACGCCGACCATGCCGAGGCCGTCCAGCTCCGCCGCCCGCATCGCTCCCATGCTGGCCGCCCCGATGACCACCGCTCCCGCGTCGACCGCGCGCAGAATCTCCTTGTGCCGTACCGCCGGCCGGTCCCGGTACAGTCCGTCGATGATCACCGCCACATCGCCGGCGCCGATCCGATCCCGCTGCAACGTCCCACTCTCCACCGGCGGTCGCACCTCGGCATCCGGCGCGATGGCCGCAACCCGCGAGGCGGGCAGCGTCGGCCCCGCATACACCAGCAGTCGGTTCACGCCACTCCCTCGCTCAGCTGCGCACCGGGCACCAGCACCTTCGCCACGCAGGCACCGACCTCGGGCTGCGACATGTCCACCAGCAGCGGTGCCGAGAACGCGGCCGTGGCCCGCCGCTGCACCTCCGCCAGGTCATCCAGCAGCGTCCGGTGTGCGGTCGCGACCTGCCCGCGGATCGACTCCGGCCCGGGCGGCGCGTCCTTGACCGGATCCAGCATCCGGTACACCGGCCGGTACTGCCCCCGGTGCAGGTCGTCCCGGCCGCCGGAGATCAACGTCAGCCGTGACTGTGCCGCCTCGGTCAGCGCCCGCGTCGTCGCGATCTCGGTGGCCAGGTGGCACCCGTACCCGCCGGAGAGGATCTGGTAGTCCGGCGACACGATCCGGGCCGCCACACAGGGCAGCCCGGTGGGGCTGGGCAGCCAGCGCACGTCCACCGAGACCTCCGCCGCCGCGAACCGGTCCAGCAGCGAGTCGACCGGCGCCGAGCCGAGCAGCCGCGGATCGAACGCCCTGCCCGCGGTCCCGGCGCGGTGGGCGCGCGACACCGCGTCCCGCTCGATCACCTCGTACAGCGCGTGCAGCGTCGCCTCGACGAAGGTGTTCCCGCTGGCCAGCCCGTTGGAGGTCTCCTGGAACAGCCGCGCCCGCCAGCCGTGCGGCTCGCGGAAGTCCAGCACCACCAGGCGGTACGGCACGGGGACGTGGGCACCGTCGGTCAGCCGGGTCGCGGTCACCCACTCGATCGGCAGGTCGTCGTGGAACAGGGAGTTGTACTCCAGGGGGAGGTCCCGATCCACGTCGTAGCCGAGCGAGTCGCCGATCCCGCGCACCGTGTCGAGGAAGACGCCGGCGACCGGGAAGTTCTCCGCATGCCACAGCTCGATCGATTCCATCAGCGCCGACACGCTGGCCAGGGTCCGGGTCAGCCCCTTGCCCTGCGAGACGGTCAGCGTGCTGGCCTGCGGGCGGATCGCCTGGAACGTCGGGATCCCGATTCGATCCAGCATGGTCACATCGGCCAGGCGCGTCACGCCCACCCGCCGTGCGTACCCGCGGGCGTTGGCGAGGCTCTCGGCGCCGGAACAGGCGCGGTCCGTGCCCGGCATGGTGATCTTGGCAAGGTCGAGCGGGGTGACCCGGTCGGCGACGCCGCGCAGCGCCGGAGGCACCTCGACGGTTGAGGTCATCCGCAACTCCTCACATGCTCGCGGCGCGCCGCAACAGCGCGGTGCTGGCCAGCAGGTAGGTGATCGGCGCGAGCGTGCCGAGCACCAGCAACGCCGGCCAGGCCTCGCCGAATCCGAACGCGACCGCGTCGCGCATGCCGGTCACGCCGTAGGTGACCGGGTTGACCACGGACACCCAGCGCAGCACCTCCGGCATGTGCTCGCGGGTGTACATGGACGGGCTGGAGAAGAGCAGGATCGGCAGCGACGTGTTGGTGATGATGTTGAACAGCTGGAAGTCGTCGATGATCAGGGCGACGACCAGGTAGAGCGCGTTGAAGGCGGCGGCCGTCACCACCAGCGTCACGCCAAGCGCCAGCCAGCGGGACAGGTCCAGGGACATGCGCAGCACCGCGACCGCGACCGCGAGCGCGACCGCGGCCTGCAACACGACCACGCCGACGCCGGTCAGGATCTTGCCGGCCAGGTAGCGCGAGCGGCGCAGCGGGTACGACCACAGCTCGGTCGACACGCCGCTCATCTCCTCCTGGAACAGCGCCATGCCGGAGATCAGCGAGGCGCTGAGGATGGCCGACATCAGGACCATGGGCAGGAGGAACACGTCGTAGCGCAGGGTGATGCCGCGGTAGTCGACCGCGCCGACCAGGTTGCTCAGCGAGGTGTTCATCAACAGCAGGTAGACCAGGGTCGGCATCAGCGACAGCACGAAGTTCACCCGGTTGCGGGTGAGCAGCGCGAACTCGCGGAAGAACATGCCACGCAGGTCCGTTCCGCGCGGTACGTCGCGGGTGGGGCTGGGCGGGTGACGGAAATCAAGCCTGGGCGACACTGGTCCTCGCCTCTCCCTGCGTGGTCAACCGGACGAACACGTCCTCAAGCGAATCGGTCTCCACGGCGATCCGGACCAGCTCGGCACCGGCGTCCCGGCACCGGGCGGAGACGGCCGGGATCAGCGCGTGCGCGTCCCCACCCTCGCTGGGGAACACCCGCAGCAGCGCACCGGCGTGGGAGGCCTTCCAACCCTCGCCGAGCGCCCAGGCCACGATGGCCTCGGCGGGCCGCTCGTCGCGCAGCTCGGCCACCACGTGCTCGGTGCCGAACTCGCGGACCAGGTCCCGCGGCCGGGCGAACCGCAGCACCTGTCCCTGGTTGATGACCAGCACCCGGTCGCAGTTGCGCTCCAGCTCATCGATGTTGTGGCTGGCCCAGAGCACGGTCACCCGATACTCCTGGCGCAGCCACTCGACCAGTTCCCAGATCGTCCGGCGGCCGGCCACGTCCAGCGCCGCGGACGGCTCGTCCAGGATCAGCAGCTGGGGTACGGCGAGCAGCGCACGGGCCAACTGCAGGCGCTGCTTCTGCCCGCCGGAGAGTTGGAACGCCAGCCGGCGCATCGAGTCCTTCAGCCCGAGGTACTCGGTCAGCTCCGTCACCCAGGGCTGGATCTCCCGCCAGTTCAGGCCGCGGAAGCGGGCGGCGATGCGCAGGCAGTCGACGGCCGGGAGCATCATGTCCAGCGGTGCGCCCTGGTGCATGGCCGCGACCTTGGTCTTGGCCATCGGGTCGTGCAGCGGGTCCGCACCGAAGATCCTGATCGACCCGCTGCTCGGCCGGGACGCGCCGCAGATCATCCGGATCAGCGTGCTCTTGCCGGCACCGTTCGGGCCGAGCAGCCCGACGACCTCCTCGGCCGGGATCGCGAACGACACCTGCGAGATGGCCGGCCGCGGCGCCTTCGGGTAGTGCTTGGTCAGCCCGTCGGCGGTGACCGCGTCGGTCATGGCTGTCCCCTCTGCGGGATCACCATCTCCTTGGCGGCCATCCCGCCGAGGAAGTCGTGCACGTCGCTGAGGATCTCCGCCCGGGCGAGCGGGTCGCCGCCGGCCAGCTTCGCGGCCAACTCGTCCGCGATCTGGCCGGGGTCCCGTCCGGCCGCCATCAGGCACCAGATCTGCGATGCGCTGCCGTTCAGCGACTGGAACTGCCCGGTGTTCACGTTGTAGAGCCGGACCGTGTCGTCGCCGGCCCAGACCACGTCGTCGGAGACCTCGAATGCCGTACCGGTTGTCATCTCGCTCCCACCTCCACGATCGGCAGCCGGCGAGACCGCGAGACCACCCGGTCGACCGGCGTCTTCACCCGCGGCGTCTCGTCCCGCCAGTCCTCGTACACCGGATGCACCGAGCCGTCGTGCGGACGGATCGGTACGAACGCGCCCGGGTCCTCGATCAGCGCCAGGTCCGCGCCGAGCGCCCGCCAGATCGTGGAGATCTGCGAGTGGCGCAGCATGCGGCACAGCGCACGCGAGTTGCGGCGCAGGTCGCCGGAGCGGGCCATGTGGAAGGCGCGGCAGCCGCCGCCGCACGCCGCCTTGATGTAGCAGCGGGAGCAGTCGGTGTGTACGTCGCCGCCGAAGACGGTGCTCTCCCGCAGCGCGGTCATGTTCGGCGCCTCGAAAAGCTCCTTGAGCGGCTTGGCGCGCACGTTGCCGGCCAGGTCACCGAGGCCCGTGACCAGCTTGCAGGGGTAGACGTTGCCAAGCGAGTTCACGTAGATCTCGTTGCCGCCCATGCCGCAGTTGCCCTTGACGCCGCAGGGCTTGATCGCCTTGATCGAGTCGTCCAGCAGGTGCTCGGAGAGCGGTTCGGTCCACATGAAGCGGTCGGTCTTCAGGTAGTCGGCCCACTCGAAGCCGAGGTGGTCCTCCGCGCCGCGGCCCAGGTCGCTGTGGTGCTGCACGCGTACGTGCTTGATCTTGAACCGCTCGCCGAGCGCGGCGATCTCGCCCATGCTGTCGACGTTGTCCGAGGTGACCACGTGGTTGATCACCGGGCGGACGCCGGCGTCGTTGAGCAGTTGCAGGCCCTTCATCGTCTTGGCGAACGTGCCCTTGCCGCGGGTCGCCTCGTGGCGCTCCTTGGTGCCCCCGTCCATGCTCACCGTGATGCGCTGGAACAGCTCCGCCATCGTCCCGGCGATCTCCGCGTTCCGGATGTACGTGCCGTTGGTGATGATGTTGACGTTCAGCCCCTGCTTGCGTGCGTGTCGGGCCACGTCGAACAGGTCGCGGCGCATCATCGGCTCACCGCCGGTGAAGACCACGGTGGCGGCCCCGGCCTCGGCGATCTGTTCCATCAGGCTCATCGACTCGGCGGTGTTCAGCTGGCCCGGCAGCTTCCGCTCGGAGGAGTCGTAGCAGTACGGGCAGCGCAGGTTGCAGCCGTCGGTGATGGCGTAGTAGACGACCTTCAGCTTGATCCGCGGCGTGATGTCGCCCGGCTGCCAGCCCGGCATGTAGACCAGGAAGTTCAGCACCAGGTGGGCGAGCGCCTTGTCCAGTTCGCGCTTGGTGGGAAAGAGCCCGTCGGGCCGATCGCCGCGGGCCAGTGCGGACAGCAGGTCGTCCTGTTCCGGCGTGAGCAGCACCCACGAGGCCAGGTGCGCGTTGAGCGCGAACCGGCGCGTGGCCGTCCGGAACACCACGATGTCCTCGGGCACGGTCAGTCCGGCAATCTGATCCGCGATTTGCACGATTCACCTCCATTATGGATGGACCGGCGGCAGGGTTCCGTACGTTGCCCTGCCGCCGGGGGGATCTAGCTGGATCCGCTTCCTCCTCCGCCACCGGTGCACAGGCAGGCGCACTCGGCGACCGGAGCGGACATGCCCTCGACCTCACTGCCGGTGTCCTGTGCCTGCGGCCGGTCCCAACCCATGACCCGGGTCATCGCCAGGGCCAGCCCGTTCGCGTCGTGGGCCTGCACCTCCGGCGAGCTGATCTCGATGACCGCGCGTACCTGCGGCTCGGTCAGGGTGCCGATGATCTCTTCGGTGGCCGGGGCGACCGCGCCGCCGTAAAGGCCGTGGCGGCGTAGCTCCGTAGCCGGATCGAATGTGGCTGTCATTTCCTAGATGCCCTCCTCAATTGGGCACGGAACAGCTGCGCACCAAACAGTCGGAATTGCTCCTGACGGCTGTTCCGTGCGATTCCTGGGAACGAGTTCTAGTTGGATCCGCCGCCGCCGCCGGATCCGGTGCAGAGGCAGGCGCACTCGGCGACCGGAGCGGACATGCCCTCGATTTCGCCGCCGGAGTGCTCCACCTTCGGCCGGTCCCAGCCCATCGCCCGGGTCATCGCCAACGCCAGGCTGCCGTCGTCGACCGGCTGGTCCTGCACGTCCGGCGACTCCAGCGCGTCCACCCGCTGCTTCACCTTGACGAACACGTCGACCTGCGGCTCGCTCAGCGCGCTGAGCACCTGTTCGGTGGCCTCCGGGACGTCCTCGCCGAGCAGGCCGTGTCGCCTTAGCTCATCGACCGGGCTGAACACGTCTGTCATGTCCGACACCTTTCCTCGTGGCCGGCCGGCGTTTATCGTCGGCCGTCGACTTTTCCATTCTCTTGAGTTGCGGCGGGTGGCCACAACCCCACGAATATGGGGTGCCCGACAACGACTCAATAGAGCCTTTCCGGTCGTTCGAGGATTTCCACGGACGCGGCCAACAGCGTCATCGCGAGGGGATCCACGCCGCCGGCCGGCATCCGCCCGACCCAGCGCGCCAACAGGGCCTCCATGCCCGGGGCGTGCCCGCCGGCCCGTTCGCGCTGGTGCAGCAGCGTCAGCCCGAGCGCCGCCTGGGTGGCCAGCAGGCCCAGCAGCTCCATGTCGGCCAGTTCCCGGCCCGGCGCCGGGGTGGCGGAGGTGTGCCGGTCCAGCACTTCGAGCACGCCGATGCACTGGCCGTCGGCGATCAGCGGCGCCGCCATGATGGTGCTCGGCACGTACCCGGTGGAGCCGGCCGCGTCGCGGGCGAACTGGTCGGTGTCGGCGACGTCGTCGGCGATCAGCGGCTGGCAACTGGCCACCACCCAGCCCGCGATGCCGGTACCGGCCGGGAACGCGGTCCCGATGAGTTCCGAGGCACCGGCTCCGGACACCGCCGCGAAGGTGAGCTCGCCGGTGTCCACGTTCACCATGAACACGCTCGACGCGGCTGCGGCATACACATGTCGGGCCACCTCCACGATGGATTGCAGCAGCTGACGTTCGGTGACGTCACCCGCGAGATTCTGCGACATGGGCACTGCCTCCTAGACGCGTCACGTTGGCGGCACAGTGGAAGAGCACGCTCTTGAGCTGGAACGGGGTGAGCCGGGGATGCTTGCTGAGCACCAGCGCGGCCATGCCGGTCAGGTGCGGTGCGGCGAAGCTGTTGCCGGTGCTCCGCACGATCCCGCCGCCCGGCCGGGCCACCGGCACCCGAGCCCCGCGGGCGTGAAAGTCGACCGGTGGCGCCGGGTTGTAGTAGTAGGTCTTCGGGTCGGACTCGTCGTGGCTGGCCACCGAGATCACCGAGGAGAAGTTCCACGGATAGCTCTCCACCGGCAGGTTGTGCGCGGACACCACCAGCACGCATCGGCGGAAGTAGGCACGGTCGGCCAGGTCGGTCAGCCGGGTCCGGAACTCCGGCCGGGTGGTGGACAGGCTCATGTTGATCACGTCGAAGCCCTGGTCGATCGTGTGCTCCAGGCCGGCCAGCAGCGCGGCCCCGCTACCGAACTTGCCGTCGGTGAGCACCTGCACCGAGCTGATCTCCGCGGCCGGGGCGAGACCGCGGACGATGCTGGCGCAGGCGGTCCCGTGCCCGGCCCGGTCGACCGGCGGGCACTCCTCCATCCGCGGTAGTCCCGCCTCGTCCGTGCCGACCCGCCAGGCGGTGGCGATCGGGGCGCACAGCTCGTGCCCGCCGTCCACGCCGGAGTCGACGATCGCCACCCGCACGCCGCACCCGTCCGCGCCGCCCCACGCCCACTCCGGGGTGATCTCCGGGAACGCGGAGACGTCGAACGTCTCGTTCTGCGAGGCGGCGGCCGGCATGCTCCACGCGGGCAGGCCGGGGAACTGGGCGCGCCGGCCGCGGCGCCACGGTGGAAGATCCTCTACAGCCATCCGCGTACCCTCCGCAACGGCAACTCGGCGCCGACCCCGCGTACGCCTCGGCCGCATCGCCCAGCACCGCATCGGCGCTCGCGTCGTCGCCGCACTGCCGGTACGCGGCGGCCAGCTCGGCCAGTACGTCGCCGCGCAGGCAGGCATCGTCGGTGCGGGCCAGCAGCGTACGCACGCGGTCGATCCGTTCGGCGATCTGCTCGCCCGGCCGGGCCGAGGCACGCAGCGCGGCCGTCTCGCCGAGGATCCGACCACGCAGGTCCATCCGGTCGGCCTGGCCGGTCAGCGCCCGGATCTCCGCCACGGCCTCGTCGTCGTGGTTCCACCGCAGCCGTTCCCGGAGCGCGAGCAGCCGTACGGTGAGCGCGGTCGGCCGGTGCCCGGTCTCCTCCAGCGCGCGGGCCGCCGAGCGCAGGTGACGTTCCGCCTCCCGGTGCTGGCCGGCCAGCGACGCGACCAGCCCGGTGCCCTGGTCCACCAGCACCCCGGCCATGGTCAGCCGCA
Organism: Plantactinospora sp. KBS50; assembly: GCF_002285795.1. Taxonomy (GTDB): domain Bacteria; phylum Actinomycetota; class Actinomycetes; order Mycobacteriales; family Micromonosporaceae; genus KBS50. The sequence continues at coordinate 920,084 of NZ_CP022961.1, forward strand.
GGTCGGTGACCGCCTTCCGGGCCTCCTCCAGCGCGGCGGCCGCCCCGTCCAGGTCACCGACGAGCGCCAGCAGCCGCGCCTGCACGACCAGCACCGGGGCGAGCAGGACGCGGTCGCCGGCGAACCGGGCGGCCACGTCCCGGCAGAACGCCAGCTTGGTCGGCACCGGTGTCGGCGACCACTGACCCACCTCGCAGATCGCGGCACGCAGCCGGTCGGCCTCGTACTCGTCGCCCATCGCCTCGGCATGGTCGAAGGCGCGGAACGCGGAGCGTTCCGCCGCGCCGAACTGGCCGTCCGCGATCTGCCGCAGCATCCGCAGCTGTTCCAGCTGACTGGCCGCCAGATGGTCGTCGGGGTCGGGGCGCAGGCCGTCCGGTTCGCCGACTCCCTCACCGGTACGCAGTGCCAGCAGCGCGCGGTGGATGCGGACCGCGAGCCCGGCGTTCTCCGGTTCGGCCACGGTCCTGGCACCACGCAGGTCGCCGGCGAAAAGCAGCGCGTCGCTGAGCCGCAGCGTGGCGACCGCCCGACGCGGATCGTCGGCGGGCAGCGGCAACTCGTGCGCGCGGCGCAGCAGGTCGAGCGCGGCCGGCAGGTTGCGGCGCCGCAGCGCCAACGTGCCCTCGGCGAGCAGCGCCGCGGCCGCGCGACCGGCGATGGCCGGCAGTTCGTCGTCGTCCGGGCGCAGGTCGCCCAGGAGCCTGACCGCGACGCCGAGGTGCTGGGCCGGTGCGACGTCGCGGTCGGCGAGCGCGCGGTGCCAGGCGAGCCGTTGCCGCTTGTCCAGCCGGCCGTAGACGACGCCCTGGGTGAGCTGCTGCGCGAACCGGTAGCTCTCCGGCGTGGGACCGGCGCTGATCATCTGTTTCTTGATCAGGTCCGTCATCGCCTCCGGCGCGGGATCCGCGCCGAGCATGCTCAGGTGCTCCGCGGTGAACTCGCAGCCGACCACCGACGCCGCCTCAAGCAGCGTGACCAGTTCGGCCGGCAGCCGGTCGACGGCCGCGCCGATCATCGCGGTGATGGACGGGGGTACGTCGCCCAGCGCGTACCCGAGGGCGAGCGTCTCCACCATGAGCTCGGCGAAGAGCGGGTTGCCGGCACAGTCGTCAACCACCCGGTCCAGCACGTCCATGCCCTGCGCCACCACCTCCGCGTTCTCCGCCGTGGTCATCAGGTGCGCGACCAGCCCGGTGGTGTCCGGGCGGGGAAGCGGGTCCAGGACGAGCGTGCGCGCCCCGGGCAGCGAGGTCTCCTGCCGGGAGATGCCGACCAGCAGCGCCGGCGCGGTGGCCAGGTCGGCGATCAGCTCCAGGACCAGCGGCTCGGCCCACTGCATGTCGTCGACGATCAGCACGGCCGGCTTCACGTGGCGCATCAGCTCGCGGATCGCCCACCGGCACTCCTCCGGGCCGGGGCCGATGCCACCGTCCGGGTGCTGCATGTGGCCCAGCACCTCCAGCAGCCGGCCGTCGCGGACGCCGGCGATCCGGTCGGTGACCGCGTCGCCGGTGAGCAGGTCGGTGAGCAGCTCACCGAACGGCCCGTACCCGCCTGGCTCCGGCCGTGCCGGGCAGTGGCCGGTCGCCACGGGCGTGCCGTCCGGCAGCGTGCCGATCGTCTCGCGGACCAGCCGGGACTTGCCGATGCCCGGTGGGCCGAGCACCAGCACGGTCCGGCTGGACCGCTCCCGCGCCACCTCGTCGAAGGCGTCGCGCAGGAACGCGCGTTCGGCTTCCCGGTCGAAGAGCCGGGACCGGTCCTCGACCGGGGCGATCGAGGGCGCGGTCGCCCGCCAGGCGGGGACCGGCTCGCGCTTGCCCTTGAGGGCCAGCGGCGGCATCGGCGCCAACTCGGCGTGCGCCCGCACCAGCCGCGCGGTCACGTCGTTGACCACGATCTCGTTCGCCTGGGCCGCCGACTGTAGCCGGGCGGCCAGATTCACCACGTCGCCGACGATCCGCACGCCGGCGTGCTCGGAATGCGTCACCAGGGCCTCACCGGTCGCGATGCCGCAGTGGATGGCCGGATGGGCGCCGGAGATGGTCAGCCGGGCGACCTCGTCGCGCATGGCGAACGCGGTGAGCAGCGCGCAGACCGCATCGTCCTCGCGGGAGCGTTCCGCGCCGAACACGGCCATCACCGCGTCGCCGATGAACTTCTCCACCACGCCGCCGTGCCGCCGGACAGCCGTCACGCAGATCTCGTAGTAACTGTCCAGGAAGACCTGAAGCGGCTCCGGGTCGAGGCGTTCCGCGAGGCTGGTCCAGCCGACCAGGTCGGTGAAGAGCACCGCCACCAGCCGGCGGCTCACAGGAGCTTCAGCTCCTGCCCTTCCACGTCCGGTGACGCGTCGTGCAGCCGCCGCTGGACGTCGACCAGCACCGCCACCTCCTGTTCGGTCAGCGTGGCCAGGGCCTCACGCTGACGCACGGTCAGCAGCTCGACCGGCTGGCCGGCATCGCTCAGGGCCGTGATGGCGTCGAAGGACACTGCAGCCACCTCCTCAAGGCGTTGTGGACTCGCAGATCGGATCGTCTCGTCGTGGTGGGCACCGCTTGCCGCGGCTGGCGTGCACCGCACACCGGCAGCGGCACGGCGGCCACATCCGGGTGGAGAGGAAGCCGTGCACGTAGCAGTACGCGACCAGCTCCGCGCGGTTCCTGCAGCCGGTCCGCTCCAGCAGCAGGCTGATCCGCTCGCCGACGGTGTGCCGGCTCAGGTGCAGTTCCCGGGCGGCGGAGTCGGTGGTGTAGCCGCGGGCCAGCATGGCGATCAGCGACAGGTCGGTCTCGGACATGTCCGGCGGCGCGACCTGGGTCATGGCGCGACCTCGTGGAAGCGGGCGCGCACCGCGGCGGCGGCCAGGAAGGTGACGTCGGCGGTGCCGGTGCGGCGTTCGCACCAGCGCCAGTCGCCGTCGGTGTTGGCCTCAAGGAAGACCGGCGTGCCGTCGGAGGTGATGAGCAGGTCGAAGGCGGCGTACGTGAGTCGCCATTCGGCGGCCAGCCGGTGCACCAGCTTTTCCGCCTCGGGTGGGCAGGCGGCCCTGCGTACCTCGACGCGGGACGGTGCGGTCCAGATGGCGGCGGGACAGGGCTTGCGGATCTCGTACCCGCAGATCGCCCCGTCCAGGTAGTAGGCGCGCAGTTCCCGGTCATGCGGTACGAAGTCCTGCACCACCAGCGGGGTCGGCCGCTCCGGTGGCGGATCGGCGCGGTTCACCACGACGGCGGTGGGCTCGCCCGGAAGCCGGTCCACCGCCTTCACCACGGATCTGGGTGGTCCGGCGCGCAGCGCCCCGCCCGGGTCCGTGGTCACCGTGGTACGCGGGACCACATAACCGAGTCGGGCCGCGTCGTGCAGTTGCCCGAGCTGTCCCGGCGCGCGGCCGGGGAACGTGGCCCGCCAGCTCAGGCCGGGAAGGTGCCGCATCCAGGACACCACCGGGCGGAATCGGACATCGTTGACCGTGAACTGATCGGCCTGCAGATCCATCGAGAACCGATCACCCGAACCGATACGCACGGTCGGTATCGACAGCAGCGCGGCCACCGCGTCCAGTTCACGGCAGCGGGTGGGGTCGGCCAGCAACACGGCGGAAGTCACTCGATCCTGCCTCATGACGCACCCCAGAAGGCATAGGTTGGAACGATCATCGCTGCGGAACAAACTATCGATGGCCACTCATTGATCTCTCAGAGCGAACTCAACGGGAGGCGTCGATCCCCTTGTCGACCTGCGGGTACATCTCGTTCGTCGGCGGGCGGAACCACCACCACGCCCCGACCGGCGCGCGGGGCCGCGGCCGGGGCGGCGCCGGGTTGCGGCCGATCCGGGGCCGGCCCGAACCGTCCGATAATTGGCTGGGCGGTACGCGCCGCGCTCGGGCACCATTCCGGGGTGGGTTACATCGACGTCGCCGGGGTCGGGTACGTGCTGCCGGACGGCCGGGAACTGCTTGCCGACGTGTCGTTCCGGGTGGGCGAGGGCGCCAATGTCGCGCTCGTCGGGCCGAACGGGGCCGGCAAGACCACCCTGCTGCGGATGATCGCCGGCGACCTGCCGGTGCGCACCGGGGCCGTCGCCCGATCCGGTGGGCTCGGCGTGATGCGGCAGTTCATCGGCATGATCGGCGACGAGACCACGCTGCGCGACCTGGCGCTCTCGCTCGCCGAGCCGGCGCTGCGGGCCGCCGGGGAGCGGCTCGCCGCCGCCGAAGGGGCGCTGCACGCCGCCGAGCTGCGCGGCAAGTACAGCTCCGCGGCCGGCAAGGCCCAGCTCCGGTACGCGGACGCGCTGTCCGCGTGGGGCGAGGCCGGCGGGTACGACGCCGAGGTGCTGTTCGACACGGTCGCCACGATCGTGCTCGACCTGACCTGGGACGCCTGCCGGGACCGTCCGGTGCGTACCCTCTCCGGCGGCCAGCAGAAACGGTTCGCCCTCGAACTGCTGCTGCGCGGCGCCGACGAGGTGCTGTTGCTGGACGAACCGGACAACTTCCTCGACGTACCGGGGAAACGCTGGCTGGAGCGGCGGCTGCGCGAGACGACCAAGTCGGTGCTGTACGTCTCGCACGACCGGGAGCTGCTGGCCCAGACCAGCGACCGGGTGGTGGCCGTGGAGGGTGGCGGCGCGTGGATCCACCCGGGCAGCTTCGCCACCTGGCACGAGGCGCGGGTGGCCCGGCACGAGCGGCTGGACGAGCAGCGCCGGCGCTGGGACGAGGAGCACCAGAAGCTGCGCGAGTTGATGCTGATGTACAAGCAGAAGGCGGCGTACAACTCGGACATGGCCTCGCGGTACCAGTCGGCGCAGACCCGGTTGCGCCGGTTCGAGGAGGCCGGGCCGCCGCCCGTGCCGCCGAAGGACCAGGACATCCGGATCCGCCTGCGCGGCGGACGGACCGGCAAGCGCGCGGTGGTCTGCGAGCAGCTCGAACTGGACGGCCTGACGTACCCGTTCGACCTGGAACTCTGGTACGGCGACCGGCTGGCGGTGCTGGGCGCCAACGGCACCGGCAAGTCGCACTTCCTGCGGCTGTTGGCCCGCGGCGGCACCGACCCGGACCCGGCGAACGCGCCGGTGGACGCCGGGGCCGCGCTGGCGCCGGTGGCGCACGACGGGGTGGCGCGGCTCGGCGCCCGGGTCCGGCCCGGCCACTTCTCGCAGACCCACGACCGGCCGGAACTGGTGGACCGGACGCTTGTCGAGATCCTCTGGCGGGGTGACGAGCACCGGGCCGGGATGGACCGGCACGCCGCCATGGCCGCGCTGTCCCGGTACGAGCTGGCCGGCCAGGGCGACCAGCGGTTCGGTTCGCTCTCCGGCGGCCAGCAGGCACGCTTCCTGGTGCTGCTGCTGGAGCTGTCCGGGGCCACCCTGCTGCTGCTCGACGAGCCGACCGACAACCTCGACCTGGCCTCGGCCGAGGCGCTGGAGGCCGGGCTGGCCGCGTTCGAGGGCACGGTGATCGCGGTGACCCACGACCGGTGGTTCACCCGCTCGTTCGACCGGTTCCTGCTGGTGGCCGGGGACGGTGAGGTGAAGGAGACCGCCGAACCGGTGTGGGACGTCGGCTGACCCGCGTCGGCCGGCGGCCCGGCCGGACCCCGGCATAGGGTTGATCTCGTGACTGAGATGACCTATCGCCGGTTGGGCGACTCCGGACTCGTGGTCTCCGCGGTCGGCATCGGCTGCAACAACTTCGGCCGCAAGCTCGACACGGACGGCACCCGGGCCGTGGTGGACGCCGCGCTGGACGCCGGGATCAACTTCTTCGACACCGCGGACATCTACGGCGAACCGCACGGGGCGTCCGAGGAACAGCTCGGCGCGGCGCTGCGCGGCCGGCGCGACGACGTGGTGGTGGCCACCAAGTTCGGCATGGACATGTCCGGGATGAACGGGCCGGACCACGACGCCCGGGGCGCCCGCCGGTATGTCGTGCGGGCCGTGGAGGCGTCGCTGCGCCGGCTCGGCACCGATCACATCGACCTCTACCAGCTGCACCAGCCGGACCCGGGTACGCCGATCGAGGAGACGCTCTCCGCGCTCGACGACCTGGTCCGCGCCGGCAAGGTGCGCTACCTCGGCAACTCCAACTTCGCCGGCTGGCAGATCGCCGACGCCGACTGGGCGGCCCGGTCCGGCGGGTACACCCCGTTCATCAGCGCGCAGAACCACTACAGCCTGCTGGAGCGCGGGGTCGAGGCCGAGGTGGTGCCGGCCTGCGAGCGTTTCGGGCTCGGCCTGCTGCCGTTCTTCCCGCTCGCGAACGGGCTGCTGACCGGCAAGTACCAGCGTGGCGAGGCTCCGCCGGAGGGCAGCCGGCTCTCCGGCGGCGGCCGGTACGCCGAGCGGTTCGCCGCCGCGCCGTGGGACACGATCGAGGCCATCCGCAAGTACGCCGTCGAGCGCGGCGTCTCGATGCTGCACGTGGCCATCGGCGGGCTCGCCGCCCAGCCGGCCGTGACCTCGGTGATCGCCGGTGCGACCACGCCCGAGCAGGTCCGCGCGAACGCCGCCGCCGGCAGCTGGCAGCCCACCGACGGGGACCTGGCGGCACTGCGCGACATCCTCTAAGGGCCGGTCCGCCGCTGTCCGCTGTCCGCTGTCCTCGGGGGTCGGGTGTCCTCGGGGTCGGGTGTTCTCGGGGGTCGGGCGTGTCGCCCGCCAGAAGCGATGGCATCTGCTGTTGTCATACCTGAGAGTCATTTTTATGACTCTCAGGTATGGACATCAGTGAGGACATCACACTCAGCGCCGAGCTGTCGGATCGGTCGGGATCTGGATGGATTGACCCGCGCGCGTCGCGGGAAGCGCTGACCGCGTGGCGGGGTGCTCCGGCGCGGATCGGATCGTCGTGCCGTGCCGACCGCCGCGGGACGGGCTTGGCGGATCGGGCCGTCGTGCCGTACGGTCGGCCAGGAAGGACCCCACGGGAGCCCGGTGCACCGGGCTGAGAGGGGGGCTGCAGCCCCCGACCGTCGAACCTGATCCGGGTAATGCCGGCGCAGGGAGGAGTGGTGCATGCCAGCCCTGGCACGACTGCATCTGATCACCGACACCCGACCGGGCCGTGACCCGGTCGCCGTGGCGCGGGCCGCGCTCGCCGTGGCCGGGCCGCGGGTGGCCGTCCAGGTCCGGGTCGAGGACGAGACCAGCGACCGGGACGCGTACGACCTGGCGCTCCGGCTGGTCGACGAGTGCGCGGCGGTCGGCGCGTGTTGCCTGGTGAACGACCGGCTGCACGTCGCGCTCGCGGCCGGGGCCGCGGGCGGACACGTCGGCGCCCTGGATCTGCCGGTGGCGGCCGCCCGCCGGGTGCTCGGCCCGGCCGCCGTGCTCGGCGCCACGGCCCGGGAGCCCGGGTCCGCCCGCGCGGCCGTCGAGGCGGGTGCCACGTACCTCGGCGTCGGGCCGTGCTATCCGACCTCGACCAAGGACGGCCTGCCGGACCCGATCGGCCCGCCTGGGGTGCGGGCGGTGGCCGCGGCGCTGGACGTACCGCTGATCGCGATCGGCGGGGTGACCGCGGCCCGGGTGCCCGAACTGGTGGCGGCCGGGGCGTACGGCGTCGCCGTGGTGGGTGCGCTCAGCGGTGCGGCCGATCCGGGGCGGGCCACCAGCGAACTGCTGCGCGGGCTGCCGCGATGAGCGCGGCCCCGGCGGAGCAGGCCGGCGGCGGCGACGAGGGGGCATGCTCTCCGTCGTGGGCGGCGGGCCGATCGGGCTGGCGATCGCCTGGCGGAGCGCGCTCCGCGGCAGGACCGTCACGGTGTACGACCCGGAGCCCGGCTCCGGTGCCTCGGCGGTGGCCGCCGGGATGTTGTCCCCGGTGAGCGAGGCGGCCTTCGGCGAGCGGGAGCTGACGCCGCTGCTGCTGGACTCCGCGGCCCGGTGGCCGGCGTTCGCCGCCGAACTGGCCGTAGCCACCGGTCGGGACCTCGGCCACCGCACCGAGGGCACCCTGATCGTGGCGCTGACCGCCGACGACGCCGCCGAGGCCCGGCGGCTGTGGACGTACCAGCGGGACCTTGGACTGCCGCTGGAGCCGCTGCTGCCCGGCCAGCTCCGCGAGCGCGAACCGGCGCTCAACCCGCGGGTCCGCGCCGGGGCGTACGCGCCGGGTGACCATCAGGTCGACCCGCGCCGGCTGGTGCCGGCGCTGCTGGACGCGGCTCTCGGCGCGGGGGTCACCCTCGTCCGCCGCCCGGTGGCCCGGCTGGCCGACCTGCCCGCCGGGCCCGTGGTGGTCGCCGCCGGCACCGGTACGGCGGCGCTCACCGGCCTGCCGATCCGGCCGGTGAAGGGGCAGGTGCTCCGGCTGCGGGCACCCGGTGGTGCCGGTCCGGCGATCCGGCACGTGCTGCGCGGGCACGCCGACGGCCGGTCGGTCTATCTGGTGCCCCGGACCGACGGCGAGGTGGTGGTGGGCGCCACCGTCGAGGAACGGGTCGACCGGACGGTGACCGCTGGCGCGGTCCTCGACCTGCTCCGGGCGGCCACCGAACTGGTCCCGGAACTCGCCGAGTACGAACTGGTCGAGGCCCGCGCCGAGCTGCGCCCGGGCACCCCGGACAACCTGCCGGTGCTCGGCCCACTGCCCACCCCGGCCGGCGGCCGGCACGGCGTCGCGGTGGCCGGCGGCCACGGGCACGTTCCGGTGGCCGGCGGGCACGGGCACGTTCCGGTGGCCGGCGGGCACGGGCACGTTCTGGTGGCCGGCGGCCACTACCGGCACGGGATCGTGCTCACCCCGGTGACCGCCGACCTGATCGCCGACGCGCTGACCGGCCAGGGGCCGCCGGACGCGCTGGCGGCGTTCCGGCCCGACCGGTTCAGCGTCCCGACCCACCGGCCCGAGCCGGCCCGACCCGCTGCGGAGGGAGCGAACTCATGGAGGTGACCGTCAACGGTGCGTCCCGGACCCTGCCGCCCGCGACCACGCTGGCCGATCTCGTCTCCTCGATCACCGAAATGTCCCGGGGAATCGCGGTCGCCGTGAACGGCGCGGTGGTGCCCCGGCCCGGCTGGCCCGACACCACCCTGCGACCGGGTGACCAGGTCGAGGTGCTGACCGCGGCGCAGGGGGGCTGACCAGGATGGACGATTCGGCCAGGATGGACGATTCGGTCACGATGGACGATTCGGTCACGATGGACGATCTGGTCATCGCCGGGCAGCGGTTCGGCTCCCGGCTCATCCTCGGCACCGGCGGCGCCAGCAGCCTCGACCTGCTGGAACGGGCCATCCGGGCGTCCGGCACCGAGCTGGTCACGGTCGCCCTGCGCCGGATCGACACGGCCGCCGCCCTCGGCGGCGGCCTGCTGGACCTGCTGGCCTCCTGCGACGTACGGCTGCTGCCGAACACGGCCGGCTGCCGTACCGCCGTCGAGGCCGTGAAGGTCGCCCACCTGGCCCGGGAGGCGTTCGACACCTCGTGGGTGAAGCTGGAGGTGATCGGCGACGAGCGGACGCTGCTGCCCGACGGCGCCGAACTGCTGGCCGCCGCCGAGCGGTTGGTCGCGGACGGTTTCACCGTGCTGCCGTACACCAACGACGACCCGGTGCTGGCCCGGCGGCTGGCCGACCTCGGCTGCGCGGCAGTGATGCCGGCCGGCGCGCCGATCGGCTCCGGCCTCGGCATCGGCAACCCCCACCACATCCGGCTGATCCGGCAGAGCGTGGACCTGCCGGTGATCCTGGACGCCGGCATCGGCACCGCCTCCGACGCGGCGCTGGCCATGGAACTGGGCTGCGACGGGGTGCTGCTGGCCAGCGCGGTCACCCGGTCCGCCGAGCCGGAACGGATGGCGACGGCGATGCGGCACGCGGTCACCGCCGGCCGGTTGGCCGCCGGCGCCGGCCGGATCCCGCGCCGGTACCACGCGCTCGCCTCCACCCCGGACGACGGGCGGCCCGAGCTGTGACCGGATCACCCCGGGGCGCTGCCGTCGGCGCGCCGGCCGCCACCGGCCGCGGCCCGGTCCCGTCCGGCCTGCTGGTGCTCACCGACCGCCGGCTGGCCCGGCGACCGCTGCCCGAGGTGGTCCAGGCCGCCGTGACCGGTGGCGCCCGGCACGTCGTACTGCGCGAGCGGGACCTGCCCCGGGCGCAGCGGTACGCGCTGGCGCAGCGGCTGCGCCGGATCCTCGCGGCCGTGGACGGCACCCTGCTGGTGTCCGGACCCGACCCGCTGGACGGCGACGCCGTGCACCTCGCGGCGGCCGGCCCGTACCCGCCGCCCCGGTTGGCCCTGGTGGGCCGCTCCTGCCACGACGCGGCCGAGCTGTCCCGCCTCTCCACGGAGGACTACGCGACGCTGTCGCCGGTCTTCCCGACCCGGACCAAGCCCGGCTACGGCCCGCCGCTGGAAACCGCCGGCCTCGCCGAGCTGATCCGGCACAGCCGGGTGCCCGTCGTCGCGCTGGGTGGCGTCGAAACCCCCGACCAGGTACGCGCCTGCGTCGCCGCCGGAGCGGCCGGCGTGGCGGTGCTGGGTGCGGTCATGCGCTCCACCGACCCGGCCACCACCGTCGCCACCCTGCTCGCCGCGGAGGAGGACGGATGACGCCGACCACCGTCCTCACCGTCGCCGGCTCCGACTCGGGCGCCGGCGCCGGAATCCAGGCCGATCTGAAGACCTTCGCCGCGCTGGGCGCGTACGGCACCTCGGTGGTCACGGCGGTGACCGCGCAGAACACCCGCGAGGTGACCGCGGTGCACGCCGTACCGGCCGGGGTGGTGGCCGACCAGTTGGAGGCGGTGCTGTCCGACTTCCGGGTCCGGGCGGTGAAGACCGGCATGCTCGGCGACGAGGAGATCGCCGAGGTGCTGGCGACCCGCGCCCGGGCCGGACGCCTGCCGAACCTGGTGGTCGACCCGGTGCTGGTCGCCACCACGGGCGCCCGGCTCGGTGCCGTCGAGACGGTGCGGCGGCTGCTGCCGTACGCCTTTGTGGTGACGCCGAACCGCGCGGAGGCCGAGGCGTTGGTGGGCGCTCCGGTGCGGACGCCCGAGCAGATGCTGGCCGCGGCCCGCGAGCTGGCGGCCGGCGGCCCGGCCGCGGTGGTGGTCACCGGCGGCGACCCGGCCGGTGCCGACCCGGCGAGCGACCGTCCGGCCGGCGGCGACCGTGCCGGCGGTGGCCGTGCCGGCGGTGCCGAGCCGGCCGTCGACGCGTTGTGGCACGCCGGCCGGGCCACGCTGCTGCGCGGTCCGCGGGTCGCCACCCGCAACACCCACGGCACGGGGTGCTCGTTCTCCGCCGCCCTCGCCACCCGGCTCGCGGCCGGGGACGACGTACCGGCGGCGGTGGGCTTCGCAAAGCAGTACGTCGCCCGCGCGATCGGTGGTGCCCGGTCGTGGGAGCTGGGCGGCGGTCATGGCCCGCTGGACCACTTCGGATGGTCCCGGTGACGAGGAGGAGGCAGCACCATGGAGGCTCGCCGGAAGATCTACGTGCAGGGTCCGCAGCCCGATGTGCGGGTGCCGTTCGCCGAGGTGGCGCTCGGCGGCGACGAACCACCGGTCCGGCTGTACGACACCTCCGGGCCGGGATCCGATCCGGAGGTCGGGCTGCCGCCGTTGCGCGGTCCGTGGATCGCCGAACGCGGCGACGTGGCGCCGGTGCGCGGCGCCGGCAGCCCGTTGGGGGGTGACCGGCCCACCCAGCTCGAATATGCCCGGGCCGGCGTGGTGACCCCGGAGATGCGGTTCGCCGCGATCCGCGAGGGGGTGCCGGCCGAGGTCGTGCGGGACGAGATCGCCGCCGGCCGGGCCGTGTTGCCGGCCAACGTCAACCATCCGGAGTCCGAGCCGATGGTGATCGGCCGGCGGTTCCTGGTGAAGGTCAACGCGAACATCGGCACCTCGGCCGTGTCGTCGTCGATCGCCGAGGAGGTGGAGAAGCTCACCTGGGCGACCCGGTGGGGTGCGGACACCGTGATGGACCTGTCCACCGGCAAGCGGATCGCCGAGACCCGCGAGGCCATCGTGCGCAACTCGCCGGTGCCGATCGGGACGGTGCCGATCTACGAGGCGCTGGAGAAGGTGGGCGGCGATCCGGTGCAGCTGTCCTGGGAGGTGTTCCGGGACACCGTGATCGAGCAGGCCGAGCAGGGCGTCGACTACATGACGGTGCATGCCGGGGTGCTGCTGCGGTACGTCCCGCTGGCGGTGAACCGGGTGACCGGGATCGTCTCCCGGGGTGGCTCGATCATGGCGGCCTGGTGCCTGGCGCACCACGAGGAGAACTTCCTCTACACCAACTTCGCCGAGCTGTCCGAGATCCTGGCCCGGTACGACGTCACCTTCTCCCTCGGCGACGGCCTGCGCCCCGGCTCGATCGCCGACGCCAACGACGAGGCGCAGTTCGCCGAGCTGCGTACCCTCGGCGAGCTGACGAAGGTGGCCTGGGAGCGCGGGGCGCAGGTCATGATCGAGGGTCCGGGGCACGTGCCCATGCACAAGATCAAGGAGAACGTGGACCTCCAGCAGGAGGTGTGCCACGAGGCGCCGTTCTACACCCTGGGGCCGCTCACCACCGACATCGCGCCCGCGTACGACCACATCACCTCGGCCATCGGCGCCGCGATGATCGGGATGTACGGGACGGCCATGCTCTGCTACGTCACCCCGAAGGAGCACCTGGGGCTGCCGGACCGGGACGACGTGAAGGCCGGGGTGATCGCGTACAAGATCGCCGCGCACGCCGCCGACCTGGCGAAGGGCCATCCGGGCGCGCAGGCCTGGGACGACGCGCTGTCCAAGGCACGTTTCGAGTTCCGCTGGGAGGACCAGTTCAACCTGTCGCTGGATCCCGAGACGGCTCGGGCGTACCACGACGCGACGCTTCCGGCGGCGCCGGCCAAGACCGCGCACTTCTGCTCGATGTGCGGCCCGAAGTTCTGCTCCATGAAGATCACCCAGGACCTTCGGGCGTACGCCGACCGGGGCATGCAGGAGAAGTCCGAGGAGTTCGTGGCGGCCGGGAGCCGGGTCTACCTGCCGCAGGCGTGACCGGGACGGGTCACCGGTGACGGGTCCGGACGAGCCGTCGGGACCGGCACGATGATCGGCACGACATCGGCGGTGGAGGGGCTGGCTGGGCGCTCGAACACCCCTCCATCGCCGATGTCGCGTTGCCGCCCGCGGGTTCGCCGTCGTCTGCGGATTCCGGCGCTGCCCGCGGGTTCGCCGTCCCGCTGCCCGCGGGTACCGCGGCTATTCGCCGTCCGGCTGGCCGGGGGACCGCAGCGACCGGCGGGGGCCGGGATCCCGCGGTGGCGGTTCGGCCTTGTCCCGGGCCAGCCCGGCCACCCAGTCCACGTAGTCCTCGTCCCGGGCGCGGGCCTTGCCGCGGCCCCGGCCGCGAGCCCGCTCGGGCGCGGGTGCGGGCTCGTCGTCGTCCTCGTCCGCCGCGGCGGGCTCGGCCTGGTCGCCGCCGGTTGCCGCGGTTGCCGCGGGTGCCGATGCGTCGCCGTCCGGGTCGGCCTCCGCCGCCCGCTTGCGGCGGAACAACCCGCGCCGCGGCGCGTCGGCCGGTTCCGGCTTCTGATCGGTACGGTCGTCCGCGGCCTGTCCGGACATCGCGGTCTCGTCGCCGGCCTCGGCCGGTACGGCGGTGGTCTCTGCCGGTACGGCGGTGGTCTCTGCCGCGTCGGCGGTCCCGGTCCGGCCGGTGGTCCCGGTCCGGCTGGCTTTCTCGGTCCGGCTGGCTTTCTCGGTCTGGCTGGCTTTCTCGGTCTGGCCGGCGTTTCTGGTCGGGTTGACCTTTTCAGGCCGGCTGGTCCCGGTCTGGCCGGCGTTCTCGGTCCCGGTGGGGGCACCCGTCGCGGCCGGGACGGGATGGGACGCGCCCCCCGTCGCCCGGGTGTTCCGGGATCCGGCCGCCTCGGCGGCCTTCGCCGGCTCCGCCGGGCGGGCGGTTCCGGCGGGGTCCGCGGACCCGCTGGTGCCGGTCGCCTCCGGGCGGGTGCCGGTGCCGGTCGGCTCCGTGGACCTGTTGGCGTCGGTCTGCTTGGCGTCGGTCTGCTTGGCGTCGGTCGGCTCCGCCGGGGCGTCGGGGACGGCGTCGCCGGCGGTCTCGTCGCGTGTCCTGCGGGGCCGCCACCAGGCCGGCTTCATCCGGAGCCGGCCGGTGCCGCGTGCGGGGTCCTCCGTCTGCTGGTCGGCCGCGGGCTGCTCAGCGGCTGCGGATCCGGCCCCGGACCGTGCCGTCCCGGGCCGTGCATCGTCCGTGGATCCGGCCGCGGTCCGCGCTCCGTCCGCAGGTCCGGTCCCGGGCCGCTCGGCCGCCGGTGCTGCGGGGGTGTCCGTACCCCCGGTCGGAGCGTCCGGGGTCGACCGTCCGGGCGCCGCCGGGCCGGCCGGCGACGACGCCTTGGCCGCTGCTGCCGCCGCTGTCGCGGTGGCGGTGGCGGTGGCCGCGGTGGTCGATTCGGCGGCCGGCTGCGGCGTGCCCTTGCGCGCGGTTGCCGGTTGCCGCGCCGCCTTGCCGGCCTCCGGCTGCCGTGCCGCCTTGCCGGCGGCCGGCGTCGGAGTGGTCTCCGCCTCGGTGGTCGGTTCCGCCTTCGGCGCCTTCGCGGCCTTCGGGGCCTTCGGTGGTGGCTCCGTCCTGGCCGTCGGTTCTGTGCCGGGCGTGGAGCCGGGTGCGGTCGCGGCGAAGGCGTCCCAACCGTCCGCGGTAGGCGAGCCGGACGACGTCCGGTCCTCGGTGAACGGCGCGCCCGTCGGCCAGAAGTCCTCGGTCCGAAGCGGGTGCCCGCCCACCGCGTCCCAACTGGTGGTGGCCTTCGACTTCGGCGCGGAGGTGTCCGTACCCCCGGTGTCCGCGCCGGCGGTGCGGGCCGGTCCCGCGGCGGCCGATCCCGCCGGAGCCGTGCGGTCGATCGGGCCGGCCCCGGCTTCGGTGCCGGCGTCGGGTTCGGCGAGCGCCGGCGTCTCCTCCGGCCCGGCGTGCCGGGGTACGTGCCAGCCGGCCCGGCGGGAGCGGGCGGCGGCCACCCGGTCGCCCGGGATGGGCCGCAGGATGTCGGTCGGCTCGATCGCCGCCGCGCCGGCCTCGTCCGGTGCCGTGCGGCGGATCGGCCGCGGCAGCGCCGGCCAGGACCGTACGGCGAACGGCGCCGCGCCGATCGCGCCGGCCAGGACCCCGAGCAGGGCACCCCACCAGGCGACCGTCCGGTAGGGGTCGCCGCTGCCGGCGACCAGGTAGGCGACCGCGGGCAGGGCCGGGCCGGCGAGGCCGGCGGTGGCCACCAGCGGGGCCGGCTGGCTGCGACGGCGGGCGAGCAGAGCGGTGCCGGCACCGGCGAGCAGCGCGACCAGCGGCGGCAGCAGGAGCGCCAACCGCCGTGCCGTCCCCGCATCGAGCCAGGCCGGGTCCAGGGCACCGAGCCGGATCGCGGGGAACGGGTCCCCGGGGCCGAGCGAGGGCGCCACGGAGATCAGCGCCAGCAGCCAGAGCGCGGCGGTGACGGCGGCGAAGTCCACCGCGATCGTCCACCAGCGCAACGCGGCGAGGGCGACGAGCGTACCGGCCGCGGCGCCCAGCCCGGCGGCGAGCCCGGCGGCCCGGACGGCGTCGATGCCGGGCACCTCGGCCAGGCGCGCGGGGAGCATGCACAGCGGCGCCACGACGGCCGCGCCGACGCCGGCGCACACCGCGGTGCCGATCTGGGCCACCGGGCCGAGGCCCTCGCCGGTACGCCGCCGGTGCAGCCACCGCGCACCGAGCGCGCCCGTGACGGCGGCCACAGCCGCGAACCAGGTCACCCAGGCGAGCTGGGCCGGCCAGTAGGGGTGGATGGCGCCGTCGAACCCGCGGGCGAGCCGCAGCAGGCCGAAGCCGTACGCGAGGCCCAGTTGGCCCGACCCGGCCAGCAGGCCGAGGCCCAGGGCCACCAACGGCGGCCCGCCCCGGCCGGCTGCCGGGGTGCGAAAGCCAGTCACGTCCGGCAGGTTACGGCTCCCCGAGGGGGACCGCCACCCTCCGTGCAAGCCGGCCGGGACATCGGTACGGCGCCGCAACCGGCCGCTCGATACGGTGGGGTCAGCCGTCCGGCCCGGGGGTCCGGCGCGGGATGGCAGCGTGCATCCGCGCCGGTACGCCGAGTCGCGGCCTTGGTACGGCGACCGGCCACTGTGGCATGATCAGGCGCCGTCACAGGCCACGATCAGGCGTAGCGTCGAACCCGGTACACCGGTACGGTCGCTACCCGGTGTGACCTGCCTCGGTGGCTCGCCACCCGTCCCCTCCGGCGGCGACCGCACCCCTCATCGAAGGAGACGAGCGACATGAACAGGCCACCTGCGATGCAGGACATGGGTTGGCTGCTGAGCAACTTCGCCGACAGCGTGGCGGGCATCGCGCACGTGGTGGCGGTGTCGGCGGACGGCCTGCTGCTCGCGCAGTCCCGGGACCTTCCCTCGGACCGGGCCGACCAGCTCGCGGCGATCACCTCGGGAGTGGTCAGCCTGACCGACGGTGCGGCCCGGATGTTCAGCGCCGGCGGGGTTCTCCAGACCGTTATCGAGATGGACAGCGGATACCTGTTCCTGATGTCGATCAGCGACGGCTCGTCCATGGCGGTCCTCGCGGCCCGCAGTTGCGACGTCGGCCAGGTCGGCTACGAGATGGCGCTCCTGGTGGAGCGGGTCGGTGCCGCCCTCTCGCCGCGCCCCCGGGAGAACAGCCACAGCTAGCGTGTCCGTCCGCTCCGGCGCGCTGCGCCCCCGGTGTGTTGATCAGGGCGTCTGTGGCGGTGGAAAGCGCTTACCCGGGCGCGGAAGCCTTGATCAACACGATGGGGTGGTCATCCGGATGACCGCCGGTCATACCGGGGGTACGCTGAGCGGCATGACCGCCAAGGTGACGCTCTCCTTCTCCGACGAGACGATCGAAGAGGCCCGGCACTACGCGCGGCAGGAGGGGATGTCCCTCTCCGCCTGGATCGACCTGGCCGCCCGGGAGAAGGCGCTGCGGGAGGTCTTCGCCGCGCACGCCGCCGCGGTCGGCCGGGCCGGGCTGGACCTGGAATCGGCCGCCATCGCCGACGAGCGTGAGGTGGAGATGGTCGACGCGGCGCTGTTCGGCCGGACGGGTGGCGACGAGCCGGGTGGGCGTGGGCATCGGCGTGCTGCGTAGGGGCGAGATCTGGCGCATCGACGGCGCCCGCGAACGACTCGGCCTGGTGATCAGTTCGGACGTGTACAACGGCACCGACGTGCCGATCGTGATCGTGGCCGAGGTGGTCGCCGAGGAGTTGCTGCGCGATTCGCCGCTCGCGGTCGCGATGGGCGAATATGTGATCATGCCGGACCGGATCTCCGCACCGATGAAGAAGTGGTTCGGCGAGTGCGTGGACGTCGCGGACAGTGACACAATGGCCCGGGTTTCCCGGGCGCTCCGTACGTTGCAGAATCTGTGACCCACGCCCCGCCCACCCCGTTTTGACCCGGCGGTGCACCCGCGGGTATCGTTGCCTGCTGGTGTGCAAAAGCCAGAGCGTGCCCTTCCGGTACGCTTGGTCGCCTCGGCGTGCCTGGTGAGTTCTGGCGCGCGACCTCCAGACCGACGACGAGACAAGGTAGACCTGTGCGTACGTACAGCCCGAAGCCGGGTGAGATCGAGCGTCAGTGGCACGTGATCGACGCTTCCGATGTCGTGCTGGGCCGCCTGGCCACCCATGTTGCCACGCTGCTGCGCGGCAAGCACAAGCCGACCTTCGCGCCGCACGTGGACACCGGTGACTTCGTCGTCATCGTGAACGCCGGCAAGGTGGCCCTGACCGGCAACAAGCGGCAGCAGAAGATCGCCTATCGACACTCCGGCTACCCGGGAGGCCTCAAGCAGGTCGGGTACGAGGAGCTGCTGAGCAAGCGACCCGACCGCGCGATCGAGCTGGCCGTCAAGGGCATGCTCCCGCACAACAAGCTCGGCCGTCAGCTGATCAAGAAGCTGAAGGTCTACGCGGGCGCCGAGCACCCGCATGCCGCGCAGCAGCCGGTGCCGTTCGAGATCAAGCAGATCGCGCAGTGAGCGCGGACGAAGGAACCAGCATGAGCGATATCAGCGCGACCGCAGTCGCCGACCCCGGGGCCGACGCCCCGGCGCCCGCCGTGACGGCCGCCCCGGTCGCCCGCCCGCGTGGTGACCGCCCGATCCAGACCGTCGGCCGCCGCAAGGAGGCCATCGTCCGGGTCCGCATCGTCCCGGGCAGTGGCAAGATCACCTGCAACGGCCGGGACCTTGAGGCGTACTTCCCGAGCAAGGTGCACCAGCAGTTGATCCGCGAGCCGCTGGTGACCGCGGAGAAGGCCGAGGCCTTCGACGTGATCGCCAACCTCCGCGGCGGCGGCATCACCGGCCAGGCCGGCGCGCTGCGGCTGGGCATCGCCCGGGCCCTGATCGCGAACGAGCCGGACGACCGGCCCGCGCTGAAGAAGGCCGGCTTCCTCACCCGGGACGCCCGGGCCAAGGAAAGCAAGAAGTACGGCCTCAAGAAGGCCCGCAAGGCCCCGCAGTACTCGAAGCGCTGATCGCAGGTCAGCACTCGACTCTTTCGTACGACGAAACGGCTGGGACCCCCTCCCCACGGTGGCGGTCCCGGCCGTTTCGCTTTCTCCCTCACGGTCACGGCGGAGGTTGCGCGCATGGGGCGGTTGTTCGGCACTGACGGCGTACGGGGACGGGCGAACGCCGACCTCACCCCCGAACTGGCCATGGCCGTCGCGGTGGCGACGGCACACACACTCGCCGAGACGGATCGGAGTCACCCGCCGCTGGCCGTGGTGGGCCGGGACACCCGGGCCAGCGGCGAGATGCTGGAGGCCGCCGTGGTGGCCGGGCTGGCCAGCGCGGGCGCGAACGTGGTCCGGGTCGGGGTGCTGCCGACGCCGGCCGTGGCGTTCCTGGTGGGCGAGGCTAAGGCCGACTTCGGGGTGATGCTGTCCGCCTCGCACAACCCGATGCCGGACAACGGCATCAAGATCTTCGCGGCCGGTGGCCAGAAGCTCCCCGACGACATCGAGCTTCAGATCGAGGCGACCATCGAGGCCGACGGCGCCCCGGCCCGGGTACGCCCCACGGGTGCCGGGATCGGTCGGGTGCACGACCTGCTCGACGGCGCCGAACACTACATCCAGCACCTCGTCGGCTCGATCGGGCACTCGCTGACCGGCCTCAAGGTGGTGGTCGACTGCGCAAACGGCGCGGCCGCCGAGGTGGCGCCGGTGGCGTACCAGGAGGCCGGCGCCGAGGTGATCGCGCTCAACGCCGAACCCGACGGTCTCAACATCAACGACGACTGTGGCTCGAACCACCTCGACGGGCTCCAGGCCGCCGTACTCGAACACGGCGCCCACCTCGGCATCGCCCACGACGGAGACGCCGACCGGTGCATGGCGGTGACCGCCGACGGGCAGCAGGTGGACGGCGATCAGATCATGGCGATCCTCGCCCTGGCCATGCGGGAGGCCGGCACCCTCACCGCGGACACCCTGGTCGCCACCGTGATGAGCAACCTCGGCCTGCGGCTGGCGATGTCCGCGGAGGGCATCCGGTTGGTCGAGACCCGGGTGGGCGACCGGTACGTCCTCGACGAACTGCGTGCCTCGGGCTACGCGCTCGGCGGCGAGCAGAGCGGGCACATCGTGCTGCCCGCTTACGCGACGACCGGCGACGGCGTGCTCACCGGCCTGCACCTGATGGCCCGGATGGCCGCCACCGGCCGCTCCCTGGCCGAGCTGGCCTCGGTGATGACCAAGCTGCCCCAGGTCCTGATCAACGTGCCGGTCGCGGACCGTACCGTCGGCGCCGGCGCATCCAACGTGCTTGCCGCCGTGAGCCAGGTGGAGGCGGAACTGGGGGAGACGGGCCGCGTCCTGCTCCGGCCGTCCGGCACCGAGTTGCTGGTCCGGGTGATGGTGGAGGCGGCCACCCAGCAGGTTGCGGAGAACGCCGCCGAGCGGATCGCCGCCGAGGTGCGGTTGGCGAGCCCGGCGGGTTGATCGCTCTGGTGCTCGGGTGCTCTGGTGCTCTGGTGCTCTGGTGCTCTGGTGCTCTGGTGCTCTGGTGCTCTGGTGCTCTGGTGCTCTGGTGCTCGGGGGTGCGGGGTGCCGGGTGCGGGGGTGGGGCGGGAGCCCACCCACTCCGGGCGGTCAGGCTTGATCCCTTCGTGGGCGGGCTCCCGCCCCACCCGTCGGGGTTGGCCTGCGCCCGTGGGGTTTGCCTCCGGCCCCACCCCGTCGGGGTTGGCCTGCGCCCGTGGGGTTTGCCTCCGGCCCCACCCCGTCGGGGTTGGCCTGCGCCCGTGGGGTTCGGCCCGAGTGGTGATCAACTCGTCTTCCGGGAAGTCGGGGGTTCTGACCACCGGGATACCCCGACTTCGCGGAAGACGAGTTGATCTTGGCTGCTCCCCGCCCGTCCGGTCCGTTTGCCGGTCCGTTTGCCGGGCTGGGTGGCGGGCCGGGTGGGGGCTCAGGCGGCCGGGGCGCGCAGGGTTGCCTCGATGCGCTCGCGGAGGGCGGTCAGGTCCGCGCCGCTGTCGGCGAGAATCCGGGCGCCGAGCCCGCCGTTCTCCCGGATCAGCCCGAGCAGGAGATGCTCGGCGGCGATCTGCCGGTTCCTGAGGCGTACCGCCTCGCGCAGGGACAGTTCCAGGACCCTCTTGGCCCGGGGCGCGAACGGCAGGTGCCCGGCGGCGCGCTCGCCGGACGCCGTACGGCCGCGGCGTAGCCCGAACCACCGGCGGGGCTCGTCGGCGGGCGGCGTCAGGGCGTCGGCGCCGAAGGTCTGCTCAAGCCGGTCGCGGATCGCGGCCAGGTCGATGCCGATGGTGCGCAGCGCGGCGGCGTCCTGGGCGCCGAGGGTGCCAGGCGCGTCGCGGTGGTGCCGCACGATGGCCGCCTGCACGTCCGGCGCGGTGATTCCGGCCTCGCGGAGCAGCGCCGCGGCACCGTCACCGTGCTGGAGCAGCGCGAGCAGCAGGTGCTCGGTGTCGATCCGCCGATGCTGGAGACGCCGGGCCGTGGCCTGCGCCTCGACGACGATCGTCCGGGCCGACTGGGTGAACCGTTCGAACATCACGACCTCCCGGAGTGCTTCTTGTGCACAGCCTGTTTGCTGACCCCGAGCGCGTCCGCGATCTCCTGCCACGACCAGCCGTGCCGCCGGGCGTTGTCCACCTGGAGTGATTCCAGGGCGTCGGCGAGCCGGTGCAGGGCAACGACGGCGCGCAGCCCGGTCGCCGGATCGGTGCTGCTGGCCGCCGCGGCGACCTCGGACGCGTTCTCCATGCGTCAACTTTAGTTGACAGGACTCCGGGTGTCAACCAAAGTTGACGCTCAGGCCGCGCAGTCTCGCGGCGGCCTCGGCCAGCACCTCCGGCCGCTTGCAGAAGGCGAACCGGATGATCTGCCGGCCGGCCTCCGGGTTGTCGTAGAAGACCTGGGTCGGCACCGCCACCACGCCGCAGCGGGCGGGCAACTCCCGGCAGAACTCGATGCCGTCCCGGCCGCCGAGCGGCCCGATGCCGGCCGTGACGAAGTAGGTGCCGTCCGGCCGCAGTACGTCGAAGCCGGCCTCGCGCAGCCCGTCGACCAGCCGGTCCCGCCGGTCGAGCTGCCCGGCGAGGAAGTCGGCGAAGTAACCGTCCGGCAGCCCCAACGCGACCGCCACGGCGGGTTGCAGCGGGGCGCCGCCGGCGAAGGTGAGGAACTGCTTCACCCGCAGCGCGGCGCCGACCAGCGCGGCCGGGCCGCTCACCCAGCCGATTTTCCAACCGGTGCAGGAGAACGTCTTGCCGGCCGAGGAGACCCGCAGCGTCCGCTCCCACATCCCGGGCAGGGTGGCCAGCGGGATGTGCGGGGACGCGGCGTCGGGAAAGACCAGGTGCTCGTAGACCTCGTCGGTCAGCGCGGTGACGTCGTACTCCTGGCACAGCTCCGCGATCTGCTGGAGTTCCGCGGCCGTGAAGACCTTGCCGGTCGGGTTGTGCGGCGAGTTGAGCAGCACGAGTCGGGTCCGCGGGCCGAACGCGTCGCGCAGCGCCGCCGGGTCGAAGCCGTACCGGCCGTCGTCGGTGGGCAGCAGCGTCACCGGCCGGCGGACCGCGCCGGCCAGGGCGATCGAGGCCGCGTACGAGTCGTAGTACGGCTCGAAACACACGACCTCGTCACCCGGTTCGCAGAGCGCGAGGATGGCGGCGGCGATGGCCTCCGTCGCGCCGGTGGTGACCAGCACCTCGCCGTCCGGGTCGTAGTCCAACCCCCAGAAGCGGCGCTGGTGCGCGGCGATCGCCCGGCGCAGCGCCGGGACGCCGGGTCCCGGCGGGTACTGGTTGGCGCCGTCCCGGATCGCCGCCGTCGCGGCGGCGAGCATCTCCGGCGGCCCGTCGGTGTCCGGGAAGCCCTGACCGAGGTTCACCGCTCCGGTCCGGGCCGCGAGCGCCGACATCTCGGCGAAGATCGTGGTGCCGAACGGGCGCATCCGGGCAACGAGGGGGTCCGGGCCGGTGGTCGTCACATCGGCAAGCCTAGGAGACCGCCGGACTCCGGGCGAGTGGCGGGCGGTGCCGCCGAATTATCGGGAAGAAAGTGGATAACCTGCTGCGGCGAGGTGTTATTCGATCAGACGGGCTGTTTATTCGGGCCGGTTTCGAGCAGGTGTACTGCGCGAAACTGGGTTAGGCTGCGGGCCATGTGTGGAATCGTGGGGTACGCCGGTGACCGGCCGGCGCTGAGGATCGTGCTGGACGGGTTGCGCCGTCTCGAATACCGCGGCTACGACTCGGCCGGCGTGGCGGTCATCTGCGCCGACGAACTGCTCACCGAGAAGCGGGCCGGCAAGCTCGCCAACCTGGAGAAGGTGCTCGATGAGCGGGTGAGCGCGGACGGCGGCGCCTGCGCCCGGGCCGGCGGGATCGACACCGGCACCACGGCCATCGGCCACACCCGGTGGGCGACCCACGGCGGCCCCACGGACCGCAACGCGCACCCGCACGCCGATCCGGACGGGCGGGTCGCGGTGATCCACAACGGCATCATCGAGAACTTCGGCCGGCTGCGGGCCGAGCTGGAGGCGGACGGCGTCGTCTTCACCAGCGACACCGACACCGAGTGCGCGGCGCACCTGCTCTCCGCGGCGCTGACCCGGCTGCGCGCCGGTGGGGCGCCGGACGGCCCGCAGCTGCTGGCCGAGGCCATGCGCGAGGTGAGCCGCCGGCTGGAGGGCGCGTTCACCCTGCTCGCCGTCGACTCCGCGGTGCCGGGCGCGGTGGTCGGAGCCCGCCGCAACTCGCCGCTGGTGGTCGGCCGGGGCGACGGGGAGAACTACCTGGCCAGCGACGTGGCGGCGTTCATCGAGCACACCCGGGAAGCGATCGAGCTGGGCCAGGACCAGATCGTGCTGATCACGCCCGAGACGATCGAGATCACCGACTTCGACGGCCAGCCCGCGACCGGCAAGGACTTCCACGTCGACTGGGACGCCTCGGCCGCCGAGAAGGGCGGCTACGACTGGTTCATGCTCAAGGAGATCGCCGAGCAGCCGGCGGCGATCACCGAAACCCTGCTCGGCCGGCTCACCGAGAGCGGCGAGATCATGCTCGACGAGGTCCGGCTGAGCGACCAGGACCTGCGGGACGTGGACAAGGTCTTCATCATCGCCTGCGGCACGTCCTACCACGCCGGCATGGTGGCGAAGTACGCCATCGAGCACTGGACCCGGATCCCCTGCGAGGTCGAACTGGCCAGCGAGTTCCGCTACCGCGACCCGGTGCTGGACCGCTCGACGCTGGTGGTGGTCATCTCGCAGTCCGGCGAGACGATGGACACCCTGATGGCGCTGCGGCACGCCAAGCAGCAGAAGGCCCGGGTGCTGGCCATCTGCAACACCAACGGCTCGACCATCCCGCGGGAGTCCGACGCGGTGCTCTACACGCACGGCGGACCCGAGATCGCGGTCGCCTCCACCAAGGCGTTCCTGACCCAGCTCATCGCGTGCTACCTCATCGGCCTGCACCTGGCCCAGGTGCGCGGGATCAAGTACGCCGACGAGGTCGGCGCGGTGGTCGAGCAGCTCAACCTGGTCCCCGCGAAGCTGCGCGAGCTGCTGGAGCGGATCGAACCGGTGCGGGAACTCGGCCGGGACCTCAAGGACGCCCCCACGGTGCTGTTCATCGGCCGGCACGTCGGCTACCCGGTCGCGCTGGAGGGCGCGCTGAAGCTCAAGGAACTGGCCTACATGCACGCCGAGGGCTTCGCCGCCGGCGAGCTCAAGCACGGCCCGATCTCCCTCATCGACCAGGGCACCCCGGTGGTCTGCGTGGTGCCCTCGCCGGCCGGGCGGGGCATGCTGCACGACAAGGTGGTGTCGAACATCCAGGAGGTCCGCGCCCGGGGCGCCCGGACCATCGTGATCGCCGAGGAGGGCGACGAGGCGGTCGTCCCGTACGCCGATCACGTGATCGCGGTGCCGCGCACGCCGACCCTGCTGGCGCCGCTGCTCACCACCGTGCCGTTGCAGGTGCTGGCCGCCGAGATCGCCGCGGCCCGCGGGCACGACGTCGACCAGCCGCGCAACCTGGCGAAGTCCGTGACCGTGGAGTGAGGACGGCCGGGACCGCTCGGCCGTCACGGGTGCCGGCCGAGCGTGATCCGGGCCATCCCGTCCAGCGCGGGATTGCCGGCGTCCCAGTAGCCGCCGTGCCCGGCCGGTGCGCCGGCGAAGACGCCGGCGCCGAAGCCCGGATCCGCCGGGTTGCGCCCGAACCACAGCTCGCGGCCGGGCAGCGCAGCCGCGTACGCCAGGTGCGGACCCGGCGGGCCGGGCTGGCTGACCAGGTCGGCCAGCAGCCCGGTCGGGCGCCGCGCGGCGTACTGGATGATGTCGTTGCCGGCGGTGGTCGCCCAGACCCGCCCGGCCGGCAGTCCCAGGTCGGCGGCGTGCTCGACGCCGACCCCGGGTGAACCCACCAGCACCAGCGCGTCGGCGGCGGCGCCGGGCAACCGGGCGGTGGTGCCGACCACCAGCGAGCCGTAGCTGTGGCCCAGCAGGGTCTGCCGGGCCGGCGGCCCGTCGTGGCTGGCCCGCAACCCGTCCAGGAACCGGTGCAGCTGCGGCCCGGCGGCGGTCGCCGCGTCCCGCCGGGACGCCTGGTCGAGGAAGTCCGGCGCGTCGTAGTCCAGCCACAACACCCCGGCGGTGGCGGCGGCCGGGTCGAGTTCGGCGCAGCGGGCCAGCACCCGGTCGACCCGGCCCAGATCCCCGGCCGCGCCGGCCAGGTCGGCGGTCATCCCCGGCACGTACGTCAGCACGCCGTCCGCGTGATCCGGGTCGCCCACCGACACCACGGCCCGGCCGTCGCCCCCGGCCGCCAGCACCAGCAGGTACCCGCGCGGATCCGATCCGCCGGCCGATCCGCCGGCCGATCCGCCGGCCGATCCGCCGGCCAACCGCGCGGCCAGCGCGTCGATGCCGGCGACCGCCCGGGACAGCCGGCGCAACTCGACCACCACCCAGGGCATCCGGGGCGCGGCCAGCAGCAGGGTTTCCCGGGCCAGCAACTCGGCCCGCTGGCCGGCCAGGAGCAGCCGGTTGGCCCGGTCGCGCACCGCGACAGGCAGCCCGTCCAGCCGGCCGAGCAGTTCCGGCCGCCGGGCCAGCAGCCAGCGCCGCCAGCTCTCCGGCAGCCGGTCCCACCAGCGCCGTACCGCCGCCGGTGCGGCGCCGGGCGGGGGAACCTCGACCGGTGCGGCGGCCAGGCCGGCATCGACCATCCCCGCGCCGGCCGACCGGGCCAGTTCGCCGAGCCGGGCGGCGGTCTCGGCGTCCGCGCTGCCGGCCAGGGCGAGCGCCGCGCGGATCTGGCCGGCGGCCCGCGCCCGGACCGCCTCGGCCGCCGCGGTCACCGCCGTCGCTGCCGACCCGGGCAGTGCCTGCGGCGGGACCGCCGCGCCGGCCGGAACCGCCGGCCGGAGGGACACCGTGCCGCGGCGGTCCACCGTCAGCCCCGCGCCCTCCGCCGCCGTCACGGCGGCCCGCAGCAGCGCCTTGGCCCGGCCCAGCCGGCCCGCGAACTCGCTGATCACCTGGTCGGCCTCCAGCAGCGTGGCGCGGCCGTCCGAGACCGCGGTGCGCAGCGCCTCCAGCCGGCCCAGCGCGGCCCGGCCCGCCGGACCGGTCCAGGCGTCTGCCAGCCGGCCGGCGACGCCGACCACCTCGGCGCAGCGGCGGTCGAGGACCTCCGGACCGGACCGCCATCCCGCGGCGGCGTCCCGCCAGGCGTCCGGATCGGCGCCCCAGAGCTGCTCGTACGTGATCATCCGTGGCCCGCCAGCCGCGCCGCGGCCCGCCGGTCGACCTCCTCGTAGCCGGCGGCGGCCGCCCGCAGCGAGTCCGCGGTGGACCCGACCCGGCCCGCGAGGCCGGCCCGCCAGTCCGACACCGCCGCAACCAGCCCGGCCAGCGCGGTCGCCGCGGCCCAGCCCGCCTCAGGCGCCGGGTCCGATGCCGGCTCAGGCGCCGATGCCGGTTCCGCTGCCGGGCCGGACGCCGGGCCGGATGACGGACCGGATGACGGCCCCGAGGCCGGGCCGGATGGCCCGGATCGCAGCCGCGCGCCGATGTCGAGCAGGTCGGCGGCGCCGGCGCGCAGCGCGGCCGGGCGTACCGAGATGAGGTCGTCGGTCATGGTCTCCCCCGAGCGGTGGTCCGTGGACGCGACCTCGACGCTAGGCGCCCGGAGACCGACCTGGGGCCGCCTGTGGACAGCGGGCGGCGGGGCCGGCCCGGCGTTGTCCACAGGTCTTGCCCGGCCGGCCCGGCGCGGCTAACCTGCGCCGCCACCGGCCGGCCGGCCCGGGTCCGGCGGCCCTCGCGAAGCCGTCCAGCAACGGCTCATCCGAAGCCCGGAAAGCCGGTCCGGGCCGTTAGGGTGAGATGGTGATCGTCGCAGTCGGTATTGACGTCGTTCTCGTCGATCGCTTCGCCCGTGCCCTGGCCCGGACACCGTTGCTGGCCGACCGGCTGTTCACCGAGGCGGAGCGGACGACCGGATCCGGCAACCCGCGCTCGGCCGAGTCGCTGGCCGCGCGGTTCGCCGCGAAGGAGGCGGTGGCCAAGGCGCTGGGCGCGCCGGCCGGGCTGCACTGGCACGACTGCGAGGTGGTGGCCGACCCGGACGGGCGGCCCTGGCTGACCGTCTCCGGCACGGTGGCGGCCGCGGCGGTCGAGCGCGGCGTCAACCGCTGGCACCTGTCGCTCTCGCACGACGGCGGCATCGCCTCGGCCATGGTGGTGGCGGAACGATGAGGGCCGCCTGGCGGGTCGCCGACGTGCGTTCGGCCGAACAGGCGCTGCTCGCCACCGTCCCACCGGACACCCTCATGCACCGGGCCGCCGCCGGGCTCGCCCGCCGCTGCGGGCTGCTGCTGGGCGCGGCCGGCGGCGTGTACGGCTCCAGGGTGCTGCTCCTGGTCGGCTCGGGGGACAACGGTGGCGACGCGATGTTCGCCGGTGCGCTGCTGGCCGGCCGGGGCGCGGCGGTCAGCGCGCTGCTGCTGCGGCCGGACCGGGCGCACCGCGCCGCGCTCGCCGCCCTGCGCGCGGCCGGCGGCCGTACCGTCGAGACGCTGCCGGAGCGCGCGGACCTCGTGCTGGACGGGATCGTCGGGATCGGCGGCCGCGGCGGGCTGCGCGAGCCGGCCGCCCGGCTGGTGGCCGGGCTGGCCGGGTTGACCGACCGGTCCGGCGCCCGCCCCCCGGTGGTGGCCGTCGACATCCCGAGCGGGGTGGAGGTGGACACCGGGGACGTGCCGCACTCCGGCGACGGCGCACCGACGGCGGTGACCGCGGACGTCACGGTGACCTTCGGCTGCCTCAAACCGGCCCTCGTGGTGGGGCCGGCCGCGGCCCGGGCCGGCCAGGTCGAGCTGGTGGACATCGGACTGGACCCGTGGCTGCGCACCGAGCCGGCGGTGCGGATCCCGGACGGCGCCGACATCCTCGGCTGGTGGCCGGAACTGGACGCCGCGTCCGAGAAGTACACCCGCGGCGTGGTGGGGGTGGCCACCGGTTCGGCCACCTATCCCGGCGCGGCCGTGCTCTCGGTGGCCGGCGCGCTGGCCGGGCCGACCGGTCTGGTGCGGTACGCGGGCGGGGCGAAGGCCGAGGTGCTGCACCACCACCCGTCGGTGATCGCCACCGAGCGGGTGTCCGACGCGGGCCGGGTGCAGGCCTGGGTGTGCGGCTCGGGGCTGGGCTCCGGCGAACCGGCCGCGACCGCCCTGCGTACCGTGCTGGCGGCCCCGGTACCGGTGGTGCTGGACGCCGACGGGCTCACCCTGCTGGTCGACGGCTCGGCCGCGGACCGGCTGCGGGACCGGGACGCGCCGGTGGTGGTCACCCCGCACGACCGGGAGTTCGCCCGGCTCGCCGGCGAGTCGCCCGGGTCGGACCGGGTCGGCGCCGCGCAGCGACTGGCGGCCTGGATGAACGCGGTGGTGCTGCTCAAGGGGGACCGGACCATCGTGGCCACCCCGGCGGGCCGGGCGTACGCCAATCCGACCGGCACCCCGGCGCTGGCCACCGGCGGCACCGGGGACGTGCTGGCCGGGCTGCTCGGCTCGCTGCTGGCCGCCGGACTGGCTCCGGAACACGCCGCGGTGGCCGCGGCGTACCTGCACGGGCTGGCCGGCCGGGCGGCGGCCCGGCGCGGCCCGGTGACCGCGCCGGACGTGGCGACCGCACTGCGCGACGTGGTGCCGGCCGATCAGCGGGCCGACGATCGCTAGGCTGGGACCCATGTGGCAGGCAGAGGTGCGGATCGACCTCGACGCGATCCGCGGCAACGTGGCGCGGCTGCGGGCCGGGACGACCGCCGAGGTGATGGCGGTCGTCAAGGCCGACGGGTACGGCCACGGCCTGTTGCCGGCGGCCCGGGCGGCACTCGACGGCGGCGCCACCTGGCTGGGCGTCTGCACCCTCGACGAGGCGCTCGCGCTGCGTCGGGGCGGCATCACCGTGCCGGTGCTGGCCTGGCTGCTCGCCCCCGGCCTGCCGCTGCACGAGGGCGTCGAGGCGCAGGTGGATCTCAGCGCCGCGAGCCTGGACCAGCTTCGTGAACTGGTCGAGGCCGCCGAGCAGGCGGGCCGGACGGCCCGGATCCACCTGAAGATCGACACCGGGCTGTCCCGCGGCGGCGCCACCGTGACCGAGTGGCCGGAACTGGTCGAGGCCGCCGCCAAGGCCCAGGCCGAGGGGTCCGTCGAGGTGGTCGGCGTGTGGAGCCACCTGGTGTACGCCGACCAGCCCGATCACCCCACCATCGACCAGCAGGTGTCGGCGTTCCACGACGCGCTGGCGGTGGCCGGGCAGGCCGGCCTGCGGCCGCGCTACCGGCACCTGGCCAACTCGGCGGCCACGCTGACCCGCCCGGACACCCACTTCGACCTCGTCCGGCCCGGGGTCGCGGTGTACGGGCTGTCCCCGATCGCCGGGGACACGTTCGGGCTGCGTCCCGCGATGACCGCCCGGGCCCGGGTGATGCTGGTCAAGCGGGTGCCGGCCGGCACCGGGGTGTCGTACGGCCACACGTACCACACGCAGCGGGAGACCACCCTGGCCGTGGTGCCGCTGGGCTACGCCGACGGCGTACCGCGGCACGCCTCGGGCGTCGGCCCGGTGCGGCTGGCCGGGCGCAACCGCACGATCGCCGGCCGGGTGTGCATGGACCAGATCGTGCTGGACTGCGGCGACGATCCGGTCGCCGCCGGAGACGTGGCCACGCTCTTCGGCAGCGGCGAGGACGGCGGGCCGACCGCCGACGACTGGGCGGCCGTGGTGGGCACGATCAACTACGAGATCGTCACCCGGTTCGGCAGCGTCCGGGTGCCCCGGGTGTACGACGGGATCCGGACATGAGCGGTGCGCCGGCCCGGCGCCGGTCGGGGATTCCCGCGCCCCGCACGGCGGTACGCGCGGCCAGCATCGTCGGCGCCGCGGTGGGGGTGGCCGCCGCCGGGGTGGCCGCCGGCATCGCGGCGGAACGGGCGGTGGTCCGCCGCTCCAAGCGGGTCACCGACCCGTACGCGGACGAGGTGTTCGGCCCGCAGCCGTGCGAGGAGGAGTTCCCGCTGCGGCTGCCGGACGGCACGGACCTGCACGTCGAGATCGTGGAGGCGCCGGCCGCGGCGGCCGCCGGGCACCCCACGCTGGTGTTCGTGCACGGTTTCTGCCTGGACATGGGCACCTTCCACTTCCAGCGCACCGCCCTGGCCCGGCGCGGCGGGCACCGGATGGTCTTCTACGACCAGCCCGGCCACGGCCGGTCCGGCTCGCTGCGGTCCGGCGAGTACGACCTGGCCCGGCTCGGCGACGCCCTGCGCGAGGTGGTCGAGCGCACGGTGCCGAACGGTCCACTGGTGCTGGTCGGGCACTCGATGGGCGGCATGACCATCATGGCGCTGGCCGAGCGGTATCCGGACCTGTTCGGCAACCGGGTGGTCGGCACCGTGCTGATGGCCACCTCGGCCGGCCGGCTGCGGCAGACCCGGCTGGGTGTGCCGGCCGTGCTGAGCCGGGCGGGCACCCCGCTGCTGCCCATTCTGGACAACGCCACCCGGCTCTCCGGCGGCGTGCTGGACCGGGCGCGGCGGGCCACCACCAACGTCGCCTGGCTGCTGACCCGCCGGTACGGGTTCGGCACCAGCCGGCCCAGTCCCGCGCTGGTCTCCTACGTGGAGGAGATGAACAGCCACACCAGCGCCGAGACGGTGGCGCGGTACCTGCGTACCCTGTACACGCATTCCCGGCATCCGGCGCTGGCGGCGCTCGCCGGTACCCCGACCCTGGTGATCGTCGGCGACAAGGACCTGATCACGCCGCCCGAGCAGTCCGCGGAGATCGTGCGCCGGCTGCCGGACGCGCAGTTCGTGCTGGTACCGGAGAGCGGTCACGTGGTGATGCTGGAGCATGCCGACGTCGTCAACGCGGCGCTGATGGACTTTCTGGACAGGTTGGAGAAGTGACCCGTACGGTGCGGAGCTTGCCCACGGTGGAGGACACCCACGCATTCGGCCGGACGCTCGCGGGCCGGCTGCGCGCCGGTGACCTGCTGGTGCTCACCGGTCCGCTGGGGGCCGGCAAGACGGCGCTGGTCCAGGGGATCGGTGCGGGTCTCGGGGTGGCCGGCGAGGTCACCTCGCCGACCTTCGTCATCGCCCGGGTGCACCGTGCCGATCCCGACCGGGGCGGCCGGGTGCCGCTGGTGCACGCCGACGCGTACCGGCTGGGCGACGCGACCGACCCGCGGGCCGAGATCGACGACCTGGACCTGGACGCCTCGATGGACGAGGCGGTCACCGTGGTCGAGTGGGGCGAGGGCCTGGTGGAACAGCTGGGCGACGCCCATCTGCGGATCCGGATCGACCGCCGGGACGACGACACCCGGCTTGTCGAGTTGGAACCGGTGGGCGGCGACTGGGCGGACCGGCTGGCCGGCTGGAGCTGAGCCGGCCGGCGCTGTCGTACCCCCGTCGTACCCTCTGCTGGCCGCAGCACCGCCGACCCCGACCGGAGACCCTCGCCGATGACCGACGCCGCACCCGCATCCGTACCCACCCTCGACCTGCCCGCGCTGTTGCCGCCCGCCTGGCGGGAGGCGCTGGCGCCCCACCTGGAGCCCGCCGACACGGCCGCGCTCGGCGCGTTCGTCGCGCGGGAGTACGCGAGCCGCCAGGTCTACCCGCCGGTCGAGGACCTGTTCGCCGCCTACCGGCTGTGCCAGCCGCAGGACTGCCGGGTGCTGCTGCTGGGCCAGGACCCGTACCACCGGGCCGGCCAGGCGCACGGGTTGAGCTTCAGCGTCCGGCCCGGCGTACGCGTCCCGCCCTCGCTGCGCAACGTCTTCCGGGAGCTGGCCGCGGACCTGGAGGTGGATCCGCCGGTCGGCGGCGACCTGACCGGCTGGGCGGAACAGGGCGTGCTGCTGCTCAACTCGGTGCTCACGGTCCGCGAGGGCAGCCCGAACTCGCACGCCGGCCACGGCTGGGAGGCGTTCACCGACGCGACCATCCGCGCCCTGGACGCCCGTGCCGAGCGGATCGTCTTCCTGCTCTGGGGCGGGTACGCCCGGCGCAAGCGGGGGCTGATCGTGAACCCCGCGCACGTGGTGCTGGAGGCCGGTCATCCCAGCCCGCTCAACCCGCGCGGCTTCCGCGGCTGCCGGGCGTTCAGCGCGACCAACAAGGCGCTGGCCGACGCGGGCCGCCCGACCATCGTCTGGGAGCACCCGGCCGGCTGACCTGCGCCCACCGCGGTCGCCGTGGGTGACTTCCGGCCGCCCGGTCGGGTTACCCGGGGGCGGGAATCGTCGCGAGCTAGGGTGTTGCCGTGCTCGTTCTCGTGGTGGATTCGTCGACGCCGGCTGTGACGGCGGCGCTGGCCGAGTTGACCGGTACCGCGGTCGCGATCCGGGCCGAACGCCGGACGGTGGATGCCCGGGCGCACGGCGAGTTGCTGGCGCCGGGCATCGACGCGGTGCTGGCCGAGGCGGGTGTCCGGCCGGCGGACCTGGCGGCGATCGTGGCCGGCACCGGACCCGGCCCGTTCACCGGCCTGCGGGTCGGGCTGGTCACGGCCGCCACCATGGGCCAGGTGCTCGGCATCCCGACGTACGGCGTCTGCTCGCTGGACGCGCTCGGCCGGGCCGCGGCCGGGGCCGGCCCGGTGCTGGTGGCCAGCGACGCCCGGCGCCGGGAGGTCTACTGGGCGGTCTACGACGGGGCCGGCGGCCGGTTGGCCGGCCCGGAGGTGGGTCCGGCGGAGGACGCGGTGGCGCGAGCCCGGGACCTGGGCGTCGACGCCGCGGTCGGCGAGGGCGCCCACCGGTACGCCGAGCGGATCGACCTGCCGTTGCGGGCCGAGCCGCGGTTCCCGCCCGCGCTTGCCCTCGCCGAGCTGGCCGCCCCGCGGGCCGCCGCCGGCGCGGCGACCGAGCCGCTCACCCCGCTGTACCTGCGCCGGCCGGACGCGGTGGCGGCAACCGCACGCAAGCCGGTGCTGCCGTGAGGCCAGGATCCCGGTGAGCGCGCCGGTGCGGATCGTGCCGATGCGCTGGTGGCACATCGAGGCCGTGCTGCCGATGGAGGACGACCTGTTCGGCGTCGAGCGCTGGTCGGCCGCGATGTTCTGGAACGAGCTGGCGAACGGCCACCACTACGTCGTCGCGCTGCCGGAGCGCGGTGAGCAGCCCGTCGGGTACGCCGGCCTGGCCCTGCAACCGCCGGCCGAGGCGTGGGTGCAGAACATCGCGGTACGCCGGGACCGGCAGCGCTCCGGAGTGGGCCGGGCGCTGCTGGCCGAGCTGCTGCGGACGGCCGACGACGCGGGCGTGCGCACGGTGCTGCTGGAGGTGGCCGTGGACAACGCGCCGGCCCAGAAGCTCTACGCCCGCAACGGCTTCGAGCCGCTCGGGATCCGGCGCGGCTACTACCAACCGAGCAACACCGACGCGCTGGTGATGGAGCGACATGGCTGACGAACCGCTGATCCTCGGCATCGAGACGTCCTGCGACGAGACGGGCGTGGGCATCGTCCGCGGGCACACCCTGCTGGCCGACGCCATCGCCTCCAGCGTCGCCGAGCACGCCCGGTTCGGCGGGGTGGTGCCAGAGGTGGCCAGCCGGGCGCACCTAGAGGCGATCGTGCCGACCATGCGGCGGGCGCTGGCGGAGGCGGGGGTGACGATCGCCGACATCGACGCTATCGCGGTCACCGCCGGGCCGGGCCTGGCCGGGGCGCTGCTGGTCGGCGTCGCCGCCGCGAAGGGGTACGCGCTTGCCGCCGAGAAGCCGGTGTACGGGGTGAACCACCTGGCCGCGCACGTGGCGGTGGACACCCTGGAGCACGGCCCGCTGCCCGAGCCGGCCATCGCGCTGCTGGTCTCCGGCGGGCACTCCTCGCTGCTGCTGGTCGACGACCTGGCCCGCGGGGTGACGCCGCTGGGCGCCACCATCGACGACGCGGCCGGCGAGGCGTTCGACAAGGTCGCCCGGCTGCTCGGGCTGCCGTTCCCGGGCGGGCCGCCGATCGACCGCGAGGCGCGGGCCGGGGACGCGGCGGC
The DNA here is from genome assembly GCF_002285795.1 of Plantactinospora sp. KBS50. Taxonomy (GTDB): domain Bacteria; phylum Actinomycetota; class Actinomycetes; order Mycobacteriales; family Micromonosporaceae; genus KBS50. The sequence continues at coordinate 954,220 of NZ_CP022961.1, forward strand.
CATCGCGTTCCCGCGCGGGCTGACCGCGCCGAAGGACCAGGCCGCGCACCGGTACGACTTCTCGTTCTCGGGCCTGAAGACGGCGGTGGCCCGCTGGGTGGAGGCCCGGCAACGGGCCGGCGAGCCGGTGCCGGTGGCGGATGTGGCGGCCTCGTTCCAGGAGGCGGTCTGCGACGTGCTGACCGCGAAGGCGATCGACGCCTGCCGGGCGAACGGGGTGCAGACCCTGGTCATCGGCGGCGGCGTGGCGGCGAACTCCCGGCTGCGGGCGGTGGCCGAGCAGCGGGCCGCCCGGCACGGCATCCGGGTGCGGGTGCCGAGGCCGAAGTTGTGCACCGACAACGGCGCCATGGTGGCGGCGCTCGGCGCGCACCTGGTGGCCGCCGACGTCGCACCGAGCAAACTGGACCTGCCGGCCGACAGCGCGCTGCCGCTGACGGTGGTCAGCGTCCAGGCCGACCGGTACGGGAGGAGGACGACCGGATGATCGTGCGGATGTGGGAGGCGCGGGCCGAACCGAAGGGCTTCGCCGAGCTGATCGCGTGGGTCTGCGACGTGGCGGTGCCGGAGTTCGAGCACGATCCGCGGCACGCGGGCAGCGAGGTCTTCTCGTCCACCGACGACCGGATCGTGGTCATCTCCCGCTGGCGGGGTGCGCCGCCGTCGATGCCGGATCCGCCGCCGCTGCTGGTCGCGCGCCCGCCGCACGAATGGGACTTCACCCCGGTCGACCGGTGAGCCCGCCGGGCCGTCAGCCGGATCGGCCGTGAGTCGGGTCGGCCGTGAGTCGGGTCGGGGGCGACCGGTGGACCCTCAGGAGGCCGTGCCGGGCTTGCTGGCCGGGCCGGCCGCGGCGGTGCCCCGCGCGGGCCGCCGGGTCAGCACCCGGGTGCCGGACGGGGTGATGGCGACGGTGTGTTCGGAGTGGGCGGTGCGGGAGCCGTCGGCGGAGCGGATCGTCCAGCCGTCCCGATCAAATTTGATCTTGTCGGTGGTCCGGCAGAACCAGGGTTCGATGGCGATGGTGAGGCCGGGATCGAGCCGTATCCCGCGGCGGGCGCGGCCGGTGTTGGGCACGTGCGGTGCCTCGTGCATGGTGCGGCCGATGCCGTGGCCGCCGAACTCGGCGTTGACGCCGTAGCCGTAGGAGCGGGCCACCTCGCCGATCGCGGCGGAGATGTCGCCGAGCCGGCCACCGGGGGCCGCGGCGGCGATGCCGGCCGCCAGGGCCACCTCGGTGGCCTCGATCAGCCGCAGGTCGGCCGGATCGGGGGTGCCGACGATGACGGAGAGCGCGGAGTCGGCGACCCAGCCGTCGATGCCGACCGCCATGTCGATGCTGAGCAGGTCGCCGTCGCGCAGCGGATAGCTGTGTGGCAGGCCGTGCAGCACGGCGTCGTTGACCGACAGGCACAGCACGTTGCGGAACGGGCCGCGGCCGAACGACGGGGCGTAGTCCCAGTAGCAGGATTCGGCGCCGCGTTCGGAGATCCGGCGGCGGGCGTGGTGTTCGAGGTCCATCAGGTTGACGCCGACCTCGGCGACATCGCTCAACTCCGCGAGCAGTTCGCCGACGAACTGGCCGGCCACCGCCATCCGGTCGATCTCCTCGGCGGACTTGAGCTCGATCACGACAGCCTCCCTCTCCTGTGCGGTATTTTTATACCACGGCAGGTCGGGGCCGCTGCCGGGGATATCCTGCTGGCATGGTTCGCCAACCGCTCACCGCCGAACAGATCGCCGCGGGCCGGCGCCTCGGCGCCGCACTGCGGGTGGCGCGGGCCGACCGCAGCCTCGTCGAGGTGGCCCTGGCGGCCGGCATCTCCCCCGAGACGCTGCGCAAGATCGAGGGCGGGCGCCTGCCCGCGCCGGCGTTCGGCACCGTGGTCGGCCTCAGCCGGGCCCTCGACGTCCCCCTCGGTGAGCTGGCCGACGTCTGGCTGGCCGACCTGCCGATCCGGCAGGCGTCATAGCTTCGCCAACCGCGACGGCCGCGGCAACCGCGGTATCGGAACGACACCGGCAGAGCGGGCCAGAACGGGATCTCCCGCTGGAGCGCGGCGAAAACGGTTCGCGCGGGTACGCGGCCACCCCTTAGCGTTCCGGCTGTGATGCCCGCGCTGCCGGTCGTTGATCCCGGTGTTCCCGATCGCCGATCGCCGTCCCGGCTGCTGCTCTGGCTGGCCGCGCGCACCGGGGCGTGGCTGACCGCCGGGATCGTGTTCGGCATCGTCTGGATGGTCAGCCAGGCGCTGATGCCGGCGGCCATCGGGCGGGCGGTCGACGCCATCACCGGCCGGGACGAGGCCGAACTGCTCCGGTGGAGCCTGCTGCTGCTCGCCCTCGGGCTCACCCAGGCCGGCTCCGGTGTGCTGCGGCACCGGATGGCGAGCGCCAACTGGCTTGCTGCGGCGTACCGGACCGTGCAGGTGACCATCGACCAGGCCAACCGGTTGGGCGCCACGCTGCCCCGCCGGATGGCCGCCGGTGAGGTGGTCAGCATCGGCACCGCCGACATCGGCCAGCTCGGCGGGGCGATGGACATCACGGCCCGGGGCTCGGGCGCCGTCGTCGCGATCGGCACCGTCACCGCCATCCTGCTCGCCGCCTCGGTCCGGCTGGGGCTGGTCGTGCTGCTCGGGGTGCCGGTGCTGCTGGCCATCGTCGGCCTGCTGATCCGACCGCTGCACCGGCGCCAGCAGACGTACCGGGACCAGCAGGCCGCGCTGGCCACCCGGGCGGTCGACATCGTGGCCGGGCTGCGGGTGCTGCGCGGGATCGGCGGCGAACCGGTGGTCTCGGAGCGCTACCGCAGGGAGTCGCAGGTGCTGCGCGCCGACGGCGTACGGGTGGCCCGGGTGGAGTCGCTGCTGGCCGGGGCGGAGATCCTGCTGCCCGGCGCATTCGTGGCGCTGGTCACCTGGCTGGGCGCCCGGTTCGTGTTGCGCGGCGAGATCACCGCCGGGCAACTCGTGGCGTTCTACGGGTACGCGGCGTTCCTGGTCGGACCGATGCGGACCATCACCGAGGTCATCGACAAGATCACCAAGGGGCACGTGGCGGCCCGCCGGGTGGTCGACCTGCTCCGGCTGGTGCCGGAGATCTCCGACCCCGGTACGCCGGTGCCGTCGCCCGGTCCGGGGGAACTGGTCGACGCCGCCTCCGGGCTGGTGCTCCGGACGGGTCGGTGCACCGCGCTGGTGGCCGCCGCACCCGAGGACGCCGTCCGGATCGCCGACCGCCTCGGCCGGTACGCGCCGGGCGAGGTCACCCTGCGCGGCGTACCGCTGGGGGATCTTCCCCTGGCGACGGTCCGGCGGCGGATCATGGTGGCCGACAACGACGCCGTGCTGTTCTCCGGGCCGCTGCGGGCGGAGCTGGACCCCCGGGACGACGCCGACGAGGGGCGGATCACGGCGGCGCTGCGGGTGGCCGACGCCACCGACATCGTCGAGGCACTTCCGGAGGGTCTGGCCGCGCCGGTGACCGCACGCGGCCGGGAGTTCTCCGGCGGGCAGCAGCAACGGTTGCGGCTGGCGCGGGCGCTGGTCGCCGACCCGGAGATCCTCATCCTGGTCGAACCGACCAGCGCGGTCGACGCGCACACCGAGGCGCGGATCGCCGACCGGCTGGGGCCGGCGCGCACCGGCCGGACCACGCTGATCTGCACCAGCAGCCCGCTCGTGCTGGACCGGGTCGACCACGTGGTCTTCGTCCGGGACGGCCGGACGGTGGCCGAGGGCACGCACCGCGACCTGCTGGCCGCCGTGCCGGAGTACCGGGCCACGGTGAGCCGGGCCGAGGCCGAGGATCCGCGGGACGACCGGATCGAGGTGGGACGATGAGTACGGCGTTGCCGGTGGCCGACGGCGGGCAGGTCCGCCGGTACGCCCGCACGATCCTGCGGCGGCACCCCCGGGCGCTGGGAATCACGCTCGGGCTGCACGCGCTGGCCGCGATCGCCGGGCTGGCCGCGCCGCGGCTGCTCGGCGACCTGGTCGAGGCGGTGTCCCGTGGCACCTCCACGGTCACCGTGGACCGGGTCGCGCTGGCGATCACCGGATTCGTGCTGGTCCAGGCTGTGCTCACGCGCTTCGCGTACCTCGCCTCCGCCCGGCTCGGCGAGGGGGTGCTGGCCGACCTGCGCGAGGAGTTCATCGACCGGGTGCTGGCCATCCCGCTGTCCACCGTCGAGCGGGCCGGCACCGGTGATCTGCTCACCCGGACCTCCCGGGACGTCGCGGCGCTGGGCAAGACGGTCCGGTTCGCCGTACCGGAGACGCTCATCGCGCTGGTCTCGATGGTCTTCGTGGTCGGCGCGATGGTGCTGGTCAGCCCGCTGCTGGCGCTGTCCTGCCTGGTCGCCGTGCCGCCACTGTGGGTCGTCACCCGCTGGTACCTGCGCCGGGCACCCGCGGGCTACCTGCGGGAGAACGCCGCCTACTCCCAGGTCACCGACGGGATCAGCGAGACCGTGGACGGGTCGCGCAGCACGGAGGCGCTGGGCCAGCAGGCGCGCCGCCGGGCCCGCACCGACGCCGACATCCGCCGGTCGTACGCGGCCGAGCGGTACACGCTGTCGCTGCGCTCGGTCGCCTGGCCGGTCTCGGAGGCCAGCTACGTGCTGCCGGTGGTGGTGACGCTGCTGCTGGGCGGCTGGTTCCACCTGCGCGGCTGGGTGACCCTGGGCCAGGTCACCGCGGCGGCGCTCTACGCCCAGCAGCTCATCGAGCCGCTGGACCGGCTGCTGTCCTGGCTGGACGAGTTGCAGGTGGGCGGCGCATCACTGGCCCGGTTGCTCGGGGTCGCCCGGCTGCCCGGCGAGGCTTCGGGTACGCCGGCCGTGGCTGGCGGCGTGCCGGCGGTGGCTGCCGGGGGACCGGTCGCCGGGCCGCGGCTGGTCGTGGCGCCCCGGGCGGGCGGCGCGGAGCCGCCGCTGCACTCCGACGGCGCCGGCCCTTCGACGTTGTCCGATGGCGCCGGTCCGGCGCTGTTGTCCGATGGCGCCGGCCCGGCGCTGTTGTCTGATGGCGCCGGTCCGGCGCTGTTGTCTGATGGCGCCGGCCCGGCGCTGTGCGCCGAGAACGTCCGGTACGCCTACCGGACGGGGCGGGACGTCCTGCACGGCGTGACGCTGCGGCTGCGCCCGGGGGAGCGGCTGGCCATGGTCGGGCCGTCCGGGGCGGGAAAGTCCACCCTGGGTCGGTTGCTGGCCGGCATCCACGCGCCGCGCTCGGGTGCGGTGACCGTCGGCGGGAAGGCGCTGCACGACCTGCCGTTGGCCGAGTTGCGCCGGCAGGTCGCGCTGGTGAGCCAGGAGCACCACGTGTTCCTCGGCACACTGCGGGACAACCTGACGATGGTGCGCCCGGAGGCGACCGACCGGGACGTCCGGGACGCGCTGGCCGCCGTCGACGCCCTGGACTGGGCGCTCGCGCTGCCGGACGGGCTGGACACCGGGATCGGCACGGGCGGGCATCCGCTCCCGGCCGGCCAGGCGCAGCAGCTCGCGTTGGCCCGGCTGGTGCTCGCCGACCCGCACACGCTCGTGCTGGACGAGGCCACCTCGTTGATCGATCCCCGGGCGGCCCGCCGGCTGGAGCGCTCGATGGCCGGGGTGCTGCGCGGCCGTACCGTCGTGGCCATCGCGCACCGGCTCTTCTCGGCGCACGACGCCGACCGGGTCGCGGTGGTCGAGGACGGGCGGATCATCGAGCTGGGCTCGCACGACGAGCTGGTCGCGGCCGGCGGCTCGTACGCGTCGCTCTGGCGCTCCTGGCACGGCTGAGCGCGGCACGACCGCGTGTCGGCGCCGGCCGTGCGCGTTGCCGGGGCCGGCTGCGTACCGGGGCCGGCTGCGCGGCGGAGCCGGCCGTGCGCGTTGCCGGGGCGGCGGCCCGGGCCGGCGTCAGCGCCGGACGAGCCGGAACGTGGCCACCCCACCGGCGGCGAGCGCGGCGATCAGCACGATCCAGATCAGGTTGCCGCTCACCGGGGCTCCCGACCCGGCGTTCGCCCTGGCCCGCGCGAACATGCCCTCGTCCTGGAGGGCGGGCACCGCGGCCGGCGGCAGTTCGCTGTAGCGCACCAGGCCGGTGCTCTCCAGCAGCTTCATGTGGTTCATCACGAAGATGTTGGCCGCATCCGCCAGCTTGCGTACGTCGTCATTGCGGGTACCGGCCCGCACCGCGCCGATCACCGGGAAGATCTTGCCGTGTGCCGCCCGCAGCCGGCTCACGAACGTCTGGTCGAACCGGTCCCCCGAGGCGACCTGCATCTCGGCCAGCCAGCCCTTCTGGTCGGCGCGCGGGTCGGCGGGGATCTGCGCGCCGAGCTTGTTGGCCGTGTCGACGACCATCTGGTCGAGTTCGACGTGCTGCTTGGCGATTTCGGCACCCACCTCGCGTACCCGTTGCCGTTTGCCCTTCTCGGCGGCCATCTGGCCGGCCGGGATCTCCCAGAGGCCGGCCTGGCGTACGCCGTTGAGCAGCATCGTGTCGGCCGCGTTCAACTGGGCGGGTGCCGGTTCCGCGGACGCGGCGGAGGGCAGCAGCACCATCCCGGCGATCAGGCCGGCCAGGATGGCCGCCATCCACCGGGCCGGTCCCGGCGCGCCGGTCCCGGTCCGTCCCCGTCCGGGGGTACGTCGAGGCCCGATCTGCCGCATGCCTGCCACCACCTCTGTCGTTTGGCAACCGGTCGGGTGGTGGTACGCACCGTGCCTCCGATTCGTTCATCCATGCACGTTTTACTTCCCGGTGGCACGGAGGTTTCGTCCCAGTGTCACGGGAGGGTGGCGCCGGGTGGCCGCGAGGCGGTGGCCCAGTGCCGCCACCAGACCGGTTCGGTCGGCTCACCGGCGGCCGTCACCAGGGCGTCGACGAGATCGCCCGGGGAGCGGTCGGCGCCGGTGGGTACCGCGGCGAGCAACCGCCGCAGGTCGCTGGTGCGCCGCCGGACGATGTCGGCGACCAGTTCGCGTCCCGGATCGGTGAGGCGTAACCAGGAGACCCGCCGGTCGCTGGGCAGGTGGTCCCGGGCCAGCAGCCCGCGCCGGACCAGGCGGTCGCCCGTACGGCTGGCCGTCGAGGGGTGCACGCCGAGGTCAGCCGCGAGGTCGACGGTGCGCCGGGGGCCGGTGGTGGCCAGTACGACGATCATGCGGTGCTGGGTGAGGGTCAGCTCGACATCCAGCGTCGCCACCGCGGCGGCGGTGATGGCGACGATCACCCGGCTCAGCGCGGACAGTCCCGCGGTCAGCCGGTCCAGTTCGCCGCCTGTTGCCTCCCGGGTCATCGCCGCATCGTCGCACGGCGCTGCGCGGGCACGGGTGCCCCAGTCATACGCCAGGTACCTCAAAGCGCCGGCTTGAGGTACCTGGCGTATGACTGACGGACTCCCGGAGCGGCGGGGACGAAAGGCGGGCCTAGCCGGTTGCGATGGCGGCGGTGGTCGCCCCGGTGAGCCGGATCAGGTCGGCCGGTGCGATCCGTAGCTGGAGCCCGCGCCGGCCGGCGGACACGTACATGGCGGCCAGCGTCTCGACCGAGGAATCCACCACGGTGGGTAGCCGGCGGCGCTGGCCCAGCGGGCTGATGCCGCCGCGGACGTACCCGGTGGTCCGCTCCGCGAGCGCCCGGTCCGCGAGCGCGGCCCGCTTGCCGCCCGCAGCGGCGGCCAGCGCCTTGAGATCCAGTTCGCCGGTGACCGGGACGACCGCCACCACCAGCCGGCCGTCCACCTCGACCACAAGCGACTTGAAGACCTCGCCGGCCGGCACGCCGAGTGCCGCCGCCACCTCGGCGCCGTAGTGCGCCGTGTCCACCGGTACGTCGTACGGATGCACGCTGTGTTGTACCCGCTGACGTGCCAGCAGTGCCGTGGCCGGCGTCCCCTGTCCTGCCACGGTCGCAGAACCTACCCGCCGCCGGCCGGCTGCCGACTCGGGCCACCGGCCGACGACCCGATCGGGTCGCCGACCGGGTGCCCGATCAGGACGGTGGGCGCGCCCGCGACCCGGGTGAGCACCAGGCTGGCGGCGGCCGGGCCGGCCGGCCGCAGGTCCCGGCGCAGCCGCTCGGGCACCAGGGCCGAGCCGCGCTTGAGGATCTCGACCCGGCCGACGCCGCGCTCGCGGAGCAGGGCGCGCAGGCGTTTCAGCGAGAACGGCAGCACGTCGGTGATCTCCAGGCACCGGGCGAACGGCGTCGCAACGGCGCGGTCGGCGTACACGTAGGCGATGTCCGGGTCGGCGAGCGTCCCGTCGAGGGTGTCCGCGAACTCGGCCACCAGGTGCGCCCGCAGCACCGCGCCGTCCGGGTCGTACAGGAACCGGCGGACCGGCCCGACCGCGGCCTGCCGGGTGCCGGCGCCGGTGAGCTGGTGCTCGCCGGCGTCCGTTCCGGCGCGGAGCGTGCGGGACTGCCGGCCGAGCAGGCTGGCCCGGCGGGGCACCTCGGCCAGCGGACCGCACCAGATCGTCGCCTCGACCAGGTCGCCGGCCGCGCTCACCCACTCGGCCTCGGCGTCGGGCGGGATCGCCGCGTGGTCGATTCCGGGCGCCACCTTCACGACGGTCCGGGGCACCCGTTCGGCCAGGGCGGTGACGAACGACCAGGGCGGCGAGTAGGCGTCCGGGTCGAAGATCCGTCGACCCCCGCGCCGGCGCGCCGGGTCGCAGAAGACCGCGTCCACCCCGGTGACGTCGTACCCGGTGGCGTCGCCGCACTCGACCGTGAACAGGTCGGCCAGGCCGAGCGCCGCCGCGTTCGCCCGGGCCAGGCTCGCCGTGGTCGGGTCGGCCTCCACGCCGTACACGCGGATGCCGTGCCGGGCCGCGGCCAGCGCGTCGGCGCCGAGCCCGCAGCCGAGGTCGGCCAGGGTCCGCACCCCGGCCTCGTGCAGCCGGGCGGCCCGGCGGTCGGCCACGGCGGCCCGGGTTGCCTGTTCCAGCCCGGCCCGGCTGAAGTACATGGTCGCGGCGTCCGGGCCGAACTTGCCGACCGCGTGCCGACGCAGTTCGGCCTGGGTGAGCGCGGCGGCCGCGAGGTCCGCCGGCACGCCGCCGGCCCGCAGCGCCGCCGCCGCGGCCAGCGGGTCGCCGCCGGCCAGGTCGGCCGCCGTCGCGAGCGCGGCCTGGCCCTCGGCGGTACGCAGCACCGCCAGCCCGTCCGTGTCCATCCGGCCCATTGTGCCGTCCCGAACCAGCGCACCGAAAAGCGCGCCGGATTGGCACTCTCCTTGACGGAGTGCTAGCCGCGGAATAACCTGCGATTAGCACTCTCGCATGGAGGGTGCCAGCCTGCGGGTCCTACCCGCGGGCGAGACGCCAGGCGGACCGGCACCCGCGACGACGGCCCCGCCCGGTGGACATGTGGCAGAGATTGACGCCGGCCGGTATCGGCCGGCACAGGAACCTGATACCCCAGGAGGGTATGCCCGTGACTACCGCGACCAAGGTTGCGATCAAGCCGCTCGAGGACCGGATCGTGGTCCAGGCGAACGAGGCTGAGACGACCACGGCGTCGGGCATCGTGATCCCCGACACCGCCAAGGAGAAGCCGCAGGAGGGCACCGTCCTCGCTGTCGGTCCGGGTCGCGTTGACGACTCCGGCAACCGGGTGCCGATCGACGTCAAGGTCGGCGACACCGTGCTCTACTCGAAGTACGGCGGCACCGAGGTCAAGTACGCCGGCGAGGAGTACCTGGTGCTCTCCGCCCGCGACGTCCTCGCGATCATCGAGAAGTAAGCAACCTCATCCAGTGCCGCAGCCCCGGCCCGGCTTGCCGGGCCGGGGCTGCGGCGCCTTGAAGGGATAGCAATGGCGAAGATCCTGAGCTTCTCGGACGACGCCCGGCACCTGCTGGAGCACGGTGTCAACGCCCTCGCGGACACGGTCAAGGTCACCCTCGGCCCGCGCGGGCGCAACGTCGTCCTGGACAAGAAATTCGGTGCGCCCACGATCACCAACGACGGCGTGACCATCGCCAAGGAGATCGAGCTCACCAACCCGTACGAGAACCTCGGCGCGCAGCTGGTCAAGGAGGTGGCGACCAAGACCAACGACGTCGCCGGCGACGGGACCACCACCGCCACCGTGCTGGCCCAGGCGATGGTCCGGGAGGGCCTGCGCAACGTGGCCGCGGGCGCCAACCCGACCGGCCTCAAGCGCGGCATCGACGCGGCGGCCAACAAGGTCTCCGACGCCCTGCTCGGCAAGGCCGTCGAGGTGGGCGGCAAGGAGTCCGTCGCGCACGTGGCGACGATCTCCGCGCAGGACGCCACCATCGGCGAGATGATCGCCGAGGCGATGGAGAAGGTCGGCCGCGACGGCGTCATCACCGTCGAGGAGGGCTCCACGCTCGCCACCGAGCTGGAGGTCACCGAGGGTCTCCAGTTCGACAAGGGCTTCATCTCCCCGAACTTCGTCACCGACTCGGAGTCGCAGGAGGCGGTGCTCGACGACCCGTACATCCTGATCACGACCCAGAAGATCTCGGCGATCGAGGAACTGCTGCCGCTGCTGGAGAAGATCCTCTCCGACAGCAAGCCGCTGCTGATCGTGGCCGAGGACGTCGAGGGACAGGCGCTGGCCACCCTGGTGGTCAACTCGATCCGCAAGACCCTGAAGGTCTGCGCGGTGAAGGCGCCCGGCTTCGGCGACCGGCGCAAGGCGATGCTGCAGGACATGGCGGTCCTGACCGGCGCCGAGCTGGTCGCCCCGGAGCTGGGCTACAAGCTCGACCAGGTGGGCCTGGAGGTGCTCGGCGGCGCCCGGCGGGTGGTGGTGGACAAGGAGAACACCACCGTCATCGACGGCAAGGGCCGGGACACCGAGGTCGCCGACCGGATCGGCCAGATCCGCAAGGAGATCGAGGCCTCCGACTCCGACTGGGACCGGGAGAAGCTGTCCGAGCGACTGGCCAAGCTCTCCGGCGGCATCGCGGTGATCAAGGCCGGCGCCGCCACCGAGGTCGAGATGAAGGAGCGCAAGCACCGCATCGAGGACGCCATCTCGGCGACCAAGGCCGCGGTCGAGGAGGGCACGGTGCCCGGCGGTGGCGCCGCGCTCGTGCAGATCGCCGCCCTGCTGGAGGACGGCCTGGGGCTGACCGGTGACGAGAAGGTGGGCGTCAGCATCGTCCGCAAGTCGCTGCTCGAACCGCTGCGGTGGATCGCGCAGAACGCCGGCCAGGACGGGTACGTCGTGGTGCAGAAGGTCATCGGTGCCGACTGGGGCACCGGCCTGAACGCCGCGACCGGCGAGTACGTCGACCTGGCCGCCGCCGGCATCCTCGACCCGGTCAAGGTCACCCGCAACGCGGTGCTGAACGCCGCCTCCATCGCCGGCCTGCTGCTCACCACGGAGAGCCTGGTCGTGGAGAAGCCGGCCGAGCCGGAGCCGGCCGCGGCCGGTGGGCACGGCCACTCGCACGGCCACGGCCACCAGCACGGCCCGGGCTTCTGACCGGAGCCCTTCCGCACCGGGCCGGGGGCGGATCACCGACATCACGTCGGTGATCCGCCCCCGGTCACATCCGGCCGGCACCACGCGGTTACCGGATGTTCGGCGGGTGGGGTAAGACTGGACCCGTGCGTACGAGATCACGCCCCTTCGCCGCACTGGCCGGGCTGGTGGCCGCGGCGGTGACCATCGGTGTCGCCGAACTCGTCGCGGTGGCCACCGGCCCCCGGTCCGCGCCGCTGATCGCGGTCGGTGGCGCCGTGGTGGACGCCGTGCCGGCGCCGGTCAAGCAGTTCGCCATCGACGTCTTCGGCGTACACGACAAGCTGGCGCTGCTGGTCGGCACCGCCGTCCTGCTGGGCGGGTTCGCGGCCCTCGTCGGCCTGCTGGCCCGGCGCCGGTTCTGGCTCGGCCCGCTGGGCATCGGAGTGTTCGCCCTGATCGGGGTGGCCGCCGCGGTGACCCGGCCGGGCGCCGGCCCGGCCGCCGCGCTGCCCACCCTGGTCGGCGCCGGCGTCGCGGTCGGGGTGTTCTGGCTGCTCCTGGCCGGCCCGCTGGAGATCCCCGCGCCGCCGCTGGATCCGGACGCCGAGCACGACGTGGCGGAGTTCGAGTCGGGCCGGCGGCGGTTCCTCACCGGCGCCGGCGCGGCGCTCGGCGCGGCGGCGCTCACCGGCTTCGCCGGCCGCTGGCTGGCCACCCGGCGCAGCGTGATCGCGGCCCGCGAGGCGATCCGGCTGCCCGTCCCGGCCAGCCCGGCGGCGCCGCTCCCGGCGGGCGCGGACCTGTCGCTGGGCGGGCTGGCGCCGTTCACCACCCCGAACTTCGCGTTCTACCGGATCGACACCGCGCTGACCGTGCCGCAGGTCGATCCGGAGCAGTGGCGGCTGCGGATCACCGGGCGGGTGCGCAACCCGATCACGCTGACCTACCAGGACCTGCTGGCCCGGCCGATGCTCGAACGGGACATCACGCTGACCTGCGTCTCCAACGAGGTGGGTGGGGACCTGATCGGCAACGCGCGCTGGTTGGGCGTACCCATCGCGGACCTGCTGGCCGAGGCCGAGCCGTTGGACGGCGCCGACCAGGTCGTCGGCCGGTCGGTGGACGGCTGGACCTGCGGCACGCCGACGGCGGCGCTGCGGGACGGCCGGGACGCGCTGCTCGCGGTCGGGATGAACGGCGAACCGCTGCCGGTGGAGCACGGCTTCCCGGTCCGGATGGTGGTGCCCGGCCTGTACGGCTACGTGTCGGCGTGCAAGTGGGTGACCGAGCTGGCGCTCACCTCGTTCGCCGACTTCGACGCGTACTGGGTGCCGCGCGGCTGGTCGGCGCAGGGGCCGATCAAGACGCAGTCACGGATCGACACGCCCCGCCAGGGGAAGCGGCTGGCCGCCGGGCCGGTCACGGTCGCGGGGGTGGCCTGGGCGCAGCACCGCGGCATCCGGGCCGTCGAGGTACGGGTGGACGAGGGGCCGTGGCAGCCGGCCACGCTCGCGCCGGTGCCGTCGGCCGACACCTGGGTGCAGTGGGTGTGGCAGTGGCCGGCCACCCCGGGCGAGCACACCCTGCAGGTGCGGGCCACCGACGCGGCCGGCGTGGCGCAGACCGGGGAGGTGGCGCCGGTGGTGCCGGACGGCGCCACCGGCTGGCACGAGGTGCAGGTGTCCGTGCACTGAGCCGCCCTGAGCCGCCCACCGCCACCCGCGGGCGGCGGTGGGCGGCTCAGCGGCGGTGGTTACCAGGCGGCCGGGAGGTAGGCGACCGACCAGCCGCGGTACGAGCCGTGGTCGAGGTAGCCCGCCACGCCGACCGAGCCGCTGACCGAGGTGCCGACGACCTTGCCCTCGCCCAGGCTGATCGCGACGTGCCCGGTGCCGGAGGAGTTGTGGTACCAGACCAGCGCCCCGCGCGGCGGGATGCCCGAGGTCTTCAGGTAGCCGTGGCTGCTCTCCCAGTCGCCGCCGATCTCGGCGGTGTTCCAGCCGGAGCCACCCCAGCCGTACGCCTGGGCCACGAAGGCCAGGCAGAGGTTCTCGTACGCCGTCGAGTGGTACCGCGCGAACGCCCAGCTGATCGCGCCCTCGGTGGCGCGCGGGTTGGTCTTGCTGGACGGCTCGGCACCGACGTAGGAGCAGCTGTTGACGACCTGGCCGTCGGAGCCGGTGTACACGTAGGCGTCCGAGACCATGCCGCCGTTGCCGAGCATGTCCCACAGCTTGGTGGTGCCGTAGGTGCCGCTGACGGATTCGCCGGTGGTCTGGCAGAGCAGCGTGACGCTGGCGCCGTTGGCGACGGTACGCCACGCCGTACGGCTGGTGGACGGGCCGGAGCGCACGTTGAGCGCGGCCCCCGCGGTGCTGATGGTGCCGGACGCGGAGCTGGCGTACGCCAGGGCGGTCCCCGGGACGGTCGCCACCAGACCCGTGGCGAGCACGGCGGCGACGGCGATCCCGCGCAGGTACCGCGCCGGCGGCACATTCACGTATTCCCACATGTCGCTGAAGCTAGGGGTCGGGTGATCGACCGTCCATGGGGAATTGTCAATAGTTGCCGCCGGCGCGCAAAATCTTGAAAGGAATCTTCGAGCTGGTCAGGCGATCTTGCGCTGGTCCGGTACCGCGCCCCTGCGCTGGTCCGGCACCGCGCCCCTGCGCTGGTCCGGCACCGCGCCCCTGCGCTGGTCCGGTACCGCGCTCTTGTGCGGCCGGCCGAGCCGCGCCTCCAGCCGGGCGACGTCGACCCGGCTGCGCCGGCGGTCGGCCAGGTCCTCCCAGCCGACGGCGAGCAGCCGCAGCCGCTCCGACTCGCTGAACCCGCCCCACACCCCGTACGGCTCGCGGACCGCCAGGGCGTGCGCGGCGCACTCGGCCCGGACCGGGCAACTGGCGCAGACGGCCTTGGCGTTCAGCTCGCGGCGGTTGCGGGACGATCCGCGCTCCCCGTCCGGGTGGAAGAACTGGGCGCTGTCGCGGCCTCGGCAGGCGCCGAGCCGCTGCCATTCCCACAGGTCGACGATGGGTCCGGGCAATCTGCGTACGTTCGACATCAGCCCCCTCCTCCCGCGCGGCGCCGCGTACCGTCCAAAGAGATCAGGTCCGGATCCGGGCGGCGGGCCGCGCAGGCGCTCCGTTTCCGACCTGCCCCTCGCGATACCCCAGGCGCATCCGCCTCACACGTGTCTGATCGGAAAGCCGGCGCATTGCCGGCCGACAACGTGCGGGCCGCGGCGTCCGGTGACCGCCCCGGCACCCGCCGTGGTGACGACACGCCGTGCACGCGATCCCCGTCGGGTGGGCGCGCCGCCCGACCCGCCGTGGTCGTCGGGCCCGATGGTGGGCGTGGCGGGACGGCGCACGCCGGACGGAACAGGCCGCCCAGATCGGCCGATCGGCCGGATCAGGGCAGAAACTTCGCCCGTTCTCGCGCCGAAACTCGTCATGATCACTCGTTGTCGTGTTCTCCTCACTGAGGAAGGAGGCCAGTCGTGCGTACCGTCCTCGTATGCGTCCGGACCCCGCTCGCCGCGCAGAACGTCGCCGCGGCCGCGGCCCGGCTCGGGTTGACCGCCGCGGTCCGGACCGCCGTGTCCGATCCGGAGGTGATGTTGCGGCTCGCCGAGCGGCCGGCCGACGTGATCCTGGCGGACACCGCGCTGACCCGGCCGGACAGCGCCGGCTTCACCCGGCGGGTACTGGCCCGCTCGCCGGGCGCCGCGGTCGTGCTGCTCGGCACGGAGGAACCGGGCGCGGCGGCCGCCGCCGTCGCCGCCGGAGCCCGTGGCCTGGTCTCCGCCGGGGATCATGATCTGGTCGGCGCCGTCGCCCGGGCCATGCTGCTGCTCAGCTCGCCGCACCGGGCCATCCGGCCCGGCGAACTCAACGGTGCGGCCCGGGAGGGCCGCGGCGGCGTACCGGAAGCGTCCCGGGCGCTGCGCGGTGGCCAGCATCCGGACGGACGGGCCGTGCCGGGCGACGGCCCGCTTCCCGGCGGCGGCCCGCTACCGGGCCGCGGCGCGGGATCCGCGGGATCCGGGGCGGGCGGCGCCGATCCGGCGCACCGTCGGCCCGCGGCGCCGGAGGCCGCGCCGCCCGGCGATCCGTCGGGTCCGGCCGTCGTGCCCGTGCAGCGCGCCGAGGACGGCGCGGAGCCGCGCGGTGCGGACGGCGAGCCGGCACCGAACGACCCGCGCGCCAACATCGCCCCGGAGGCGCGCTACGGCGGGACCCGCCGGGGAGAGGCCAACACCAGCCACTCCCGGGGTACGCCGGCCCGCCGGGTGACGCTGACCGAGCGGGAGATGCAGGTGCTGCTGGGGATGGCCGACGGCAAGAGCAACGCGGAGATCGGCCGGGAGCTGTTCGTCTCGGAGGACACCGTCAAGACGCACGCCCGCCGGCTGTTCCGCAAGCTCGGCGCCCGGGACCGGGCACACGCCGTGGCCGCCGGGTTCCGGGCCGGGCTGGTCGCCTGACGGGCCGGTCCGCTGACGGGCCGGTCGCCTGGCGCCGCGGGGCGCCGGCTACTCCTCGTCGGAGTCGCTCAGCGTGTCGTGCACCCCGTCGGCGTAGCCGCGGGCGTACTCCCAGCTGACGTAGTGGTCCGGGTCGGGGTTGTAGGCCGGTTCGTGCACCCGCGGCCGGCCCGAGTCGAGCAGGTGCCGCAGGTTGCCACGCAGCAGGGCCCAGTCGAAGTAGTGCGGCTCGCGGCAGTCCTCGCACTCGATGACCAGGCCGCGGATCCCGGTCGGCCCGAGCAGCGCCTGGTAGATCTCCAGATCGGCGAGGTCCTCCAGCACGTCCTGCCGTTCGACCTCGGACAGCGGGTCGAGGGCGTCGTCCTCGACCGGGTCTTCCAGGCTCGCCGAAGGGTCGGCCGGGTCGCCGGTGAACGGGTCGATGGGCTCGTCGTGCACCCCTCCACCGTAGTCGCATTCACGGCCGCCGCGCTCACCCCATGTCGGGCCGCCGGGCGGCGGGGACGCTCTGGGTACGATGAACCTGACGCGACCTCCGGTCGCCGCGAATCCAGCACGCCCCGGCCACCGGCCGCGCGCCGGCGACGCCCGCGCCGCCGGCCAGCCCCGGCGCGTTGGACTCCCAGTACCTTGTCTCAGCACCGTCGACCAGCTTCAGGGGAAAACTCGTGGAGAACTCAGCGTACGGCGACGACCACCAGGGGATCGGTGGTCAGGTTCCCGAGCTTCCGGCCGGCTCGGCCCGGGTGGTGCCGTTGGGCCTGACCTTCGATGACGTACTGCTACAGCCCGGCGAATCGGACGTCGTGCCCAGTGGGGTCGACACGGCCACGCGGCTGAGTCGCAACGTTCAACTCGCCATTCCGCTGGTGTCCAGCGGAATGGACACGGTGACCGAGGCCCGGATGGCGATCGCCATGGCCCGCCAGGGCGGCATCGGCGTGCTGCACCGCAACCTGTCGGCCGAGGACCAGGCCCTCCAGGCCGACCTGGTCAAGCGCTCCGAGTCCGGCATGATCACCAACCCGATCACCGCGAGCCCGGACGACACGCTGAGCGAGGTCGACAAGCTCTGCGGCCGGTACCGCATCT
Source organism: Plantactinospora sp. KBS50 (assembly GCF_002285795.1). Lineage (GTDB taxonomy): Bacteria > Actinomycetota > Actinomycetes > Mycobacteriales > Micromonosporaceae > KBS50. The sequence goes on from NZ_CP022961.1 coordinate 971,254, forward strand.
CCGGGGTCCCGGTGGTGGACGGCGGCGGGCAGCTTGTGGGCATCGTCACCAACCGGGACATGCGGTTCGTCTCCGACCCCGCCACCCCGGTACGCCAGATCATGACCGCCATGCCGCTGGTCACCGCCCGGGTGGGGGTGACCAAGGACGAGGCGCTCGACCTGCTGCGCCGGCACAAGGTGGAGAAGCTGCCGCTGGTCGACGACGCCGGCCGGCTGCGCGGGCTGATCACCGTGAAGGACTTCGCCAAGAGCGAGCAGTACCCGCTGGCCACCAAGGACGAGGCCGGCCGGCTGCGGGTGGCCGCCGCGGTGGGCGTCGGCGACGAGTCCTACAAGCGGGCCCGCGCCCTGGTGGACGCCGGGGTGGACGTGCTGATCGTGGACACCGCGCACGGCCACCAGCGCGCCGTGATCGACATGGTCCGGGCCCTCAAGCGGGACACCGCGGTCGACGTCGTGGGCGGCAACGTGGCGACGTACGCCGGGGCGAAGGCCCTGGTCGAGGCGGGTGTCGACGGGGTCAAGGTCGGGGTCGGGCCGGGGGCCATCTGCACCACCCGGGTGGTGGCCGGGGTCGGCGTGCCGCAGATCACCGCGATCATGGAGGCGGCTCGGGCCTGCCTGCCGGCCGGCGTACCGGTGATCGGCGACGGCGGCATCCAGTACTCGGGCGACATCGCCAAGGCGATGGTGGCCGGCGCCGACACGGTGATGCTGGGCAGCCTGCTCGCCGGCTGCGAGGAGAGCCCCGGCGAGCTGATGTTCATCAACGGCAAGCAGTTCAAGGCGTACCGCGGGATGGGGTCGCTGGGCGCCATGCAGTCCCGTGGCCAGGCCCGGTCGTACTCCAAGGACCGCTACTTCCAGCAGGACGTGACGAGCGACGAGAAGCTGGTCCCGGAGGGCGTCGAGGGACAGGTGCCGTACCGTGGGCCGCTGGCCCGGGTCGCCCACCAGCTCATCGGCGGGTTGCGGCTGGCCATGGGGTACGCCGGCGCGCCGACCGTGGCCGAGCTGCACGAGCGCGGCCAGCTGATCCGGATCACGGCCGCGGGCCTGAAGGAGAGCCACCCGCACGACATCCAGATGACCGTCGAGGCACCCAACTACCACACCCGCTAGCGGGGTGGCCACACCCCTTCGATGAGTGGAGTTCCCATGCGTGACGTGGTCGAGATCGGGCTGGGTAAGACCGCGCAGCGCGGCTATCACCTGGACGACATCGCCATCGTGCCCAGCCGGCGGACCCGGGACGTCGACGACGTGAGCACGGCCTGGCAGCTCGACGCGTACGAGTTCGCCATCCCGTGCCTCGGCCACCCCTCCGACGCCATCATGAGCCCGTCGTCCGCGGCCACCCTGAGCCAGCTCGGTGGGCTGGGGGTACTCAACATCGAAGGGCTGTGGACCCGGTACGAGGATCCGGCGAAGCTCTTCGAGGAGCTGGCCTCGCTCGGCGAGGACAGCCGCAGCACCCGGCGGCTCCAGGAGATCTACGCGGAGCCGATCCGGCCCGAGCTGATCGCCGAGCGGGTCCGCGAGCTGCGGGTCGGCGGCGGCACCGTGGCGGTCCGGGTGTCGCCGCAGCACACCCTGGCGCTGGCGCCGGTGATCCTGGACGCCGGGGTGGACATCCTGGTCATCCAGGGCACCCTGGTCTCCGCCGAGCACGTGTCCACCACCGATGAACCGCTCAACCTCAAGGAGTTCATCGCCGACCTGGACCTGCCGGTGGTGGCCGGCGGCTGCACCGACTACAAGACCGCGCTGCACCTGATGCGCACCGGCGCGGCCGGCGTGATCGTCGGGGTGGGCGGCGACGAGTGGTCCACCACCGAGTCGGTGCTGGGCATCCGGGTGCCGATGGCCACCGCGATCGCCGACGCCGCGGCGGCCCGCCGGGACTACCTGGACGAGACCGGCGGCCGGTACGTGCACCTGATCGCCGACGGTGACCTGCGGACCTCCGGGGACATCGCCAAGGCGCTCGGCTGCGGCGCCGACGCCGTGATGCTGGGCGAGCCGCTGTCGCTGGCCGCCGAGGCACCCGCCGGCGGCGCCTGGTGGCACTCGGCGGCGAGCCACCCGTCGCTGCCGCGCGGCGCCTTCGGGGTGGCGCACGAGCCGGTGGGGGACATGGCCAAGCTGCTGTTCGGGCCGGCGGACCAGCCCGACGGCCGGCTCAACCTGTTCGGCGGGCTGCGCCGGGCGATGGCCAAGTGCGGCTACCGGGACCTCAAGGAGTTCCAGCGGGTCGGGATGGTGCTGGACCGCTGAGCGCCATGCCTTCGCGCTCGGCCCGCGTCCGGGCGGTGGCGGCCGGCCTGGCGCTCGTGGCGACCCTGGCCGGCTGCCCCGACCGCTCGGCCCGGCCGGTCGCCGATCCGGCCGGCCCGAGCGTCGGCCCGGGCGCGGGCACGGCCGCCGCGAGCTTCGCCCCGGGTGCCGCCGGGGTCGGCGACCCCTACTTCCCGTCGTACGGCAACGGCGGGTACGACGTGGCCAACTACCGGCTCGCGGTCCGGTACGACCCGGACAGCAAGCGGCTGAGCGGGACGGCCACGATCACCGCGACGGCCACGGCCGCGCTGTCCCGGTTCAACCTCGACCTGGTGGGGCTGACCGTCGAGTCCGCGACCGTGGACGGGGCGCCGGCGACCACCGCCCGGGACGGCGCGGAACTGACCGTGACCCCGGCCGCCGGCCTGGCCAGGGGCGCCCGGTTCACCGCCCGGATCCGCTACTCCGGCATTCCCCGGCCGGTCCACAGCCCGCAGCTCGGCGACAACGGCTTCCTGTCCACCGCCGACGGCGCGATCGCGCTCGGCGAACCCGAATCGGCCAGCACCTGGTTCCCGGTCAACGATCACCCGCAGGACAAGGCGACGTACGACATCGAGGTGACCGTGCCCGCGGACCTGGTGGCGCTCAGTAACGGCGTACCGGGCGGGACCGTCGCGGCCGGCGCGGGCTGGACCACCTGGCGCTGGTCGGAGCGTTCGCCGATGGCCAGCTACCTGTGCACGCTGGTGATCGGGCGGTACCGCATCGAGCGGTCCGAGCACGGCGGGAAGCCGATGGTGCTCGCCGTGCCGAGCAACCTGCCGAGCAACGGCCCGGCGGCCCGGTCGCTGGCCGCGACCGGCACCATCGTGGACTACCTGACCAGCCAGTTCGGGCCGTACCCGTTCGACTCGTACGGCGGGATCGTGGTGCGCGACAAGCGGATCCGGTACGCGCTGGAAACCCAGTCCCGGCCGGTGTACGGCGAGGTCTTCTTCGACCGCGGGGTCAACGAGGGGGTCATCGCGCATGAGCTGGCGCACCAGTGGTTCGGCGACAGCGTCTCCCTGTCCCGGTGGAGCGACATGTGGTTGAACGAGGGCTTCGCGACGTACGCGGAGTGGCTGTGGGCCGAGCACACCGGCGAGCGGCGCGTGCAGGAGAGCTTCGACACGCAGTACGCCCGGACGCTGTGGTCCAAGCCGGCTCTCGACCCGGGCCGTGCGGACCTGTTCGGGATGGGTGTGTACCAGCGGGGCGCGCTGGTGGTGCACGCGCTGCGGATGACGGTGGGGGACGAGAAGTTCTTCGCGATCCTGCGCGCCTGGACCACCGAGCGGCGGGACGGCAACGGCACCACGGCCGACTTCCAGGCGCTCGCCGAGCGGATCTCCGGACGGCAGCTCGACCGCTTCTTCGCCGACTGGCTGACCGGCACCGCCGCCCCGCCGATCCCGGGTTGAGTGGTCCCGGGGATCACCCCGTGATGGTGTCCCAGGAGTAGGCGAGCAGGGCGCAGGCGGCCCCGAGCAGGGCGAGGCTGACGCCGCGGGTGCCGATGGGCAGGGCCGCGAGGACGAGCAGGATGACCGCGATCACGTAGAGAAATCCCTGAATGGACATTGCCGCTCCTTGATCGTTGGGATGGCCGCGCTGATACCCCATCGGCCGAGGACGCTAAACGCCGGCTCACTTCTTGACCACGAGTTCCGGGTGGTCGGCCAGGAAGCTGTCCACCGTGCCGTCGCGCAGCGCGGCCAGGAACTTGTCGCCCACCGGCTCCAGCTTCTCGCCCCGGTAGGAGCTGCCGCTGCCCACCCCGTGCCCGGGCAGCGAGATCAGGGTGATCGCGTCGCGCGGCAGCGTGGCGAGCGCACCGGCGAAGTCGATGATCCGCTGCCCGCCGTCGACGTACGTGAGCGCGTCGCCGAGCGCCCGGACCACCTGGTCCAGCCGGTCCGGGTCGCTGGCCAGCCCGGCGTCCAGCACCTTGGCGATGATGGCCCGGATCAGTTGCTGCTGGTGCCGCTGCCGGGCGTAGTCGCCGCCGGCGGTGTACCGCTGCCGGGCGTAGTCCAGCGCCTGCCAGCCCACCAGGTGCATCCGGCCGGGCTTGTACACCATCTGCGGGCCGACGTAGTTCGATCCCACCCGGGTACGCATCTTGCCGTCCGGGCGTCGGTGGATGGAGACGACCTTCTGGTCGATGGTCAGGTCGACCCCGCCGACCGCGTCGACCAGCTTGGTCAGGCCGCCGAAGGTGAGCACCGCGCCGGCGTCGAAGTGCGGGATCTTGGTGTACCGGGAGACGGTTTTGGCCAGCAGGTCGTAGCCCTGCCGGACGTCGGGCTGCTTGGAGTTGCCCGGCACCCGGCTGCCGTAGCTCATCGCGTGGGTCAGCTTGGTGCGCTCGCCGGGGAACTTGGCCGCCGGGTACGCCGGGATGTCCACCACCAGGTCGCGGGGCAGCGAGAACAGGTACGCGTGGTCGAGGCCGCTCGGCAGCCACAGCACGAGTACGGCGTCCGAGTGCGGCTCCCAGCCCGGGACGCTGACCCGGGTGTCCACCCCGGCCAGCAGGAAGGTCAGCGGCCCGGTGATCCCGGCACCGGGTCGGGGGGTCGGGCTCTGGGTCGGGGTGGTGGGGGTGACCGGGGTGGGTGCGGCGCTCGGGGTCGCCGCCGCCGGCCGGTCGGGTCCGCAGCCGGCCAGCGCCGGGGCGGTCACCGCGGCCAGCGTGGCCACCAGCAGCGCGGCGCACAGCCCGCGGGCCGGTGCCCGGGTCGGGCGCGGCCGGGCGATCCCGTCGGACCGCCGCCACCAGTTCATCACCATGCGACCACCCTCGATGTCGTTGTCCGTCGTGCGGGCCGGCCGGGCGCCCGGACCGGCCGGTTGCGCGCCGGGCGCGCAACCGCACACCTGGGCTAGACGCACCGGGAAAGCGGAAGGTTGCTCGGATTGACCTCCGGGCCGGGACACCGATTGTGGGAAACTCGCCGGTAGCCAGGAAGCTACTTGTCGGTAATGATGGCGGCATGCGGTACGACGTGCTGGTCATCGGGTCCGGCTTCGGTGGCAGCGTCGCGGCGCTGCGGCTGGCCGAGAAGGGCTACTCGGTGGGCGTCGTCGAGGCCGGCCGGCGGTTCGCCGACGACGAGTTCCCGAAGACCTCCTGGGACGCCCGCCGCTTCCTGTGGGCGCCGGCCCTGGGCTGCTACGGCATCCAGCGGATCACGCTGCTGCGCGCGGCCCGCCGCACGCGCGGCGGGGCCGGCGTGCTGGTGCTCTCCGGCGCCGGCGTGGGCGGTGGCTCGCTGGTCTACGCCAACACCCTCTACGAGCCGCTGGACGCCTTCTACACCGATCCGCAGTGGCGGGACATCACCGACTGGCGTGCCGAACTGGCGCCCCACTACGACCAGGCGAAACGGATGCTGGGCGTGACGACGTACCCGATCGTCACGGCCGCGGACCGGGCGATGCGCACGGTGGCCGAGCGGATGGGGGTGGGCGGTTCCTTCCACCCCACCCCGGTCGGGGTGCACATCGGCCGGCCCGGCGAGACCGTGCCGGACCCGTACTTCGGCGGCGCCGGGCCGAGCCGCACCGGCTGCCTGCACTGCGGCGCCTGCATGACCGGCTGCCGGCACGGTGCCAAGAACACCCTGGTCAAGAACTATCTGTGGCTGGCCGAGCGGCTGGGCGCCCGGATCCACCCGCTCACCACCGTCACCGCGGTGCGGCCGGCCGCCGGCGGCCGGGGATACGCCGTCGAGACCGTCCGCACCGGCGCCCGGCCGCGGCGTCGTCGCACCGTGCTGCACGCCGACCAGGTGGTGTTCGCGGCCGGTGCGCTCGGCACCCAGCGGCTGCTGCACCGGATGCGCGGCACCGGCGCCCTGCCCGGGCTGTCCGCCCGGCTCGGCGCGCTGACCCGGACCAACTCGGAGGCCATCCTGGGCGCCGCCGTCCCCCGCGCGGCGGCCCGGTCCCGGGGCCTCGACCTCACCGCCGGGGTGGCGATCACCAGCAGCTTCCACCCGGACGCCCAGACGCACATCGAGCCGGTCCGGTACGGCCGGGGCTCCAACCTGATGGGTCTGCTCCAGTCGCTGCTGGTGGACGGCGGCCCGCACCGGCTCCGCCGGTGGGTCGGCGAACTGCTCGCCCGGCCCGGGGTGGCGCTGCGGATGCTCTCGGTCCGGGACTGGTCCAGCCGCACCCTCATCGCCCTGGTCATGCAGTCCGCCGACAACTCGCTGCGCACCCACTACCGGCGCGGCTGGCTGGGCCGGCACCGGCTGGTCGCCAGCCAGGGACACGGCGCGGCCAACCCGACCTGGATTCCGGACGGCCACCGGGCGGTCCGGCTGCTCGCCGAGGAGATCGGCGGGATCGCCGGCGGGGCGGTGACCGAGCCGTTCAACATCCCGATGACCGCGCACCTGCTCGGCGGCGCGGCCATCGGCGCCGATCCCGGTACCGGGGTGGTCGACGCGTACCACCGGGTCTTCGGGCATCCGGGGCTGCACGTGCTGGACGGCGCGGCGGTCTCGGCGAACCTCGGGGTCAACCCGTCGCTGACCATCGCCGCCCAGGCCGAACGGGCGGTGTCGTTCTGGCCCAACCGGGGCGAGCCGGACCCGCGGCCGCCGCTCGGCGCCGGGTACCGCCGGCTGGACCCCGTCGCCCCGCGCCGGCCGGCCGTTCCGCCGCGCTCCCCCGGCGCCCTGCGCGGATGAGGAGGAGGACCCCTGTCGAGCGTGGGCACTGATCACCGTCGGTAAGCTTGCCGGCATGAGCACCCCGCGCCCGGTCCTGGTGGTGGACTTCGGAGCCCAGTACGCCCAGTTGATCGCCCGGCGGGTCCGGGAGGCGAGGGTCTACTCGGAGATCGTCCCGCACACGATGCCGGTCGCCGAGATGCTGGCCCGGGATCCGGCGGCGATCATCCTGTCCGGCGGGCCGGCCAGCGTGTACGCCCCGGGCGCCCCGCGGGTCGACCCCGGCATGTTCGACACCGGTGTCCCGGTGTTCGGCATCTGCTACGGCTTCCAGGCGATGGCACAGGCGCTGGGCGGCACGGTGGCGCGGACCGGCAACCGGGAGTACGGCGGCACCCCGCTGCGCACCCGCGCCGACGCCGGCACCCTGCTGCGCGGGCTTCCGGCCGAGTTGCCGGTGTGGATGAGCCACGGCGACAGCGTGACCGGCGCCCCGGAGGGGTTCGTGGTGACCGCCGAGTCGGCGGGCGCCCCGGTGGCCGCCTTCGAGGACCGCGCGGGCCGGCGGGCCGGCGTGCAGTTCCACCCCGAGGTGGGGCACACCGCGCACGGCCAGGAGATGCTGCGCCGGTTCCTGTACGACATCGCCGGGATCGAGCCCACCTGGACCCCGGAGAACATCATCGACGAGCAGGTGGCCCGGATCCGCGAGCAGGTCGGCAGCAAGGAGGTCATCTGCGGGCTGAGCGGCGGCGTGGATTCCGCGGTCGCCGCGGCGCTCGTGCACGAGGCCGTCGGTGACCAGCTCACCTGCGTCTTCGTCGACCACGGGCTGCTGCGGGCCGGCGAGGCCGAGCAGGTCGAGAAGGACTACGTGGCGGCGACCGGCATCAAGCTGCGCGTGGTCGACGCGGCCGACCGGTTCCTCGGCGCGCTGGCCGGGGTGAGCGACCCGGAACTCAAGCGGAAGATCATCGGCCGGGAGTTCATCCGGGTGTTCGAGGCCGCGGCCCGGGACATCGCCGCGCACGGCGACGTCGAGTTCCTGGTCCAGGGCACCCTCTACCCGGACGTGGTGGAGTCCGGCGGCGGCGCCGGCGCCGCCAACATCAAGTCCCACCACAACGTCGGCGGTCTCCCGGACGATCTGCGGTTCGCCCTGGTCGAGCCGCTGCGGACGCTGTTCAAGGACGAGGTACGCACCCTCGGCCTGGCCCTCGGGCTGCCGGAGGCGATGGTCTGGCGGCACCCGTTCCCCGGCCCCGGGCTGGCCATCCGGATCATCGGCGCGGTGGACCGGGAGCGGCTGGCGGTGCTGCGCGCGGCCGACCTGATCGCCCGCGAGGAGCTGACCGCCGCCGGGCTGGACCGGGACGTCTGGCAGTTCCCGGTGGTGCTGCTGGCCGACGTGCGCAGCGTGGGCGTGCAGGGCGACGGGCGCACCTACGGGCATCCCGTGGTGCTGCGGCCGGTGTCCAGTGAGGACGCCATGACCGCCGACTGGTCCCGACTGCCGTACGAGGTGCTCACCCGGATCTCCACCCGGATCACCAACGAGGTGGCGGAGGTCAACCGGGTGGTGCTGGACATCACCAGCAAGCCGCCGGGCACCATCGAGTGGGAGTGACGGCCGTACCGGTGGCTCAGCCGGCGCCCGGCGGGACCGGCGGCCGCTCCGGCGGGGCGTCCGCCGCACGCCACGCGGGGTGCGGCCAGGCGGGGGCGTCCGCCGGCTCCTCGGGCATCAGGAACCACATGATCGGGTACGCGAGCAGCGCGACGCCCGCGGTCAGCAGACCGGCGACCGCGAAGCACACCCGGACCAGCGTCGGGTCGAGGTTGAAGTAGCGGCCGAGGCCGCTGGCCACCCCGGCGACGATGCGGTCCGAGGTGGGCCGGCGGAGCTGCCGGTACGGGGCCTGGGGTGCGGGCGGGTAGGTCATGCCCCAACGGTTGCCCGCGGAATGCCCGGCCGCCTCGGGAAACGCCCGGATCCATACCCTGACCCGGCCCTGAGCGGGGAGACAGGTGTCAGGAATCCGACTGAAATCGTGGCCACCCGGGTGGATCCGGGGAGAATTCAGACCCGTGACCATCGCGCTGGAGCCGCTTCGCAAGATCGCGGCGTACGGAGTCTGCGTCAACGGTGAGGGCAAGATCCTGCTCGTCCGCGCCTCGCCCCGATCCGGCACGCCCGGGGTCTGGTCGTTGCCCGGCGGGGCGGTCGACCACGGGGAGGATCCGCACCACACAGTGGTCCGGGAGACAGCGGCGGAGACCGGCCTGTCGGTAAGCGTCGCCGGCCTGCGGGACGTCCTCGCGGACATGCGGTCGATGCCGCATCGCGGCGTCACCATCCACACCGACCGGCTGCTCTACCGGGTGTCGGTCCGCGGCGGCAGCCTCTGCGACCGGATCGGCCAGCCGACCGACCTGGCCCGCTGGGTGACCCTGGCCGAGGCCGGCGCGATGCCGCTGCGGCCGTTCACCGCGCGGGCGCTGGGCCTGACCCCGGCGCCGATCGACCTCTGCCCGGACGAGGTGCCGGACTTCCCGTCGTTCAACGCCGTGCCCGGACCGGACGGCCTGCACCGGGCGCAGCGGTTCGCCGCCTACGCGGTGGCCACCGACGGCGGGGGACGGATCCTGCTGACCCGGATCGCGGACGGCTACCCCGGTGCGGGTTGCTGGCACCTGCCCGGCGGCGGCACCGACTACGGCGAGCAGCCGGGCCCGGCACTGCTGCGCGAGCTGCTGGAGGAGACCGGCCAGCAGGGCCGGCTCGTCGAGCTGCTGGGGGTGGCCAGCCACCGGGACGCTGCCTCGCTCGGCCCGGAGGGCTACCCGATCGACTGGCACGGGGTGCGGGCGTTCTACCGGGTGGTGATCGACAGCCCGGCACCCCTGACCGTGCGCGACGTGGGCGGCTCCACCTGCGACGCCCGCTGGTTCGGCGCGCCCGAGCTGGCCGCGCTGCCGGTGGACCTGCTCACCGAGGTGACCGCCGAGGCCGTCCGGGTGGCCGGGCTGCGCTGACCCGGGTCGCCGCCCTATCGTCATGATCGGGACAGGGACGGGTCCGCCGGGCATCCGGCGGACCCGCCCGCGGCGCGGACGGGGGAGCACGTGGAACGGCGGCGGCGGATCGGGGCGTACGGGCTGTGCCGTGAGCGCGACGCCGTGCTGCTGGCCCGTGCCGCGGCCGACAGCGACCTGCCCGGCGTATGGCAACTGCCGGGTGGCGGGCTGGAGCACGGCGAGCATCCGGCGGCGGCGCTGTCCCGGACGTTCGCCGAGGAGACCGGCCTCACGGTCGAACCGCTCGATCCGCTCGCGGCCGTCGCGGAGACCAGGTCCGTCCCGGATCTCGCGGTGCACTGGCACCTGGACCGGATCGTCTACCGGGTGCGCCCGACCGGCGGCGTACTGCGGGACGAGCCGGCCGGCAGCACGGACCTGGCGCGCTGGGTCGGCCCGGCGGCGCTGGCCGACCTGCCGCTGATGCCGTTCACCGCCGAGCTTCTCGGCCTGCCGGTACGCGCGCTGCCGGCGACCCGGGTACGCCGGTCCCGCCCGCCGCTGCCCCCGCTGCCACCGCGCCGGGGCCAGCGCTTCGGCGCGTACGGGTTGGTCACCGACCCGCGGGGCCGGGTGCTGCTGACGTTGATCGCGCCGAACTACCCGGGCGGCGGCCACTGGCATCTGCCCGGCGGCGGCACCGACCACGGCGAGCAGCCGGTCACCGGGCTGCTCCGGGAACTTGTGGAGGAGGCGGGGCAGCTCGGTCGGGTCGCCGAGTTGCTGGAGGTGGACTCGGCGCACAACCCGGCGTTGCTGGGGCCGGAGGGCCATCCGGTGGACTGGCACACGGTCCGGGTGATCTATCGGGTCGCCGTGGACGTACCAACGGAGGCGAGGGTGACCGAGGCGGCCGGCGGGTCGACGGCACAGGCCCGGTGGTTCGCCCGGCCGGAACTCGGCGGGCTGCCGCTGACGGCCGCGGCGAGCAGGGCAATCGGGCGCTATGTCGCATAAGGGACCGCAACACTGACTCTCTTGGATGGTACGGCTAGACTGGCAGATCGGGCGCGGCCCAGGGATGTGCCGTAAGGGGTCGAAGACAGATCCTTTGGGTGACTTCGGGAAGTTTCGCGAGGTCTGCGGCGTTCATGGAGAAAGCGCCACTCACAGCTATCGCCATCGTGCCGGGGTTTGTGCGATGGTGTAGGCCCCTCAAATCGGTTACCGGGCAACGCCCGGTGGGACACAGCCGGGCGGTCGCTCGTGGCGGGCGACGGAGTCCGGTGATGGAGGAAAACGTGCCGAGAGCCCCTTGGCGCCGGCGCCGTACGGCCGACAGCCCGCGTCCCGCCGGACGTAGCTGGACGGGTGGCCTACGACGCAGCGGGACACTCGCCCGCCAGGTGCTGATGGTCCGGGTTGGCCGGCGCGGCCAGCAGCCCGGTGGCATGACCGGAGTCGTCCGGTCGGAGCATTACCACAGCGAGGGCCTCCGGATCGCCGGGCGGTACGCCCGCAGCCGGCGCCCCGAACCGGTGCTCGACGAGGTACTGCCGGTCAGCCCGGCCGTCGGGCCGTCGACCCCGGTGGACGCCTCCGGCCCCGGGATGACCATCCCGCTGCTGCCCGGCGAGCGGACCGCGGCCCGCCGGCTCCGGTTCGCCGTGGTCAACGCGTGCACCCTGGCCAGCCTCATGCTCGGCATCACCGCGATCCTGCTGGCGATGCACGGCGAGGTGCGGATCGCCGCCGGATGCCTGATCGCCTGCGTGGCCTTCGACGGCCTGGACGGCGCGCTCGCCCGGCGGCTGGGCGTGGCCAGCCCGTTCGGCGCCCAGATGGACTCGCTCGCCGACATGTGCTCCTTCGGCCTGGCCGCCCCGGTGGTGGTGTACGCCTCGCTGGACGGCACCGTCTCCACCGCGGCGGCGGCCGTGGCCTGCGCCCTCGTCGCGGCCTGCGCGGCGGTGCGGCTGGCCCGGTTCAACGTCTCGCCCAAGGACGGCCGGTTCTTCTGCGGGGTGCCGACCACGATGGCCGCGGCGGTGCTCGCGCTGGCGGTGCTGATCGGCCTGCCGGTCGCCGGCATCGTTCAGGTCGCCGGCGTCGCCGCGCTCGCCTTCACCATGGTGTCCAGCTTCCCGTACGCCAAGCTGGCCCGGCTGATCAAGCTGCCGCCCTGGCTGCTGCTGGTGCCGGTGGTCGGTGCGCTCATCGACATCCGGGTGACCTTCGCCCTGGTGGTGCTGGGCTACCTGGTCAGCGGCCCGCTGCTCTGGCTGCGCCAGCGGCGCGCCGCCTAGCAACCACCCGCCGCCCGGCGACCGTGTCGCTCGTCGCCGCCCTGGCGATTGCGCCGCTCACCGCCCGGCGACGGCGCCGCGGTTGCGGAAGCCGCGAAGGGGCGTCCCCACGGGGGCGCCCCTTCCGTGTGCCGGGCGGCGGTGGATCAGCGCCAGCGGGCGATCACGCTCGAACCACCGATGACCTTGTCCCCCGGACCGACCAGCGGCTCGGCCGCGTCCGCCGGCAGGTAGACATCGGTCCGGGAACCGAACCGGATGAGGCCGAACCGTTCGCCCCGGGCCAGCAGGGCGCCGATCGGTGCGCGCTGCACGATCCGCCGGGCGATCAGGCCGGTGCGCTGGGCCACCACCACCGTGCCCCGGTCGGTGTCCAGCACGGTGTACGCGGCCACGTTGTGCTCGGCGTCCGGCCGCATCGCCGCGGCGAAGCCGCCGTCGGCGACGAAGTAGTCGGCCACCTTGCCGGCCACGGGCGACCGGTTGACGTGCACGTCCAGCACCGAGAGGAAGACCGCGATGCGGAGGAACTCGCCGGCGCCGAACCGCTCGTCCGGTAGCCGCTGAACCGACAGCACCTGCCCGTCGGCCGCCGCGACCACGGCGTCCGGGTCCTCCGGCACGTCCCGCTCCGGGTCCCGGAAGAACGCGGCGACCGCCGGCGCGGCGAGCGCCGGGACCAGCCAGAGCCGCGACTTCGGCCGGCTCAGCCGGGCGAGCGCGGCCAGCCCGAGCGCGATGCCTCCGGCCACCACGCCGTTCGAGTCGATGTGCATGGTCCGGCTCAGCGGCACGCTGGAGGGCCGGTACGCGGGGGCCAGCCGGGCCGCGGTGCCGACCGCGGCCGGCGTGAAGCGCAGCCGGTGAACCCGGACCGGCGGACGGTTGCGCAGCACGAGGTCGGTCCCGACGCCGAACAGCACGGCCTGCCGGTCGAGTTCCGCCGCCGCACCGGCGGTACCGCCCGGACGGGCCGGCACCGCGGCGGTGAACACCGCCCCCTCGGCCAGGTACTTCACCAGCCCGTCGAGCGCACCGCGGGTGTCCTCCGCAGTGCCCGTGTACGGCTGGGCCGCCACCACCACGTCGGCCGGCTCGGCCTCGGACAGCGAGTCGAGCACCCGCACCCGCTCGGCGACGAACTGGCCCTGGGCGGTGACGTGCGCGCGCAGGTCGGCGGCGTCGGCCGGGCCGGCCGGCACGAGGGTGAGCGAGTCGCCCGGGAGCAACCCGTCGAGCGCCGCGGCCAGTACCGCGGAGTCCGCCGACACCCCTACCACCAGGCCGGTCTTCGGGCCCTGGTGCCGGGCGAACTCGGCGGTGAGGCTGCGGGCGGCGCGTTCGCCGATGAGCGCCGCGCCGGACGTACCGGGACCGGGCACGGCGGGGGACTGGGCCATGACGGGTGAACTCCTTGTCGGCGTGCGGGCCGGGGACGGCCGGGTGAGCGGCTCGTGAGCGGCGTGTCGGACCGCCCGGTGGGCGGGAAACCGTCCCGGTCAGCATAGGCGGAGTGGGATGTGCGCCACAGCGACCGCGTCAGGCCGGATCGTCGCCGTCCGCCGGAGCCGGCCGGCCGGTGTAATCGCCGGGGTAGGCGCCGGGCGCGCCGCTGGTCGGGCTGGCGCTGGTCGGGGCGGCGCTGGTCGGGGCGGCGCTGGTCGGGGCGGCGCTGCTCGGGGCGGCGCTGCTCGGGGCGGCGCCGGCCGCGCCCTCCGGCGCTGCGGCCGGCGTGCCGCCGGAGCGCAGCGCACCCACCAGGCCCAGCATCCCGAGCAGGATGAGCCCACCGGCGACGAACCAGCCGAGGGCCGGTACGACCAGGTCCAGGAGCTGGGCGACCAGCCACCAGCCGGCGATGGCCAGGAAGAGAATGGCGAAGATCAGCGAGACCTGATCGGTCCGGTGGGCCTTCATCGGAGCACCTCCACGTTCCCCGCGTCCACGCGCAGATCCAGCGCGAGCCGGCCGCCGCCGGCACCGTCCTCACCCAGGTCGCTCACCGACCGGGTGCCCTGGTTGACGCCGCTCCACCGGGTGCCGAAGACCTCCGCGTCACCGGCGTTGAGGGCGACGGTCGTGGTCACGTCCACGTTCGGCGGCACGATGACCCGCAGCGTGCCGAGCCGCACCCGGACCGCGACCGAGGCGTCCCGGCCGGTGAAGTCGATCTGCCGCAGGTCCAGGCTGGAGTCGCCGAAGCTGTTCTCGTACCGGTCGGCCAGTTGCTCGTAGCTGGCCGGGTGCCAGTCCACCCGACCGTCCGGGCCGTCGCCCACGGACGACTCGGCCAGCGTCGAGATGCCCAGGGCCGCCGTGGCGGCCAGGCCGAGGGCGATCAGCCAGCGCGCCCGGCCGAACCAGGCACCGACGAGCAGCCCGAGCCCGACCGTGGCCAGCGCGGCGGCGAAGTACCCCGAGGTGGTGACCGTGACCGCGTTGGTGAGGTCGAGCACCGTCACGACGCCGATGGCCACGAAGATCATCGAGAAGGTGGCGGCGCCGAGCGGCGACCGTTCCCGGGGCGGCTTCGGCGGCCGGGGTGGTGCGGGCGGCGCGGGTGGTGGCGTCACGGGCGGGCCGGCGTACGGGCCGCGCGGCGCGAACGCGGGACGGTATCCGCGGTCCAGGGTGGGACCGAGTGGGCTGGCCGCCGGGAAGGGTCCGCTCGGCGGGGCGGGTGGCCCGTACCCGGCCGCGCCCGCCGGCACCGGCCCGCCCGAGCCCGGGTCCCCGGCGGCCTGCTGCGGGCTCGCGCCGCCGGCCGGCTGGGACCAGCCGGGCTGCCCCCAGCCGGCCGGCGCGGTGCTGGCTGCTCCGGCGCCGGCCGGGCCGGGCCAGCCGGCCGCCGCCGGCTGGCCCGCCGCCGGCTGGCCGGGTCCCCCTGATCCGGCCAGCCGGCACCGGGTGGCCCGGCCGGCGGCACCGGCGGCGGCCCGCCGGCCCGGTCCGGCCGGCCGTTGCCGGTGCGGTTCAGCAGCAGCGCCCCCCCGATGACGATCGCCGTGCCGAGCAGCACCGCCCGGAACTTGTCCGTCACGATCAGCCCGAACAGCACCGTGGTCAGCACGCCGAGCACGATCACGGTGATCGGCGACATGCTGGATCTGCCCCGGCCGAGCATCGCCTCCAGCGGGGAGGCGGTGTCGCCCTCCGCCGGGATGATCAACCAGGCGGCCAGGTACACCAGGATCCCGATGCCGCCGAAGAAGCCCAGCACGGCCAGGAGCACCCGCCACAGCACCGGGTCGGTGGCGGTGGCCCGGCCGATCGCGGCGCACACGCCGGCGAGGTAGCGCCCCTGCTGGGGACGGACCAGGCCGTACCGGGAGGTGAAGCTGGCGCCGCCGGGCGGCGGTCCGGACGGTTGGCCCGGCGGTACCCAGCCCGGACCGCCCGGTGGCGGCTCCCCGCCGCCGGCGGCCGTCGCCCCGGCGGCGGGCGGCGGGGTGTCCTCGGCCGGTCCGGTGGGCTTACCGAGGTCGTGGGTCGGCTCGGCGGGGTGCTCGGTCATGTCTCGATCCTGGCGCCTGGGCCGGCCGCCAGCCTCAGGCAACGACCCTGACCCCACCCTGAGATTGCCGGACGGGCAAAGTCGGGGGCATCCGCCGTGGTCGCCGGCGCTCCGACGTGTGACGATCGGACTACCCGCGGCGCGTCGACGCCGCATTCCGGCCGGTCGCGGCCGGGACCGGACCACGACCAGGGAGCCGTCGATCAGCATCGCTACCGAGTCGCCCCGGCTCTACCGGGTACGGGGGCACCGCATGGTGGCCGGCGTGGCCGCCGGGATCGCCCAGCACCTGGGGATCCCGGTGCTGCGCGTCCGGATCGCCTTCGTGGTGCTGCTCGGGTTCAGCGGCCTCGGCCTGCTGCTCTACGCGGCGTTCTGGGCGGTCGTACCGCTGCGCCCCGGCGGCACCGAGCCGGCACCGCGCCGGGACCTCGTGCAGCTCCTGCCGTTCGTGGCGATCGGGCTCGGCATGATCATGGTGCAGTGGCTCCTCTTCGACTCGGTCGGGGTGGCCAGCACGGCCGGCTGGCTGGTGGCGATCATCGCGATCGGCGCCGGGGTGATCTGGCACCAGTCCGCTCCGGAGCGGCGCCGGCAGTGGAGCGGCGCGGTGCCCTGGCTGGGCGCCGTCGTGGAGGAGAGCGACCGGCGCGCCTTCGTGCTGCGGTTCATCGGCGGCGGGGTGCTGGTGGCCGTGGGCATCATCGGCGTAGCCGCCGTGTACTCGCCGCAGGAGAACTTCGACGCGGTGCTCAACGGCGTGATCTTCGCGCTGGTGGGGCTGGCCGGGGTGGGCGTGGTGGCCGCCCCGGTGCTCTGGCGGACGTACAACCAGCTACGGGCCGAGCGCGAGGGCCGGATCCGGGAACAGGAACGGGCCGAGCTGGCGGCGATGGTGCACGACCAGGTCCTGCACACGCTCGCCCTCATCCTGCGTAACGCCGGCGACGTCAAGACGGTCCAGCGGTTGGCCCGCGGCCAGGAGCGATCGCTGCGAAACTGGCTCTACAAGCCCACCGCCTCGCCCAACGAGCGGCTGGCGGCCGCGCTCGAAGAGGCCGCGGCCGAGGTGGAGGACACCTACGGGATCACCGTGGAAGCGGTCGTGGTGGGGGACCGGGAGACCGACGAACGGGTCGACGCGCTGATCGCGGCGGCCCGGGAGGCGCTGGTGAACGCCGCCCGGCACGCCGGGGTGCAGACGGTGTCGCTCTACGCCGAGGTCGAGCCGGAACAGATAAGCGTCTTCGTCCGCGACCGCGGCGCCGGGTTCGACCCGGCGGGCGTCGAGGAACATCGGCACGGGGTCCGGGGCTCCATCGTCGGCCGGATGCGGCGGCACGGTGGTCGGGCGGAGATCCGCAGCGAACCGGGCGCGGGTACGGAGGTGCGGCTGACCTTGCCGACGTCCGGTGACCGCGCCGGCACAGGGAGGGACAGATAGCCATGAGTGACGATCGGCTGGCCAACGAGCAGACCGGCGAGGGGCAGCAGCCGGGCCGTCCGCTGCGGGTGTTCCTCGTGGACGACCACGCCATGTTCCGGGCCGGTGTCCGGGCCGAACTGGGCGCGCACGTCGAGGTGATCGGCGAGGCGAGCACGGTGGCGGAGGCGGTGACCCGGATCGGCGCCAGCGCACCGGACGTGGTGCTGCTCGACGTACACATGCCGGACGGCGGCGGTCGCGCGGTGCTGGACGCCGTCCGGCGCAGCCATCCGCAGGTGAAGTTCCTCGCGCTGAGCGTCTCGGACGCCGCCGAGGACGTGATCGGGCTGATCCGGGCCGGCGCCCGCGGCTACGTCACCAAGACCATCTCGCCGGACGAGCTGGCCGCGGCGATCCGCCGGGTCGCCGACGGCGACGCCGTGTTCAGCCCCCGGCTGGCCGGGTTCGTGCTGGACGCCTTCGCCGCCCGGCCGGACGCGCCGGTGGCGGACCCCGAGCTGGACCAGTTGACCAACCGGGAGCGCGAGGTGCTGCGCCTGCTGGCCCGGGGGTACGCGTACAAGGAGATCGCCAAGGAGCTGTTCATCTCGATCAAGACGGTCGAGACGCACGTGTCGAACGTGCTCCGCAAGCTGCAGATGTCCAACCGCTACGAGCTTTCCCGGTGGGCCGCGGACCGGCGCCTGGTGTAGCCGAGGCGGCCCGACGGGGAACCCGTCGGGGCCACCCGTCGCTACTCGGTGCGCAGCACGGTGAACGCCTCGGCCAGCCGGCCCAGGGGCAGCCCGGCGCCCTCGGCGACGGTGGTCAGGCGCTCCCGGATCCACTCGGCGTGGTCGAAATGCGCCGTCTGCGAGGCGTGTGCCCCCAACGCCGCCACCTTCCGGTCGAACTGGTCCGTCACGTCCACAACGTGATCCGGGTCCGGCCCACCGGCGTACCAGACCTCCCGGACCACCCACGGCGCCAGGCCCCGTTCGAGCAGTTCGGGGAAGGCGAACGGGTTGCGGGCGTCCGGGTAGATCGCGCAGGTGGCGGCCTCGCCGGTGGCCAGGTGGTCGGGGTGGCTGGGGCCGGAGAGCCGCTCCCAGCGGCGCAGCGGGGAGTTGGTCAGGACGCGGTCCGGCCGGTGCCGCCGGATCGCGGCGGCGATGTCCCGGCGCAGCCCGAGGGTCGTGGTGAGGGTGCCGTCCGCGTACCCGTCGAGGAACTCCACCCGCTCGACCCCGACGGCGGCCGCGGCGGCGCGCTGCTCCCGTTCGCGGATGCCCGGGATCTCCTCCCGCGGCGTGTCGTCGAAGCCGCCGGCATCACCGTGGGTTACCACGAGGTAGCTGACCTCGATGCCCTCGGCGACCCAGCCGGCCACGGTACCTGCGGCACCGAAGTCGACGTCGTCGGGATGGGCGAATACGGCGAGTGCCCGGCTGACGTCGGTGAGTGCCGGGGCGGACGGAGAAAAGCTCATGGTGATTGATCTTACGTTTTCTCGGAAAATACCGTAGGTCGGGCAAAAACCCCTGGTCAGGAGCGTGGTCCCCGCGCTAGGGCGCGTGCGCCGGCAATCTCGGTCGGACGGCGCCCGACTAACGGGTTGATAACACGTCTTCCGGTTCCGGCGTGCCGATGCCAGAGTTGCACCGCTCGCTCCGCCCCTCGCGTGAGTCGCCTGCACCAGCTCCGACCGCTGTGGCTAGTCTTTGCCGGTCGCGGCGGGTCCGGGGTCTTGGTACAGCGCCGGCCACGCGCGGCGGACGAGGCAGCGGATCGCCGGTACGACGTTCCGGCTCCGTCCGTAACAGTTCCGTAGCGGCCGCGAACGACTCGCGGCCGTCATCGCGTCCTGTCCGACGTGTACGAGCACGACCGAGGTAGCAGGAATTTGAGGAGGCTTCGGAGAATGAGGGTCTCGAAGCGAGCGGGTGCGGTCGCGCTTGGCGCGGCATTCGTGCTCGTCGCCGCAGGCTGTGGCAGCGGAGGCGGCAGTGACGACGCCGGCGGCACCGCGAACGGCTCCATCACGATCGACGGCGTCCAGCCGGAGTCTCCGCTGGTGCCGGCAGACACGAACGAGACCGGTGGTGGCAACATCATCGACAAGCTGTGGTCCGGCTTGGTTCGGTACCCGAACGACGGCGGCGAACCGGTCAACTCGGTCGCCGAATCGATCGAGACGGGTGACTCGAAGGTCTACACCATCAAGATCAAGCAGGGCCTGAAGTTCCACGACGGCACCGAGGTGCAGGCGCACAACTTCGTGGACGCCTGGAACTGGGCCGCGTACGGGCCGAACGGCGCCAAGAACTCGTCGTTCTTCAGCGACATCGACGGCTTCAACGACGTCTACACCGAGGACCCGGACGGCCCGGACGGCCCGGAGAAGGCGCCCAAGCCGAAGGCCGAGAAGATGAAGGGCCTGGAGGTGGTGGACGACTACACCTTCAAGGTGACGTTGGCCGCGCCGTTCTCGATCTTCCCGGTGAAGCTGGGTTACAGCGCCTTCTACCCGATGCCGGACGCGTTCTTCAAGGCCGACCCGGCCGACTTCGGCAAGAACCCGATCGGCAACGGTCCGCTCAAGTTCGTCTCCTGGGAGCCGAACGTCGAGGTCAAGCTGACTCGCAACGAGGACTACCAGCTCGACGACAAGAGCGCGGTGAAGGACGTCACCGTCAAGCTGTACCAGGACGCCAACGCCGCGTACCAGGACCTGGTCGCCGGCAACCTGGACTTCATGCAGCAGGTGCCGGTCTCGGCGCTCGCCGGTGACAAGTGGAAGACCGACCTGGACGACCGCACCATCAACGTCCCGGTGCCGACGTCGGCGAAGATCGACTTCCCGATCTACGACGAGAAGTTCAAGAACGCGAACCTGCGCAAGGCCATCTCCATGGCGGTGGACCGGGCGTCGATCACCGACAAGATCTTCTCGGGCTCGAAGAAGCCGGCCAACAGCTGGGCCAACCCGCTCAGCCCGGGGGCCAAGGACGGCAACTGCACCGTCTGCGACTTCAAGCCGGACGAGGCGAAGCAGCTGCTCCAGGAGGCCGGCGGCTTCACGGGGACGCTGAACTTCTACTACAACGGCGACGCGAGCCACAAGGAGTGGATGGAGGCCGTCGCGCAGAGCGTGGCCAACACCCTCGGCATCGACGCCAAGGCGGTCAGCATCCCGACGTTCGCGCAGTTCCGCCAGCAGATCAACGCGCACAAGATGGACGGGCCGTACCGTGCCGCGTGGCAGCAGGACTACCCGGACGTGGAGAACTGGATCGGTCCGCTGTTCGTGACCGGCGGTAGCTCGAACAACGGCGGCTACAGCAACCCCGACGTGGACAAGCTGTACCGCGAGGGCACCTCGGCGCCGAGCGTCGAGGCCGCGCACGACAAGTTCGCCGCGGCGGTGGAGAAGCTGGACCAGGACGTCCCGTCGATCCCGGTCTACTTCTACAACCAGCAGTCCGGCTACTCGGAGAAGATCAAGCGGGTCGAGACCAACAGCAAGGGTCCGATCGATCTCTCGTCGGTCGAACTCAGCTAAGGTCTGGTTCCCGCAACGGGACAACTGACCCTGGGCGACTGCTCCCGGGCCGGTCCGCAACCGAGGACCGGCCCGGGTGGTCCCGCTGTCGAGGGCGCGTGATCCGCGTCCTCGACACCGTGTTTCGCCACCGTGCCGGCGTGCCGGCGCGTTCCCCCTGGAGGACGACGCATGGGCCGTTACCTACTGAGACGGCTTCTCCAACTGGTCCCGGTCTTCATCGGGACGACGTTCCTGATCTACTGGCTGGTCTGGTCGGTGCCGGGTGACCCGTTCGCCGGCAAGTGCGGCGAGCGACCGTGCCCGCCCAACTACATCCAGCTGATGACCGACAAGTACCACCTGAACGAGAGTGTCTTCGCGCAGTACGGCTACTACATGAAGGCGTTGTTCCAGGGCGATTTCGGCACCACTTACAACGGTCAGTCGGTGAACGACATCATCGTCGCCGCGTACCCGAACACCGTGAAGCTGGCGCTGGTCGCGGTCGCCGTCGAGGCGCTGATCGGCCTCACCGCCGGCGTGCTGACCGGTCTGCGCCGCAACGGCTTCGCCGACAACCTGGTGCTGGTGTCCACGCTCTTCCTGATCGCGCTGCCCACCTTCGTCACCGGCTTCGTGCTCCAGTGGCTGCTCGGCACGCAGTGGGGGATCGTCAAGCCCACCGTGTCCAGCCATGCCTCGATCACCGAGTACCTGATCCCCGGGTTCGTCCTCGGCAGCGTGTCGATGGCCTACGTGGCCCGGCTCGCCCGGACCAGCATCGCCGAGAACCGGCGGGCGGACTACGTGCGCACGGCGATCGCCAAGGGCCTGCCGATGCGCCGCGTCGTCGGGGTGCACCTGCTGCGCAACTCGATGATCCCGGTGCTGACGTACCTGGGTACCGACATCGGCGGTCTGATGGGCGGTTCGATCGTCACCGAGGGCATTTTCAACATCAACGGCATCGGCCGGCAGGTCTACCGCGCGATCCTCACGAAGGACAGCGCGACCGTCGTCTCCATCGTCGTGATCCTGGTGCTCGTCTTCCTGCTGACGAACCTGCTGATCGACCTGCTGTACGCCGCCCTGGACCCGAGGATCCGCTATGAGTGACCCGACAATCGGCTCGATGGTGACCACCCCGCCGGCCGAGCAGCCCAACGTCGACGGCGCTACCGCGCCGGGCGACGGCGGGCGGGCGGGCGGCAAGCGCGACAAGCCGCGCGGGCTGCTCGGCGACGCGTGGCTCGACCTGCGTCGCAAGCCACTGTTCTGGATCTCGGCGGCGTTCATCCTGTTCTTCCTGGTCATGGCGGCGTTCCCGTGGCTGTTCACCTCCGACAGCCCGACCGTCGGTGACCTCGCCCGCAGCCGGGTGGAGCCCAGCGGCTCCGCCTGGTTCGGGTTCGACGTGCAGGGCCGGAACGAGTTCGCCCGGACGATCTACGGTGCCCGGGCCTCGATCGTCGTCTCGGTGCTGTCCACCATCGGCACCGTGGTGCTCGGCGGGGCGATCGGCATGTTCGCCGGGTTCCGCGGCGGCTGGGTGGACGCGCTGCTGTCCCGGCTCGCCGAGGTGTTCTTCGGGCTGCCGTTCGTGCTCGGCGCCATCGTCATCCTGACCACGTTCAACGCCCCGGGATCGAACAACGGCACGTTCACCATCATGGGTCTGGTGATCATGTCGCTGGTGGTGCTGACCTGGCCGGTGTCCATGCGGATCATGCGGTCGGCGGTGCTCGCGACCAAGCAGGCCGACTACATCCTGGCCGCCCGGGCACTGGGCGCCAGCAACAGCCGGATCATCCTGAAGCACCTGCTGCCCAACTGCCTGGCCCCGGTGCTGGTGTACTCGACGATCCTGATCGGCTCCTTCATCGGCGCCGAGGCCACGCTCTCGTTCCTGGGCGTGGGGTTGCAGTCGCCGGTGGTCTCCTGGGGCGTCATGATCAGCGAATCCCGGGACTGGATCCGCGTCTCGCCGTTCCTGCTGTTCTTCCCCGCCTCGTTCCTCGTCGTCGCGGTGCTCAGCTTCGTCATGCTCGGCGAGGCCGTGCGCGAGGCGCTCGACCCCAAGCTGCGGTAGGAGAAGTCGCGTGTCCGAGATAATTGTGTCCCAACGGCAGCCCCGACCGGGTGCCGAGGGCTCGGGACGTCCGTCCGGCCGGCTGCTGGAGGTCGAGGACCTCCGGGTGGAGTTCCGTACCCGTGACGGCGTCGCCAAGGTCATCAACGGTGTGACGTACCACGTCGACGCGGGGGAGACCCTCGCCGTGCTCGGCGAGTCCGGATCCGGCAAGAGCGTGACCGCCCAGACCATCATGGGCATCCTCGACACCCCGCCGGGCTTCGTGACCGGCGGCGCGGTCCGGTTCCACGGCCGGGACATGCTCCGGATGTCGGCCGAGCAGCGGCGCAGGATCCGTGGCGAGGGCATCGCCATGGTCTTCCAGGACTCGCTGTCGGCGCTGAACCCGGTCTTCACGGTCGGCTTCCAGATCGCCGAGCAGTTCCGGATCCGTCGGGGGATGAGCCGGCAGGCGGCCAAGAAGCAGGCCGTCGAGATGCTCGACCTGGTCAAGATCCCGCACGCCCGGCAGCGGGTGAACGAGTACCCGCACCAGTTCTCCGGCGGCATGCGGCAGCGCGTCATGATCGCCATGTCGCTGGCGCTGGACCCCGAGGTGCTGATCGCCGACGAGCCGACCACCGCGCTGGACGTCACCGTGCAGGCGCAGATCATGGACCTGCTCGCCGAACTCCAGCGGGAACGGCGGATGGGGCTCATCCTCATCACCCACGACCTCGGCGTGGTCGCCGACGTCGCGGACCGGATCGCGGTGATGTACGCCGGGCGGATCGTGGAGGAGGCCGACGTCCACGAGCTGTACGCCCGGCCCGCCCACCCGTACACGGTCGGCCTGCTCGAATCGATCCCGCGGGTCGACGAGAAGGGCCAGCAGCTACGTACCATCCGTGGCCTGCCGCCCAACCTGATGCGGATCCCCACCGGTTGCCCGTTCCACCCGCGCTGCCCCATGGCGCAGCCGCTGTGCCGGGACAAGGTGCCCCCGCTGCTGACGCTCGGCCCCACCCGGTCCAGCGCCTGCCACTTCGCCGAGGAGCTGGTTAACCGTGGCTGAGAAGATCCTCGAGGTACGGGACCTGGTCAAGCACTACCCGGTCACCCGCGGAGTGGTGTTCAAGAAGACCATCGGGCAGGTCCGGGCCGTCGACGGCGTCTCGTTCGACCTGTACCGGGGCGAGACGCTGGGCGTGGTGGGCGAGTCCGGCTGCGGCAAGTCGACGCTGTCCCGGCTGCTGATGAGCCTCGAACCGCCCACCCGCGGCCAGGTGCTCTACAAGGGCCGTAACGTCGCCTCGCTCAAGGGCGGGGAACTGCGGCGGCTGCGCCGGCGGATCCAGCTGGTGATGCAGGACCCGTACACCTCGCTGAACCCCCGGATGACGGTGGGTGACCTGATCGGCGAGCCGTTCGAGATCCACCCGGACGCCGCGCCGCGCGGTGGCCGGCGCCGCCGGGTGCAGGAACTGCTCGACCTGGTCGGGCTCAACCCCGAACACATCAACCGGTACCCGCACCAGTTCTCCGGCGGCCAGCGGCAGCGCATCGGCATCGCCCGGGCGCTGGCCCTGCGGCCGGAGATCATCGTCTGCGACGAGCCGGTCAGCGCGCTGGACGTCTCCATCCAGGCCCAGGTGATGAACCTGCTCGAACAGTTGCAGCGGGAACTCGGCCTGTCCTACATCTTCATCGCGCACGACCTGTCGGTGGTCCGGCACCTGTCGGACCGGGTGGCGGTGATGTACCTCGGCAAGATCGCGGAGATCGGCACCGAGGACGAGATCTACGAGCGGCCGACGCACCCGTACACCCAGGCGCTGCTGTCCGCGGTGCCGGTGCCGGACCCGCGGAGCCGGGAACACAAGGCGATCATCCGGCTGGCGGGCGACGTGCCGTCACCGGCGAACCCGCCCTCGGGCTGCCGGTTCCGGACCCGCTGCTGGAAGGCCCAGGAGATCTGTGCCCGGGAGGAGCCGGCGCTGGTCCAGCGGCGCGGCATCGACCACCCGAGCGCCTGCCACTTCGCCGAGGGGCGGGAGATCGTGGCCAGCCACGAGGGCTGACCGCTCGTTCCGGCGTCGTACCGGGCCTGCCCGCACCGCGGGCGGGCCCGGTGCCGTCTCCGGCACCAGGCCGTCTCTGCGGGAGGTGGGCCGTCTCTGCGGGAGGTGGCCGGGCGCCGCCACCCGGGCATGCGGACGGTCAGAGCGGGCCGCGGCCGGCACGCAGCAGCAGCAGGCCCAGTTGGGTGCCGTCCGCGCCCAGCGCGTCCCGGAAGCGGTCCAGGACCTGCCGCTCGCGGGCCAGGACCAGGCGGGTGCCGCCGGAGGCCACCCGGGTCGCCCCGACCTGCTGGGACAGCTGCGCCCGCTCCTGCCAGAGCGCGATCAGGGCCGCGTCGATCTCGTCTATCCGCTCCCGGAGCGCGGTGATGTGCTCGGCGGCGGCCGGCGAGGCGGCTCCGGTGCCGGTGCTGGCCGGTGCGGGTGGTGCGGACGGGGCGGACGGGGCGGACGGGGACTGCGCCGCGGGCGCGGCGGAGTCGGACTCCTGGTCGGCGAGGTGCGTCGGCATGGCTGCTCCCTGAGGCGGTTGGGCCGCCGGAGTTCCCGAAATCCCGAAGCGAAAAGCCCCGGGCTCGGGGAGCCCGGGGCTTTTCGTAGGTCTGATGATCAGGCGCGACCTACGGCTGCCGGACTCCCGGAGCCGTAGTAAAAAAAGCTGCGCGCCTGCTTCACGCCGTCGAGTATGCCCACCCCGGGCGGCCTCGCGCAACCCGTACCAACTGGTAGGACTGCGGACCGCGACGGGCCGGCGGGGCGGGCGCCCCGCCGGTCATCCGCCAGCCACCGGCACCGGTGGCTGGCGGATGACCGGACCTGGACAGGCGACCGCCGGGGTCGCCGGGTCAGCCGAGCCGGGTGATCCGGTCCGCCGGTCCGGGCGCCACCGGGGCGCCCGCGCCCAGGTAGTCGACCAGGGCATCGACGTCGAAGCCGGGTGCGGTGCTGCGGTCGGTGCCGTCCCGCAGCAGGGTGAAGCCGTCGCCACCGTTGGCCAGGAAGTCGTTGGTGGTGACCCGGTAGGTGGTCGCGGGGTCGATGGGCGTCCCGTTCAGGGCCAGGTCACGGACCCGGTCACCGGCCGCGGCGGTGCTGTCGTACGCGTACGTGAGGCCGGCCGACACCTGCAGGATGCGCTGCGTCGTCTGCCCCTCGTACCCGATGAACTGCTGCTCCAGGACGCCCTTGAGCTGTGCCCCGGTGAACGTCTGGGTGACCACCAGGTTGTTGAACGGCTGGACCGTGAACGCCTCGCCGTAGGTGACCTCGCCGGCCGCCTCACCGCCGGCGGACGCCCCGTGGATGAGCGAGGCGCGGATGCCACCCGGGTTCATCAGCGCGACCTGGGCGCCGTCGTCCGTGGTCCAGGCGAGCTGGGCGTCGGCGATCACGTCGCCGAGCGGGCTCTCCTGGTTCGGCTGGACGTCCCGGACGATGTCGGCGGTGATCGAGCCCACCACCCGGTTGGCGAGCGGCGCCACCGCGGTGCGGTACTTGTCGGCCAGCCGCTTGGCGGCCGGGTCGACCAGGTCCGGGTTCAGCACGTACCCACCGGACGAGGTCTGCTGCCAGGTCCCGTCCGGGTTCTGCACCCCGTTCTCGACGATCACGTTGTGCGCGGTGATGTCGGTGAACCGGCCGGTCCGCCGGTCCAGGGTGTAGTCGATGTCGGTGATCAGCTGGCCGTTGGTGCCGGCGCTGGTGACCACGCTGTGCGCACCCGAGGAGTTGGGCAGGCTGCACGAGTACCACCGGTGCGTGTGGCCGGAGACCACCAGGCCGAACTCGGGGTTCAGCCCCTTGACGATGTCCACGATCGGCCCGGAGAAGTTGTTGCAGTCCGAGATGCCGATCGGGCTGGGCGGCGCGGCCTGCGAGCCGCCCTCGTGCACCAGCAGCACCTGGGCCTTGACCCCGAACAGCCGCAGCAGGCCGCCCCACTTGTTGGCGGTCTCGACCTCGTCCTTGAAGGTCACGTTGGTGATGCCGGCCGGGTTGACGATGCCGGCCGTGCCCTCCAGCGTCACACCCACGAAGCCGACCGGTACGCCGCCGATGAACTTGATGTCGATCGGGGGCAGGATCGGCAGGCCGGTCCGCTTGTCGATGGTGTTGGCCGCGAGGTAGTGGAACTTGGCGCCGGCGAAGCCGTCGCCGTCCTGGCAGCCGTCGGTCGGGTGACAGCCGCCGAGCTGCATGCGCAGCAGCTCCCGGACGCCCTCGTCGAACTCGTGGTTGCCGACCGAGCTGACCTGCAGGCCGACCAGATCCATCAGCTCGATCGTCGGCTCGTCGTGGAAGGCGGCGCTGACCAGCGGGCTTGCTCCGATCAGGTCACCGGCGCCGACGGTGGTGGTGACCCGGCCCTGCGCCGCCGCCTCGGCGCGCAGCTTCTTCAGCCAGGTGGCCAGGTACTCCACCCCACCGGCCGGCGTGCCGTTGACGGCCGCGCCGCTGCCGGTGGGCGGGTCGATGGCGCCGTGGAAGTCGTTGTAGCTGAGGAACTGGCCCTTGACGGGCTGGCCCAGCGGCTTGCCGAAGGAAACGGAAACCGGCGCCGGCACGGGCTGTGCGGCGCTGCGGGTGGTGTGCGAGCTGGCCAACGGCGCCGCGGCAACGAGGGCAAGCGCCAGAGCGGGGGCCGCGAGGTGACGCAGCGCACTTCGGCCGCGCGTACGCGGTGAACGCATGTGTTCGTCCAATCGATCCGAGGGCATGGGGGTACGCCCCGGACATCGTTCTTGATCTGCGCCGATCCTGCCAGAGCCTGCGGGTGACGAGTTGGTGACCGATCGGGCGGGGCCGCCTTGTTGTCGGGGCGCCGGCATAGACTCGCCAAGCGATGCATGCTCTCTTCGAACCGCCGCCCGCCGGTCCCCGGCCGCCCGGCGCCGCGACCCCCGCCGGACCCCACCGTGGCGTACGCCTCGACGCCGCCGCACTGCTCGCCGGGTTGAACGGCCCGCAGCGGGAGGCGGTCACCCACTCCGGCAGCCCACTGCTCATCGTGGCCGGTGCCGGCTCGGGCAAGACCAGGGTGCTGGCGCACCGCATCGCCTACCTGCTGGCCGCCCGGGACGTGCATCCCGGTGAGATCATCGCGATCACCTTCACCAACAAGGCCGCCGGGGAGATGAAGGAGCGGGTGGC